>DASYXF010000169.1:0-27425 GCA_035935335.1 Candidatus Acidiferrum sp.
TGGAGCGGGCGATGGGAATCGAACCCACGTCCGAAGCTTGGGAAGCTTCTATACTGCCATTGTACGACGCCCGCTCTGTTCCTAAATTAGCAAAGGAAGCTATCGGTCGCAAGCTAGGTTTGCGATAGCTGTTTGTAGCGGAAGCAACTCTGCAGGTGGTCGTTTACCAGGCCGGTGGCCTGCATCAGTGCGTAGACGATGGTTGGCCCAACGAAGCGGAAGCCGCGATTCTTCAGGTCCTTGCTCAGGGCTGTGGCCAGGGGCGTTACGGCGGGGACTTGCTGGTGCTTCTTCCATTTGTTTTGGAGTGGCGCACCGCCGATGAATTGCCAGATGTATTTGTCGAAGCTGCCGAATTCCTGCTGCACTTCGAGGAATGCTTGGGCGTTGGTGACGGCGGCGGCGATTTTCAGGCGGTTGCGGATGATGCCAGGATCGGCAAGAAGTTCACGCGATTTCTTCGCGTCAAAACGCGCCACTTTCCGAGGATCAAACCCCGCGTAAACTTTCTGGTAGCGCGTGCGTTTCTGCAAAATCGTGTCCCAGCTCAAACCCGCTTGCGCGCCCTCCAAAATCAGAAACTCGAACCAGCGGTGATCGTCGTGAACCGGGACGCCCCACTCTTCGTCGTGATAGGGGATATTCAAGGGATTGCTGGCCCAGTGGCAGCGCACCAATGCTTGCTTCGATTCCCCCATCTCATCCTCCGCCAGCGGGTGTCTACAAACAGAAACAGCAACGGCCCGCCGTAGGAGCGAGCCGTGCATTCCTTCCGATTATTGTGAGACGCAGCGGGCAATTATCCGAGGTGCCGGTCAAGCGCCTTGGTGATCTGATCCTTGGGCACCGCGCCGACGATCTGCTCCACCACCTGGCCGTCCTTGAACACCAGCAAGGTGGGGATGCCGCGAATGCCGTAACGGGTGGAGGAATTCATCGCCTCGTCCACGTTGAGTTTGGTCACCTTGAGCTTGCCCGCGTAATCCTGGGCAATTTCGGCGACCGTGGGCGCCAGCATGTGGCACGGGCGGCACCATTCCGCCCAGAAATCGACCATGACGGGCTGCGACTTGCTTGCAGTCAGAACTTCCGTATCGAAGTTTCCGTCATTCACCGTAAGAATGTTTTCAGCCATAACCTTTGTATCCTCTTTTTGGGGCCGCCACTGGGCAGCCACTTTCCTGATTAGTTAGATGCGGGAACTGTCGTTTGGTTTCGTACCGCCCTGGCAGCCTCATATAGTTTCGCATATTCCGCCGCCGAGATGTTCCAGGAAAAATCTTTCGCCATCCCATTCATTTGAATGCGCTTCCAGATGCCTTCGTCGGAGTAATAATGCAACGCCTGGCGGATGGCATGCAAGAGCGCTCCGCCGGAATATTCCAAAAACTTGAACCCTGTGCCGGTGCCGTGTTCCAGGTCGAACATTTCGATGGTGTCGTCGAGGCCTCCCGTTGCGCGCACGATCGGCACCGTGCCGTAGCGGAGGCTGTAGATCTGGTTTAAGCCGCAGGGTTCGTAGCGCGAGGGCATCAGGAACATGTCGGAGCCGGCTTCAACCAAGTGCGCCAGGGTATTGTCGTAGGCAATCTTCACGCCAACGCGGCCGGGGAAATCGGTGGCCAGCGCGCGAAACAAATCTTCGTAGCGGCGGTCGCCTGTTCCCAGCACGGCGAGCAAAACTTCTTCGTGCAACAGGTCGCGCGCGATGGCGGCAATTAAATCGAAGCCTTTCTGATCGGCGAAGCGAGAGACGATTCCCAAAACCGGCCACTGCGGCCGGTCGCGCAACAAGCGAAATTCTTCCACGAGCTTTTCTTTGCAGGCCTTCTTCCCTTCCAGATTCTTGGCGGAATATTTTGCGGGAATCAGCGAGTCGCGCTCGGGACTCCATGCGGAGTAATCCACGCCGTTTAGAATTCCCACCAGCCGGCTGGCACGCGAACGAATCACACCGTCCAAGCCAAAGCCGTATTCAGGGGTCTGGATTTCCTTGGCGTATTTTGGGCTGACGGTGGTCAGATAATCGGAATAGATCAGGCCGCCTTTGAGGAAATTGGCGTTGCCGAAAAATTCGATGCCGCCCGGATGGAACAGCCCCTGAGGAATTCCGGCGCGGGTGAGGGATTCCGGAGGAAAGACGCCGTGGTAACCGATGTTGTGAATCGTGAAGACAACCGGTATGTCTTTCACCACGGGATCATCTGCATATGAGGAGCGCAGGAGCGCGGGCACCATGGCGGTCTGCCAGTCGTTGCAATGAAAAATGTCCGGGGTCCAGACGTGCTTGGCCATCTCGATCGTGGCGCGGGAAAATTCAGTGAAACGCTCGGCGTTGTCGGGGAATTCGCGATTTTTGTCCCCGTAGATGCCGTCGCGGTCGAAATAGAAGGGATCATCCAGAAAGAAATAGCGCACGCCGCGCAGCACTGAGCCGTTCTTGATCGCGGGAAAACGCAGACGCGTGCCCTGAGGGATTGTGAGGCTGGGCATCACCACGGAAGCGGATTTCACGCCGCGATATCTGGGCAGAAAGACCGCCACCTCGTGCCCCAACTTCACCAGGGCGCGCGGCAATGCTTCCAAGACGTCGGCGAGTCCGCCGGTCTTCGCGTAGGGCAACGCTTCAGAGGCGACAAAGAGAATGCGCATGGGTTCAGTACGAAATTCCTACGCTAACGGAGGCACCGGCCAGCGTCAACCGGATTCGTCGGCGGGTTATTGCAAAGTTTCCTGACTGCGGAGTTGCGAGGCAATCGCAGCAAGAATGTCCGACAAGACTGATCGCACTCGTGTACTGGTAGACTGGCAGAAGATTCCTTTATGGCCAGACAGAAGCTTGGACAACACTTCCTGAGCGATGCGGGGTGGCGCGAAAAAATCGCCCGGGCGATTCGCGTTTCCGAGCACGGCATGGAAACGCCTGCAAGTTCCTCAGTGCCGGATTACTGCTGGATCGAGATTGGCGCGGGGCATGGAGAGATGACCGAGTACCTGGTGCAGACTGGGGTTCCGGTTTATGCCGTCGAGGTGGATCCTTCGCTGATTGGACAGCTTCAGCGCCTGGCTACGAAACATCCCAACCTGACTGTCGCTCCCGGCGATGCGCTGGAAGTCGATCTTCCCGCTCTCGCCCGCGGCCGGCGTATCCGGCTCTATGGGAATCTTCCCTACTACATTACTTCGCCGATTCTTCATCGTTTTTTTTCGTTTGCAGAGCAGATCGACGAAATTCATATCGTCATTCAACTGGAGGTGGCGCTGCGCCTCGCGGCGGAGCCGGACGACCCGGATTACGGGTACCTTTCTGTCGCCACGCAGTTTTACACGCGACCGGAACTTGTGTTCAAGGTGCCCCCCAACGCGTTCAGCCCGCCGCCGGAAGTGGACTCGGCTCTGGTCACCCTGCGGCTGCCCGGGCCGGGCACGCAATCCGGCGTAGGTGACTCGGAAAAGTTTCTTGATTTTGTGAAGTCCTGCTTTGGGCAGAAGCGAAAAACGCTTTCGAACAATCTGAAGCAAATCGCAAAGCCGCAGAAGATTCGGGAGTTATTGAAGGAATTACAAATCAGAGAGGATGCGCGCGCCGAACAGTTGAGCGTCGAGCAATTTTCCGCCGTCTACCGCGCTATTTCTTCAATGAATCCAGCAGCCGGTCCGGATAGTCGGACATAATCCCGTCGACACCCGCTGCTTCGAGCAGCCGCATGTGCGCGGGCGAATTGATGGTCCAGCAGACCACTTGGAGGTCGCGTTTGTGCGCTTCCTTCAAGAAATTCGGGGTCATCAGGTCGCCGCGCACGGCCAATTGGCGCGCGCCAATTTCCAGCGCCTTCTCAAACGGATTCTCGAACTGGCCGTCATACAACAAGCCGGTCATAAGGGTAGGCTCGAGCTTCCGCAAGCCCGCCAGAATTCCGGGGTCAAACGAAATAATGGCCACGCGAGGAATTTCACCGGAATCGCGCAGATTGCTGATGAGCGCGTGCTCTCCGCCCCAGAAACCGTTGGGCTTCAACTCCAGGTAGAACACCACGTCGTGCTTGCGTGCAAACTCCAGAACCTCCACAAGCGTGGGCACACGTTCGCCGATGAATTCGCTGGCGAACCAGGAACCCGCGTCCAGCTTGCGGACATCCGCGAGGGTCATCTGGTGCACTTCGCCGCGGCCGCTGGTGGTGCGCTCGACGTTTGCGTCGTGAATGGCCACAAAATGTGCGTCGCGGGTCAGATGAAGGTCGGTTTCGATAAACGTCACGCCCTGCGAGACGGCACGGCGAAACGCCGCAAGCGTATTTTCCGGGGCGTACCCTGAAGCACCGCGATGGGCGATGGCCAACACGAAACTGCATCCTCCCGGGGCGATCGAGCAAGCAATCGGAAGAAGGAGAGCGCGATACCCTGTCGTAATGCTAACACTGACGGCCAGACGTTCACGCATGAAGAACATGCAGTCGTAGCCAGCTCATTAATGGATAACCCTTGCAGCTTGGGCCTTCAGTCTGAGGTTTTTCGCCGTGACGAGCGACTTTGCCATTGCGACGAAAACCCTCACCCCTGAAGGGGTGAGCTACAAATGCGCCAGAGGAAACAATCTGTTATCAATCGAAACGCATTTGGTAATCTGAATCATATGCAAAGCGCTTTTCATCGAAATATCTCGATGCTCTTTTTGGTTTCACTATCGCTGTTTGTGCCTTCACTACCAGCGCAGCGGCCTGCCGTGCCAAAACCCGCGAAAGGGGAAACTAAACCTGAAGAACCCCAACTCTCGCATGAAATCCGGCACCAACTGACGGTGCTTCCGTATTACTCGGTTTTCGACTATATCTCGTTCCGACTGGACGGAGATAAAGTCACCTTGACCGGATGCGTCCTGCGCCCCACGTTGCGGATCAACGCCGAAGCAGCTGTAAAGAGCCTGGAAGGAGTCGCCTCTGTCCAGAACCTGATTGAAGTGCTGCCCAAATCCCCCACTGACGACGATTCTCGCCGCGCCGTGTACCGCGCGATTTTTGAGGATTCCACGCTGCAACGATACGCGGTTTCAGAAGTTCCGGTGATCCATATCATCCTGCGAAACGGAGAAGTGACGCTTGAGGGCGTAGTTGGGACGGAAGCAGAAAAGAGCCTCGCGTCCACGCGTGCTTCGGGCGTCTCCGGCATTTCCTCGGTTAAGAACAACATCGTTGTCCGCCCGAAGGGCGCTCCCGCCAACTAGCCAGGCGTTCGAAACTGTCGCAAAATAGTCAGGGAGCAAATTTCTTGGCTCAAGCGAAAGATCCGTACACAAACAAAGGCGACGGCAGCGACACCCCGGCCCGGCAAAAACTTGTCGCCCTGCGGCAGGCGCTGCTTCGTCTGCACAAAACATTGCTGGACATGGAACGGCGCGATTACGAGAAAGCTCATGGCGTTGTGAGCACCGGCGAACTGTTCCGCCTGGTCGTTGGTGACGAGCAATTCGCGTGGCTGCACAATATTTCGGAGTTTGTGGTGCGAATCGACGAAACACTGTCGAGCGACGAGCCTGTCACCGACGCCGATGCGCGCGGCCCCATTTCGCTGGCGCGAAAACTGTTCGCGCCGACGGAAACCGGCGATGGCTTCCAGAAGCAATATTTCGATGCTATCCAGCGCGACCCCGCCGTGGTGATGGAGCACGCCGAACTTGTTCGCCTGTTCAACAACGAGCCGCCCGACGCCGAGGGCTAGTCAGACCGTGCCTCCCCGGAGAATGTTTCGCGGCGCGCTTCGGACATCTCGCCAAAAGACATCGGATTGGCCTAAACTACCCGAATCCGACGGAACACCATTGCTCCCTCGAGAGTCTAAGGAGCCTCATGACGGACAAAAACCCGGGATTACGCAAGCAGCAAGCCCCCCTTCCTATGTTTTCCCTGTTTCTGATTCTTCTCGCCAGCCTCGGGCCCGCCGTTTCCGCAAAAACAACCACCGATTTTGATCCCAATATCGATTTCGGCAAATTCAAGACATTCGCGTACGTCGGCGCCGTGGAAAATCTGGTGTCCATCGCGATTGATCCGGAGCTGATTAACATCCGATTCCATCGCATGGTGGTGCGAGAATTGGAAAAAAAAGGCCTGCACGAAGTAAGCCCAGGGCAGAATCCCGACCTTATTGTGCGCTATTGGGCCAACCCGGAAACGCAGGTGGACGTGGCGGTGATGGGCAACTGGGGAGCATACGGCCCTTATATCACCGGAGATTGGAGCGGTGTTTTCAACTCGGTGAGCGCCAGCAACCGGCACATGGGTATGCTGATCCTGGACCTGATTGATCCGAAAGTGAAAGCGCTTGCCTGGCGCGCCTATTTAGTGCGCAAAATGAGCGACCCGGACAAGGACCCGAAGAAGGCTGAAGACGAGTTCAGCGAAAGTTTCAAGAGCTTCCCTCCTTCGGAAAAGGACAAGGAAGAGAAGCGCCAGGAGCGGGCGCGCGAATCCCAAGCAAGGAAGCCCGCTTGAGCACCCGCGCGATTACGGCGTCGAGCAATTCTACGCGGAATCGCGTAACTTCCCGCTCTGCCGCGTATCGTATGAGTTTGCCGGCACGAACAGAGGAGACCCACCATGGCCACACCTGCGCTGAATAAGGAAGAGGCGGTTCGCAAACGGTACGCGGAGGGAGCCAGGAAGAGCGAAGCTTCGCTTTGTTGTCCGACGAGCTACGACGCTGCCTTGCTGAAAGCGATTCCTGACGAAGTGCTCTCGATTGATTATGGCTGCGGGGATCCTACGAAATATGTTCAGGCGGGAGACACGGTGCTGGATCTTGGGTCCGGTTCAGGGAAAAACTGCTTCCTTGCCTGCCAGATCGCCGGCCCAACAGGACGCGTGATCGGCGTGGATATGACCGATTCGATGCTCGAAGTTGCCGAGCGCAATGCACCGGAAGTGGCGCGGCGGCTGGGCTACGCCAATGTGGAATTCCGCAAGGGGAAAATCCAGGACCTGCGGCTGAACATGGCGGCAGTGGATGAATGGCTAGCGGCTCATCCCGTGCGCACCGCGGAAGATCTGGCGGAACTGGAATCCACGATGAATGAACTGCGCAGCGCGCGGACGCTGATTGCGGATGAATCCGTGGACGTGGTGATTTCCAACTGCGTGTTAAATCTGGTCCGCCCGGAAGACAAGAAACAACTGTTCACGGAGATTTTCCGTGTGTTGAAGCGGGGAGGCCGGGCCATCATCTCCGATATCGTGTCCGATGAAGATATTCCCGTTGCGATGCAGCAAAACGCCGAATTGTGGAGCGGCTGTATCTCCGGGGCATTCCGCGAGGATTTGTTCCTGGACGCATTCGAAAGCGCGGGCTTTTACGGGATCGAAATTCTCGATCGGCAGCAGGAGCCGTGGCGCACGGTGGAAGGCATCGAGTTTCGCAGCATGACCGTCGCGGCGTACAAGGGCAAGCAAGGCGAATGCTGGGAACACAAGCAGGCCGTGATTTACAAGGGGCCGTTCCGCCAGGTAGTGGACGATGACGGGCACGTGCTGCGCCGCGGAATGCGCGTCGCGGTTTGCGAGAAGACATTCCAACTTTATTCGAAGGCTCCCTATCGTGATTCGTTCGCACTGGTTCCACCGCTTGTGGAGGTAACCCAAGAGGATGCGAAACCGTTTCCCTGCACCAGTGGAACATTGCTGCGCAATCCGAGGGAGACCAAGGGCGAAGACTATTCCCTGACCACCGAAGCGCCGGTGGATTGCTGCACGCCGGGGGATCGAAAGAGCGGGTGCTGCTGATGGCCGTTGCGAATTCGCTGTTTCCGATCTTTCCTGGAGGCAACGGGTATGCCGAGGGATTCACGGAAGCCCTGCGCCAGAACGGGTGGGCGGATTTGTTGCGCGCGGAAACAACCACGCTGCAGATCAACGTCGGCAAGCTTTGCAATCAGGCCTGCCATCATTGCCACGTGGACGCTGGTCCCAAACGCACCGAAATCATGCCCGCGGAAATCGCACGCCGCGCCATGGAACTCCTTTCGGCCAGCCCAAGCATCACCACCGTGGACATTACAGGCGGCGCGCCGGAGCTGAATCCGAATTTTCGCCGGCTGGTCGAAGAATCGCGGCGCCTTGGCCGGCACGTCATCGATCGTTGCAACCTCACCGTCCTGCTGGAAGATACACAACGGGAACTGGGAGAATTTCTTGCGGCACACAACGTGGAGATTATCGCCAGCCTGCCCTGCTACACGGCGGAGAATGTGGATAAGCAACGGGGCAAGGGCGTTTTCGAGAAAAGCATGGATGCGCTGCGCAAGCTAAATAGCCTGGGTTATGGCATGCCGAGCTCTGACTTGAAATTAAACCTGGTCTACAACCCGGTCGGCCCGTCGTTACCGCCACCACAGGCAAAGCTCGAAGCCGACTATAAGCAGCACCTGCGCGAAGAACACGGCATCGAGTTCCACAATTTGTTGACCATCACGAACATGCCGATTCACCGTTTTGAGGAAGACCTGCAGCGGCAGGGCAAACACGACACCTACATGGAACTTCTGAAGAGGAATTTCAATCCGGGTACGGTGCATGGGCTGATGTGCCGTTCGCTGGTGAGTATTGGCTACGACGGGAAGCTCTACGATTGTGATTTCAACCAGATGCTGGACATGGAATTGGACCAACCGGGAAGCGCGGCTACCGTGTGGGACGTCGAAACTTTTACGGGGTGGGCTGGCCGCCGCATCTCCACTGCCGGCCACTGCTTTGGGTGTACTGCAGGCGCGGGATCCAGTTGCACGGGCGCGCTTGCATAGCATGAACTTCACCGACCTGAAGGTCGGCCACTACAAACCTTAGTGGGCTTCTCTCATCTGCACAGGGGAAGCCACCAGTTTGTCGTAGACAATTTTTCCGTTTGAATCCAGCCGTCCGAACGCGAGAACGCCCGTCGGGCACATCTGCACGCACGCGGAACACCGCACGCATTCCGGATCTTCCATCGGCAATCCCTTGTTGGCGAAATTCATCACGTCAATACCCTGGTGGCAGACAGAGGTGCAGACGTTGCAGGAAATGCATTTTTTCTTTTCGGGGAAAATGCGGTATTTCGAGAATCGCGCATAGATGTGCATCAGGGCCGCGAGCGGGCACGCAAATCGGCACCACACACGGCCGCTGAACCAGAAATACATGCACAAGCCGATGATTCCGGCAAGCCCGATATCCACCACGTGGTAGTAATTTAATTCGACCCCGAGCACGGACCACTGGCTCAGCATTCCGGAAAATAGTTGAGCAGATGCGTGCCCAAGATCGGAGTCTGGCGCCATCCAGCTCACAAACCGGAAAACCGCAATCAGCAGAGCGGCAAACAGAATCAGTTGTCCGGTCATGTTCAGCCGGTTCCAGAACGGCCCGTGCGGCATTTTTTCGCGGTGCGTGTCGCCCATGGTTTCCGCCAGCCCGCCACACGAACAGACCCAGCCGCAATACGCGCCTTTGCCCCAGCGGTACACAATCAGCGGAATGATGACAAAGGTTTGAATGAAGGAAATTGCCAGCCACCACCACAGCGGTTGCGAGGTGAAAACGTTCCAGATGAACAGCGGCCAGGCGAGCACAAATCCGAAGGCGCGCCAGTATTCGCGGCCGTGATCGTAGTTCACCACGGGAAACAGATTATCCGCGATGGTTTTCATTACACCGGAATCAAACCACCCGTTGTGCCCCATCAGCGGCAATACAATGTACGGCAACAAGAAGAGCGGGAGGAACTGAAAAGCCATCAGGGAATAGGTCTGCAAACGCACGTATGGCGTGTTGCGGCGCCGAATCCGGCGGAGGCCAAACGCAATGATCGCCAGCGTGTAGCCGGTGGAGTAATAAAATCCGGGTTGCGCCAGGTCGATGGCCAGCGTGCCCAAAAGCGTGCTTGGATTGCCCGAAGCCGCGGCGATCGAACCGCCCAGGGAATGGAGCCAGGCAGGTACGTCAAAGGGAAACCAGTGCCGCTGCTGGAAAAGCTGGTTCAAATGGCTGCTGGCCTTCCAGATGTAGACAAACGAGCAGAACGCGAAAAAGGTCAGGAAGCTTAGCGCCGCATTTATGGACCACTCGCCACGAATGGGGATTCCCGAGCGGCGGAAAAAATCGAGCGGGGCTTCGCGGCCCAACATCGTGAATACAACGTCGTTCGGAATTGTCTCGGTCTTGCCGGTCGCGTCGCGCAGGGTGGCGGTTGTGGGCTCGATCTTCTGGACCGAGGTTTCCATCATCAGCCGGACGGAACCCGGCGCTTTGTCCCCGCGCATGTCTGAACTCGCGGATGTGGTCACGCGTTCGGAGGTGGGCCGCTCGACCGCGACGCGCGCCGTGGGATCCTTCACCAGCATCTGCAATTTCTCGACATTTTCCGGCTTCGGCCGCGCGAATTCTTTCTTGCGGTAACTGAGAGTTACCCTGCCGCCAACCGCAGCAATGGCGATTGCGGTCTCCAGGGCGGTGTCGCCGCCGCCGACGACAAGGGCTTCCTTTCCAGCAAACTCCTTTGGGTCGAAGAGGCGGTTGTAGACCTTGTCGAGATCTTCCCCGGGACAACCAAGCTTGCGGAAGTTTCCGCTACGCCCGATGGCGACAATTACCCGGTGCGCGCGGGTGGTCTTTCCATCGGCGTGGTGCAGAACCAGCAAATTTCCGGAACGCTCAAGCCGTTCGATTCGCGCGGCGATTGGCTCGATGCCGGCGGCCTTTTGCTGCGCTTCCATTTCCTCGACCAGCGCCTCTTTTATCGCGGCCTGGAATTGGAGGCCGCCGTCGAGCTTCAATTCGGTGGGATAGGTGTAAATCGGTTTCCCTTTCGGGAAATTCACCACCGTGGAAAAAAGCTGCGTTGCCTCATAAACCGCGAAGCGAAGTTGCGCCTTCTTCGCCTCGATACCCGCGGAAACTCCGGCTACACCCGCGCCAATGATGGCCACATCCAGAACATCGGGTTGGGAGGTATCGCGCTTCTGAAAGTCCGGCTCGCTGAGGATTGCGCGGAGCGCTTTCGTTGCCGTTTGCGACGAAAACTTCAGCAGGGGAATTCCCGAAAGGTCGCCGGCAACCCGCACTCCAGGAAGATTGGTGATTCCGTTCTCGCCGGCGACCGGCAATTTTTCGACGGTTCCAGCCGGCCAGCGGGTGTGCAGCCAGCGGGTATACGCAGCAATCGGGTTGCTCATGGTCTCCTTACCAAATCACGCCGAGACCGCAAACGCAAGCCGGGCGGGTGGTTCAGCGTGCTCATTCGACTCAGAATCCCCGGAAAGGTTTCAACTCTCCAAAAAGAATTTGGCTCCACGACGCTAGCTGAGGCATCCTTTGGCCAGGCTTGCGCATTAAATAACAGTTCTCAGTCCATGGTTGGGGAGTAGAATGCCGCCGACTGAAAGACGGCCACCGAGCTGATTCGGATGGGGGTGGAAAAATCATGAACGAATGCACGCATTCAAGTCACATTCACAAAGTTACGGCGAACACCAAGGGTTGTGAAGAGTGCCTGAAGATGGGCGATATCTGGGTGCATCTCCGACTTTGCATGGAATGCGGGCATGTGGGCTGCTGCGACTCCTCCAAGAACAAGCACGCCACCAAGCATTTTCATCGCACCAAGCACCCGATCATGCGCTCGATCGAACCCGGCGAAGCCTGGGGCTGGTGTTTCGTCGACGAAGTGGAACTCGACTTCTCGTAATCGTAATGATCCGCGGGGCCGCCCTCATATGAGTGCGAAAGCGCAGCTTTCGCTTTTACGGCGCGGATCGTTACCTCCAAAAAGCAACGGCTAGGCAAGCGGTTGCGCCGCGGGCTCCTGAAGTACCGAATCCAATGAAGAAGTGAAACTCCTTGCATCGGCCGCATTGAAACACAGAGGCGGGCGGAGCTTAATCACGTTGTGATGCGGGCCATCCGTTCCCGCGAGAATTCCCTCTTCTCTCAATCGGTTCACCACATAGGAAGCCTGCCGTTTTGCGGGGGAGCGCGTGCCGCGGTCCGTCACCAAGTCAATCCCCAGGAAAAGCCCCAATCCGCGCACATCGCCAATCAACGGATACTTAGCCTGTAGCGCCCGCAAATCGCGTATCCACTGGGTGCCGACCGCCAGCGCATTCTGTTGCAGATTTTCGTCGCGCAGCACATCGAGCACCGCCAGACCCGCCGCGCACGCAACTGGATTCCCGCCAAAGGTACTGAAAAATTCCATCCCATTCGCGAACGAAGCCGCGATTTCGCGCGTCGTCACCACGGCGGCCAGGGGAAACGCGTTCCCCATGGGCTTCCCAAATACGACGATGTCCGGCACCACGCCCTGCGTATCAAATCCCCAAAAGCGCGTGCCCAGCCGCCCGAATCCTACCTGCACTTCGTCCGCGATGCACACGGCGCCATCCGCGTGGACATGTTGATAAGCCTCTGCCAGATAATTCGGAGGAAATACAATTTGTCCGGCGACGCTGGGCAGCGTTTCCGCGATGTAGGCCGCCACGCGCTGACCTTTCTTTTTGCAATCGGCCAGAATCTCGCCGACGTGCGCGGCATATTTTTTGCCAAGATTCGCTTCGCCGCGGCGGTACGCACCACGGTAGTCATCGGCAATCGGCGCCACGTGAACCCACGGCTTGCGGCCACGCCCTCCCGGGCCGTCAAATTTATAGGGGCTGATGTCAATGAGAGTTGAGGTGTGCCCGTGGTAGGCGTGCTCGAGGACGATCACATCCTCGCGTCCCGTGTGCGTTCGCGCCAGGCGCAGGGCCAGTTCGTTGGCCTCGCTGCCCGAATTCACGAAGTAGCAGACTTGCAGCGGGTCCGGCAGCAACGCCGTCAAACGCTCCGCATAACGAAGAATATTGTCGTGCAGATAGCGCGTGTTCGTGTTCAACAGCGCCACCTGCTCCTGAATCGCACGCACCACACGCGGATGAGAATGCCCCACCAGTGGCACGTTGTTATAAACGTCCAGGTAAGCGCGACCCTCCCCGTCGTAAAGATGCTGCATGGAGCCGCGCACGAGCTTCAGCGGCTTGTCGTAGGAGAGCGAAAGATTTCCTCCCAGTAATCGCTTTCGCGCCGCCAGCGATTCCTCAAACGCGAACTCTTTTCTCAGTTCAACCCCCAATCCACTGGTGCGCTTTCTCCCAGCGATCGACGCCACTTTCCCCGCCGCTGCCCGAAAATATTCCAGCGCGCTCCGCGAATCGATCGCGGCCAGGCGTTCGAGGGCCACCCACGCCGGCTCTTCCGAAACCGTGATGTAAGGGTCATCGCGCACCAGCGATTTGCGGTGCGCGGAATTCACGACACTGACAGCTAGCCGCGCCCCCATCAACGGAAAAAAGGCCGCAATCTCTTCGTCATGCAGAGGCAACACCTTGTGATACCCGGTGAGCACCGCTCCAGCCGCTGCCAGCGGATCCTCTTTGCCCAGAATCGAGTACGCTGCCGCAACTGCCGGTTCTCCCACCGTGAACCCTTCATGCATGTCGCCAAAATCGATTACGGAAACCACGCGGTTTGTGTGCGGATCGACGAGAGCGTTGTGGTCGTTCGCATCGCCATAAATCACGCTTCGCCGCAGCAGCGGAAACAGCGGGACGGCTTCCTCTTCAAACAGGTTGAGAAACTTCTTGGCGAGCGAGCGGCGCTCCGGATTCGCTATGTAGCCCAGATAATCGCGCGCCCAGTTGGAGCGGGAAAGATCCCACTTGAGAAATCGCTGGGCGCAGGGATGCGCAAAATCCTGTAACGCCAGGTCAATCTCCGCCAGCAATTGTCCAAATGATGCAAGCAACTGTGGAGAGTGCGGCTTCGTTGCGGCCAGCGTCGTGCCCGGCAAATAAGAGAGCATCCACACCAAGCGAGAACTTACGTCTTCGAGTCTGACCCGCGCGTAAGGTTCGCCGCGATTGGTCGGAATTACCCGCGGCAGAGCGAGATGCGACGCCTTGCCAGCCAGGTGTAGGAAGGCCCGGCACTGCATGTCTACGAACGCGTCTTCCCTGGCCGGGTGCATGATCTTCAGCACAAAAGCGCGCGAATCGCCTGCGTGGAGAAGAAAATTGTCGTCGTATTCGCCCGGCAGCGGCTGGATCGTGGCCGTCAGTCCATACAATTCCGCGGCAACGCGGGCAGCCACGCGGGTGGTGATCGGCGCCGCAGCTCTAGCTTCCGGCATCATGCGCCAAATTGTAATGGGCCATTCGCGCTTCGGCAAATCCGCCGGCCCGGTGCCCTGTCCTTCCTCGGCGCGCGAATCAAGTGCGAATCGCTTACGCATTTCGCGGGCGGCGCTACTCACTCCCGGAAAGAGGTGATAATATTCGAAGTATCGCAAGCCGCGGCGCCCAGCGGATACCTGTGCAAGACAATCATCTCAGCGGCATCGTTATATACACTTCAGATAAAAAATGGGGGGAACCATGAATCGTAAATGGGCAACACTCGGACTGGCGGCAATGCTCGGACTGGCCGCCGGCTGCAACAAAGGCGACACTTCAACGAATCCATCCACCGATAGCAGTCAAACGGGCTCCAACCAATCAGCCGCTGCGCAGAAGGCGGCCCCTGAACCTCCGAAGCCGATCACCCTTCCGGCAGACACGCCGATCACCGTTGTCCTCTCGAGCACTATCAGCTCCAAGGTAGCCAAGCCGGGCGATGAGTTTGAGGCCACAGTTTCCGAGCCGGTAGTCGTCGAAGGACGTACGGCCATTCCCAAGGGCGCCCACGCGAACGGAACCGTGGTTGACGCGAAGAAACAAGGAACTTTTAAAGGCGAAGCGGTTCTGGCCATCCGGCTGACGCGCGTGGAAATTCACGGCAAAGGCTACACGATTTCGACGAGCCCTTACGGCGGCACGGAAAAAGGCAAAGGCAAACGCACAGCGGTTGTTACCGGCGGCGGCGCGGCGATCGGCGCGTTGATCGGCGGCCTGGCCGGCGGCGGCAAGGGAGCCGCGATCGGCGCGGGCGTCGGTGCGGGCGGCGGACTTGCGGCCTCTGGCGCTACCGGAGGCAAGAACGTGGAATTCCCCGCCGAGAGCGCCATCACATTCAAGCTGACGGAACCCGTCACCATCGAAAAGTAGAGAATTCCGCAAAGGAAATTATGAGGGCCTCCGATCCACAGGATCAGGAGGTCCTTTGATTTTCAGGCGGGGTTCCAACCATTGAGACTGCCCGGATTATGTGACGGCATCACCCGGCTTGTCCAATCCGGGGCAGGCACGAAGTACAAACGGAATCATCAGCACGGCCGAGGCAAGCGGCAACATAAATCCCAAACGCAGAGATGTTTGCGAAGCCACCACGCCAACGAGCCACGGAATCAAGGAACTCCCAATTCCCGCTGCGCCGAAAAAGAGCGCGGCCAGCCAGTTGGCATCATCCTTGAATCGCGCCGCCAGCCAGGTCACATAAATCGGGTATTGCGGCCCGCAGCCGAGGCCCGCGAGCAACGCGCCAACGTGCAGAACCTGGGGAGACTTCGCAAGCGCAACCAGCGCGACCCCCGCGGTGACCAGGACGAGGCCTCCGACGGAAAGCGATCGCTGCGAAAAATACTTTAATGCAATGGGAAGCAGGAAACGGCCGAGCAGCAGGAGCCCATAAAAAAATGCGGGGCCGGCCGCCATCCTGGCTGCGTTAAAGCCCACCAATTGTTTTTCGTCCAGAGCGACCCAGCCGCCGATGGAGATTTCGATTCCGACGTAAAGGAAAAAGAGGAGCGCGAGAGAAATCCATGGCGCGGGCCGCAAGGTAGCGCGCCAGACCGCAAGCGAACGAATGGGCCGCGTCTCGGCAGAATCAACCAGCTCGGTTTTCTGCACGAAATGCACCACGGCCAGCGCCAGGAAGCACGCGGCGAGTGCTCCGGACAGCCAACGCAGGCTGAGACTGCCCAGAAAAAAAGCCACCAAGAAGGGGCTCGAGACCGCGCCGACTCCCCAGGAGAAATTAAGCAGGCTCACCGCTGCCGCCACGTTTGAGGATGGCAAGTGAGTCGCACGCAGGTTAACGGACGGATTCGCCAGGCCATAGCCGGTGCCGTAAATCGCCAGGCAAACGGTCGAAACAAACCAGGGCCCAAGTCCCAGGGATGCCAAACCTAGTGCGAAGCAAAAATATCCGGCGCTGATTACCTTCGAAAAACCCAACCGTGGCAGCAACCAGCTGGTGGCCAGCGTTCCCAGAAAGCTTCCGAAATACTGCGTAAAGAAAAACACACCTGCCTGGCTTTCCGTTAAGTTCCACCGGTGGGTAAAGTACGGCAACACGGGACCGAGCATGGTCATGCTGACGCCGATGAGAACAAATCCCAGATGGAGGTACGCCCATTCCAGGCGCAGCCCAGGAGCGGCGGCTGATTGAACAGGAGACGCGACAGTGTGGTTGGACATTTGCAGTACGAGTTTCCAGTGTCCCACGCCCACCTAATCCGAACAAGGCAAACGCTTTGCGGACCCGCCGCGCTTACGTTTTCCTAATGGGGGGTTCACCGCTTTCTTAGATGGTTCGACTATTCTATGGATGCACCGGGGGCCAATATGCGTGACCTGATTTTTGCGATTTGTACGATTGCCTTTTTTGCTGTCAGCACTCTTTACTTGCGCGCCTGCGAGCGCCTGAAGTGACCCGGTAAATTCATGCTTGGAAACGTATTGCTTATCGTGATTTCGCTTTTGCTCTGCGGCTATCTTCTCTACGCCCTGCTGAAACCGGAGAAATTCTAATCGTGACCGGCAACGGGTGGTTCCAGATCTTTCTCTTCTTCTGCCTGGTGCTGGCGGTAACCAAACCGCTGGGCGGCTTTCTCTATCGTGTTTATGAACGCAAATCGACGTTGCTCGATCCGGTTTTGCGTCCCATCGAACGATTCATCTATCGCGTGTGCGGAGTTGACAAAACAAAAGAGATGGACTGGAAGGGCTACGGCTTTTCGATGCTCCTCTTCAGCGGCGTTTCGCTCTTGCTCCTTTATCTGATCGAGCGGACGCAGCAGTGGCTTCCGCTGAATCCGCAGAAGCTGCCCAATCTCGCTCCCGATCTCGCGTGGAACACGGCGGTCTCTTTCAGCACGAACACCAATTGGCAATCGTACGTTCCCGAATCCACGATGAGTTACTTCACGCAGATGGCCGGTCTTGCGTATCACAATTTTGTTTCCGCTGCCGTCGGCATGGCGCTGGCGATCGCGGTGATTCGCGGCGTGGCGCGCAAGGAAGCAAAGACCATCGGCAATTTCTGGGTGGATACGACACGCGGACTGCTTTGGATCCTGCTGCCTCTCTGCGTCGTTGGCGGGCTGGTGCTGGTTTCCCAGGGAGTGGTGCAGAATTTCCGCCCGTACACGCAGGCAAGTCTGGTTGAGCCGCAAACCGTCGAAAAGCAGGCCGCTGACGGCACGAAATCTCAAGACACCGTCACTACACAGGTGATCGCGCAAGGGCCGGTCGCTTCGCAGGAAGCGATCAAAATGCTCGGCACAAACGGTGGCGGCTTTTTCAACGCCAACAGCGCGCACCCGTTCGAAAATCCCACGCCTCTCAGCAATCTTCTGCAGATGCTGATGATCTTCGCGATTCCCTCCGCGCTGACGTACACGCTGGGGCGAATGACCGGTTCGGCAAAGCACGGCTGGGCCGTCTGGAGCGCCATGGCGGTACTTTTTCTCGCCGGCGTGATTGTGGTCTACGCGTTTGAATCGCGCGGCAATCCCATGCTTAGGGGCGTGAACGCCACCGCGTCTGAGACCCAACCCGGCGGAAACATGGAAGGCAAGGAAGTCCGCTTCGGCATCGCGAACTCCGCGCTGTTCACCGTGGTGACCACCGACGCGAGTTGCGGCGCAGTCAACAACGCGCACGACTCACTCACTCCGATTGCCGGCATGGTGCCGCTGATCAACATCATGCTCGGCGAAATCGTTTTTGGTGGAGTCGGCTCCGGACTCTACGGGATGATCGTGTTCGTGATTCTCGCGGTGTTCCTTGCGGGACTGATGGTCGGGCGAACGCCAGAGTATCTCGGCAAGAAGATCGAGTCCTTCGATGTAAAAATGGCGGTCCTCTCGATTCTCGTCTCTTCGCTAACGATTCTGATCTTCACGGCCATTGCCATTGTCACCAAGGCCGGACTCGCCGGCATCAGCAACCCCGGTCCTCACGGGTTGTCGCAAATTCTCTATGCCTACACTTCCGGCGCGGGTAATAACGGCTCTGCTTTCGGCGGGATCAATGCGAACACGCTCTGGTACAACTGCACTCTGGCTATCGCAATGCTTTTCGGCCGTTTTTTTGGGGTGATTCCGATCCTTGCCATCGCCGGGAATCTTGCCGCGAAAAAGCATGTTCCGGAATCCCTCGGCACTTTTCCGGTCACCGGGCCGCTCTTCACCGTTCTTCTTATTTCCGTGATCGTCATCGTCGGTGCGCTGACATTTTTCCCGTCGCTCAGCCTCGGACCGATTCTCGAGCATTTGCTGATGAACGCGGGGAAGGCATTTTGAGGACTCCATGACCGCGAATCCGCAGGCAAAAGGAACTTCCTTCGGCGACCGCAAAATCCTGCGCAACGCCATTCGCGACTCGATCTGGAAGCTGGATCCGCGGCTAATGGTAAAGAACCCGGTCATGTTCGTCGTGGAAGTCGGCGCGGTTATCACCCTGGTCGTTCTGCTTTCGAATCTGGTTCGGCACCACGGCGATTTCCGGTTCGGACTGCAGATCACTCTCTGGCTTTGGTTCACGGTGCTGTTCGCCAACTTCGCCGAAGCGATGGCCGAAGGACGTGGGAAAGCCCAGGCGGAAACCCTGCGCAAAGCCCGGGCCGAGACCGAGGCTCGCAGGCTGCGAGAAGATGGAACAACCGAGATGCTGCCCAGTTCGAAGCTTCGCGCGGGCGACGTGGTTGTTGTCGGGGCTTGCGAATTCATTCCGGGGGACGGTGAAGTCATTGAAGGCGTCGCCTCGGTGGACGAGTCTGCCATCACAGGCGAGTCCGCACCGGTAATTCGCGAATCCGGCGGCGACCGCTCCGCAGTAACCGGCGGCACACGCGTCTTGTCCGATGAAATCAAGGTGCGTATTACGTCGAACCCCGGTGAAACCTTCCTCGACCGAATGATCTGCCTTGTCGAAGGCGCTTCACGCCAGAAGACGCCGAACGAAGTCGCGTTGAACATCCTGCTTGCCGGGCTCACGATCATATTTCTTCTGGCCGTGGTCACCCTGCAGCCGTTCGCCATCTATTCCGGCGCGCCACAGAGCGTCTTTGCGCTGATTTCGCTGCTTGTTTGCCTGATCCCGACAACCATTGGAGGACTGCTCTCCGCCATCGGAATCGCCGGCATGGATCGCCTGATTCAGCGCAACGTTATTGCGATATCCGGCCGCGCGGTGGAAGCCGCGGGCGACGTTGATGTGCTTCTTCTCGACAAGACCGGCACGATCACGCTCGGCAATCGCGAAGCGACCGCATTCCATGCGGCGCCGGGCGTAACGGCCGCCGAACTGGCCAACGCAGCGCAACTCGCCTCTTTCGCCGACGAAACACCCGAAGGCCGCTCCATTGTTGTCCTCGCGAAGGAAAAATATGGTCTTCGCGGCCGCGAACTCGCATCTCACAATCCCCTCTTCATTCCCTTCACCGCGCAGACGCGCATGTCGGGTGTAGACATGGACGGCCGGGAGATCCGCAAAGGCGCGCCGGAAACCATCAAGCGCTACATCGCCGAACGAGGGCAGCGCGTTCCGCAGGAAGTACAGGAGTATGTGGATCGGGTCGCCAAATCCGGGGGTACGCCCCTGCTTGTGGCCGAAAATTTCCGAGTGTACGGGACAATCGAACTCACGGACATCGTGAAAGGCGGGATTCGCGAACGCTTCGATCACCTTCGTGCCATGGGCATCCGCACGATGATGATTACGGGCGACAATCCGCTGACCGCGGCGGCAATCGCGCGACAGGCGGGGGTGGACGATTTTCTAGCCGAAGCCAAGCCCGAAGATAAAATGGCATTGATTCGGCATGAGCAGGCCAAGGGAAAATTGGTTGCCATGACGGGCGACGGCACCAACGACGCTCCCGCGCTGGCGCAGGCTGACGTTGGTGTGGCGATGAACACGGGGACGCAAGCAGCAAAAGAAGCGGGCAACATGGTGGATTTGGATTCCAATCCTACGAAGCTCATCGAAATCGTGGAGATTGGGAAGCAGCTGCTCATCACCCGTGGCGCGCTGACAACGTTTTCGGTCGCCAATGACGTCGCGAAATATTTCGCGATCATTCCCGCGATGTTTGCCGGCACATTTCCGTTGCTGGGCATGCTGAATGTGATGAAGTTGCGCACGCCTGAATCCGCAATTCTGTCCGCGGTGATTTTCAATGCGTTGATCATCATCGGATTGATCCCGCTGGCGCTGCGGGGAGTCCGCTATCGCCCGCTCGGGGCGGCCGCGCTTTTGCGCCGAAATATGCTTATTTACGGGCTCGGTGGAGTGATTGCGCCATTTCTGGGCATCAAGTTGATCGACATTCTCGTATCGTGGTTGCGATTGGCGTAGAGGGTCTTATGAAGAAAGAACTCATGCTGGCATTGCGATTCACTCTGGTAACAACATTATTTTTCGGCTTGATTTACCCGATCGGCGTGACGGGACTCAGCAAAGTACTCTTTCCAAAAGAAGCCGCCGGAAGCCTCATTGAGAAAAACGGCCGCGTCGTCGGTTCGAAGCTAATCGGCCAGCCCTTTTCCGCCGACAAATATTTTCACTCGCGGCCGTCGGCTGCGGGAAACGGCTATGACGCGAGCGCCTCGGGCCCCTCGAATCTGGCGCCGACAAATCAGGCGCTGGTGGACCGCGTAAAATCGGATGTCGCGAAACTCCGGCAGGAAAATCCCGGCGTGGCTATTCCGGCCGATTTTGTCACGGCTTCCGGCTCCGGCCTCGATCCGGAAATCTCTCCGGCCGCGGCCGAATTCCAGATACGGCGTGTCGCCAAAGCCCGCGGGTTGGGGGTAGATGCGATCAAAGCGCTGGTCACTCGCCACACCCAAGCGCGTACCTGGGGCATTTTCGGGGAACCTCGGGTAAATGTATTGGAATTGAATTTAGATCTCGATTCACAGAAGTAGGAATCACTCTTAATTGGGCGGCTAGGATGCGAATGCAAAAGCGGCGGTAGAGTCAGCGTACTACTTCGAGCCTTTGCCTGAGCTTTTCGCAGTCGGTTTCGGCGGTTGAAAGCGGTATCCCACCCACGGCTCGGTCAAAATAAATTTCGGTTGTGCCGGATCCTTCTCAATTTTTTTCCGCAGCTGGTTGATCACCACGCGCAGATTCTCGGTCTCTTCCCCATATTCCGGACCCCAGACGGCTTGCAACAGCCGCCGGTGCGATACTGGTTTTCCCTGTTGAGCGATCAGGTGCTTCAGCACCTCGAACTCTTTCGGTGCCAGGTGAACTTCTTCTCCCGACGAGGTTACGCGCCGCGATTCGAAATCCACGGAAAACTCTTTCGATTGAAAAGCGGGGATCGCCTCCGCGCTCGAATGCCGCCGCAGGGAAGCCCGCACTCTCGCGAGCAATTCCTCAACCCCGAAAGGCTTAGTGACGTAATCGTCGGCGCCCGCGTCGAGCGCAACCACTTTATCGCGCTCCGCGTTGCGGACGGTCAGCATGATAATCGGCGCCGCGGTGAACCGCCGCAATTCGCGGCAAGCTTCTATCCCGGATATCCCCGGCAAATTCACGTCGAGCAGAATCAGATCCGGCTTCACCCGCCGCGCGAGTTCCAGCGCTTCTTCCCCGCTCGCCGCCTCCACCAACTCATACCCGCGAAAAGTGAGGGTCGAGCGCAAAACGCGCCGGATCTGAGGCTCGTCGTCCACCACAAGAATGCTCGCGGAATTCATCGATTTTCGTTTCGCACAGCCACCGGCAGTGTAAAGGAGAACACGGATCCGGAATTGAGCTGGCTGGTCACCGATATCGTTCCACCATGCGCCGTCACGATAGCCTTGGCGATCGGCAATCCCATCCCCGTGCCGCGCACCTGATACCGCTGGTCTTTGCCGCGGTAAAATTTGTCGAAGATAAGTCCTTGTTCGAAGGGATCGATTCCGGGGCCGCGGTCCGCCACGCTCACCGTCACCATGCTGCCCGCCTCTTCCGCGGTGATGGTGATTGGATGTTCCTTCTTTGAATAAAGATTCGCGTTGTCCACCAGTTGCACAAGAATGTCTTTCGCAAGCTCCAGGTCCGCGCGCACCAGGGGAAGGTCTTCACTCACGTTCACGATGATCCGCCGGTCGTCAAGCGCCTTCCGCAAATGTCCCAGCGCGGCCTCAACCAGCGTTGAAACCGCCACCGGCTGCAGATGCAGCTCAAACTCGCCCGATTCGAGCTTCGCCATCTCCGCGGCTTCTTCCACCAGGTGATTCAGCCGGTCGCACTCTTCATTCACGATCGTCAACAGCTCTTTCAGTCGTTGGGGGTCCCGGCCGGTGGAAGCAAGAAGATCCGTCGCCGCGGCCTTGATGGCGGTGAGCGGGGTGCGGAAATCGTGCGCGATCGAATCGAGCAGTGCGGACTTCAGACGTTCGCCCTGACGCTCGGCCTCGGTTTCGCTCAGCTGTTCCACAGCCCGCGCGCGCTCCATTGCAATCGCCACCAGCGAACCAATGGCATCGAGCATTTGCCGCGAAAGGACGGCCCCGGAAATGCCGAGGCTGCCGATCGGCTTCACGCCGAGGCGAACCGGCACGAAATGCAGAAGTTGCGCCGGATCGGTGTTTGTTTCGTCCAGGACGTAGGCGGCCTTCATTTTCTCCTCGTCGATTTGGGCCGCGCCGTAGCCCGAGCGATAAAACTTGTCCTTTTGCGGCACGAACAGATCCGCGGCGCCGGCCTCGAAACATTCCACGATGTGGTTAGGAATCGCGTTCATCAATTGAATGACGTTGCCTTCGCCGAGCAATTTTTCGCTGAATGAGTAGAGCCGCTCGACTTCGCGCCGCCGGTTGTGTGCCGCGTCCGCCTCTTTCCGGATGCGCGCGGAAAGTTGGCTGCCCATGATAGAAGTGATCAGAAATGCGGCCAGTGCCACCCAGTTTTGCGGATCGGCGATTGTGAATGTCCCGAGGGGCGGAAGGAAAAAATAGTTGAAGAGCAGCATGGCGCTGACGGACATGAAAATCGCCACAACCATGCCCCACACGGCGGAAACTGCTAAAATTGCGAGTAGCAGCGACAGCGCCACCGTCGTCTGATTGACGTGCAGAATTCGTGCGTATCCAAAGGTGATGGAAATCAGCAGGAGCGCGGCGACAGCGAACCCTATACCGCGGCCCGATAAGAATCGCGCCATGCTCTTATTGTAACCCGGGACGATTTCGAGGACTGGAGAACAGCGTAACTTGCCTAAGAAGCCCGAAGAGTGGCTTGAGCTCGCCTCTCCCTCCCCCAGTTCACGGGGGATTTTCAAACTCTTTCTCGGTTATGCCCCCGGCGTCGGCAAAACCTACAGCATGCTGAGCGAGGCCATCCGCCGTAAAAGCCGCGGAGAAGACGTGGTCATCGGCATCATCGAAACCCACGGCCGCAAAGGGATTCAGGAGCTAGCCGCGCAACTCGAAGCCGTCCCGCGAAAAAAAATCGATTACAAGGGCACGCCGTTCGAAGAGATGGACATTGACGCCATCCTCGCCCGCCGGCCGGGCGTCGTCCTTGTTGACGAGCTTGCGCATACCAATATCCCCGGGAGCCGCCACCGCAAACGCTACGAAGACGTCCAGGAACTTCTGGCGCAGAAGATCGACGTCGTTTCCACGCTCAACATCCAGCACATCGAAAGCATCGCGCCCACGGTTCGCGCCATCACCGGCGTTACGGTGCGCGAAACCGTTCCGGATTGGGTTCCGCTCAGCGCAACCGAGACCGTGATGGTGGACCTCACTCCCGAAGCGCTGGTCAACCGCATGCGCCGCGGCGATGTATATGGAAAAGAAAAGGTCGAGCAATCATTGAAAAATTTTTTTCGGCGCGGAAATCTGATTGCCTTGCGCGAACTCGCGCTGCGCCAGGTGGCCGAGCAGGTGGACCGCAGCCTGGAAACCTACATGGACGCGAAACAGATTCGCGAAAACTGGGGCGTTCGCGAACGCATCGCGGTGTGCGTTTCCGGCAGTCCTTCCGGGCAATATCTGATCGCGCGCGCGGCGCGGATGGCGCGGCGGCTGGATGCGGAACTTTACGTGGTTCATGTGATGCGGGAATTCGCCACGCGCGAGGAAGATCCAAAGATTCTGGAAGCCAATCTGCGTTTTGCGGAAAACCTCGGCGCACTTGTCGTGCGGCTGAAAGGACGCAGCGTCGCGGACGCCATCGCCGATTTCGTCCGCTCCAAACACATCACCCAGGTTATTTTCGGCCGCGCCCTCGTTCGCGACTGGAAAAAGTTTCTCTACCTCAGCGTGGTCCACCGCTTCCTGCGCGAGTCGCCGTCCGTGGACATCCACATCGTCACCCAGGAACCGGAAGTCGATTGACGCGCCTGGCGGTCACCCAGCCGCTGAATAACCGTATTGAAATCAACATAGCGCGCTGGTTACGCGTATTCCACAAACCGTTCACACATTTCCACAGCTAATCCTCTTACTGCCCCGGCCCCCACACTCTAAAATCTGGCGATGTTGCTATCAGGGAGGCGTTTGATGCTTTTCGCCACCGTGTCTCGCGGCAAGAATTTTGGAGCCCGCCTGCTGCCGCACCGCTTCAAGGATGAACGCTACCACGTCCGGCTGGGCAAGCAGGGTCCTTATATTCCGATCACGGATTACCGCGATATACCCTCCTACCTGGCCAATGGCTATTCGCTGGAGATGAGCAACAAAGGGGAAAAGCGCAATCCAACCCTGATCCGGCCCGAATCCATTCAGGGCTGGAGCAAAAACTTCTAGTCACCCTGGGAACGCCATTCCCCCGAATGGCGTTCCATCTCGGTGCTCCGCTGTACATAAAGATCGACCTCCCGAACAGCCGCGTTTTGCGGTTGCTGGGTTCCCAAACAATCTGAATTTATTGAGAAACGGCCGAAGAGAGGCGTTCGCCTCAGTATTTCTCGTGAAAACGCTAGAGGCGCTTCAACATTGATTTCGAGGAAAATGCGGCTACACGTGCCTGTGTCCGCACAACTAATTACGCAGCCGCCAATCTACAGCAATGGGATATTCCCGGACTAACAACCCCCCTGCAGCTTGCGGAGCGTGAGAAGTCCTAGCGGGAGCAACCCCGCCAAGAGCAAAGTGAACGTGGCGGGTTCCGGGACGCCAGTGGTGCCACCGCCGCCTCCATTTCCACCTGTCCCGCCTGTGCCACCAGTGCCGCCGTTCAAACCGCTGATGCTGGCCGCGCAGGTGTCGGAGATAGTGTTGTCGCCGGCAAAGGTAACGTCACCAGTTGACGCCAGGAGTCTACCGCAACTATCTGTTACGCCAGTGGTAGTGATGCTTGTGCCGGCGAGAACATTTCCCAGCATCACACCTGAAAGGGTCGCGGAGCTACCAATATCCCAATATACGCCGGCGTTGGCGGCGTTAAGGCCAGGCGCGAACATAACTACTCCCGAAGAAGTCAGCGAACTCCCTATGAAAACCCAGCTTGGGTTGGTGACGCCAAGAGTGTTTGTGAGAGTGAGAGTTCCCGTCAGATCAGCCGCCCCAATATTGTAGACACCCGGATTGAGGCTAACGGCGTTCAGGTTACTCTGCGCTGTACCGACGGACGCCAAGCCTCCTAGAACCGTCAACGCATTGGTGAGTCCGGCCTGGGCCATCGCGGCGGTCGCATCACCAGCATGTTGCGTCCCACCCGTGAGGGTAAAGGTCAGGGGGCTAGCGATGGTGATCGAAGCAGCCGGGGAAACACCCACATTTCCGGCAATGGTGTCGTTGCCGGCCGCAAAGCTTACCACCGGCGTGCCACCCAGGACCGCGAAAGTGCTCAAATCAGGCCCGAGGATGTCGTCGGCTAGAGCGCGGGGCGCGAACGAAAGAAGAATTAACGCGAGAACGTTGAAAGAAATCAGTGGAGTTTTCATTTGGCCACCTTACTGGGAAGGTTTGCCGTAATCGCTCCAGGCGTAGGCTGTGCGTTCAGAGTGGACTAAGGCAGACAAAAGCTTACAAACTGCAGGCGGTGGCGTCTGTACAGTATTGAACAAAAAAATCCGGATTCCCTGACCAACCTCCGGGGCGGGCGCTTGGGTGCACTAGTTCGCGCGGTAGGCAACAGCCTTCTGTCTGGCTTTTCCAAGCCCTTCGATAAAAAATTCCACCACATCTCCCGGCTTCAGATATTGCGGCGGCTTCATTCCGAGCGCCACGCCTTCGGGAGTCCCAGTGGAAACCACGTCGCCGGGCAAGAGCGTCATGAACTCGCTCAGGTAGCTGATCAATTTCGGCAAGCCGAAGATCAGGTCCGAAGTGTTGGAGTTCTGCCGCACCACGCCGTTTACGCTCAGCCCCAACGCCAGATTGTGCGGATCCCGGACCTCATCGGGTGTGGCCAGAAACGGACCCAGGGGAGCGAACGTGTCGCAACTCTTCCCTTTCACCCATTGCCCTCCCCGCTCGATTTGAAAGGCCCGCTCGCTGTAATCGTTCATCAGGCAGTAGCCTGCGACGTGACCCATCGCCTCCGCTTCCGAAACGTAGGAGGCGCGTTTTCCGATTACCAGAGCCAACTCCACTTCCCAATCCGTCTTCTGCGAATTTTTCGGAATCACCACGTCGTCAAACGCCCCGCACAAAGCGGACGGCGCTTTCATGAAGATCACCGGCTCCTTGGGAATTTCCTTTCCGGTTTCCGCCGCGTGCCGCGCGTAATTCAACCCGATGCAAACAATCTTCGAAGGCCGCGCGACGCAAGCTCCCCACCGCGCGTTTTCCGGCACGATCGGGCACTTCTCCTCATTCGCCCGGAACCACTTGTCCAGTTCCCTTACGCCATCGCCGGCAAAAAAAGCATCGTCAAAATCCCGTACGTGCGCGCTCACATCTTTCCGCGCACCCGCCGCCGTCACCACGGCAGGTTTTTCCCGCCCCATCTCACCAAACCGGCAAAGTTTCATTTGGATTCGCTCTCGCTCACAATCAATGTTGGATTTAACCGCAATTTTCGACGCCCCATAATACAAAACCACACGCAGAAACACGAATGGGATGGGGATGACGGAAAACAAACAAGCAAGAGTGAACGGCGAAGAGGCGCCCACCCTTTCCAAAAGAAGCTGTGAAGAAACCCTCTGAATTTCACTCTTGCAAAGAGAATAATGTGCCGTAAGCTCGCGTCATGAGCCAAGAAAACGCGAGCAACAAGCCTTTGATCCGCTACGTGAACCGGCAGCAGTTGA
>DASYXF010000170.1:0-38088 GCA_035935335.1 Candidatus Acidiferrum sp.
TTGTCTACGCGGGGATCGAACGCATTGTGATGAATCGCCCAGACCACCGGCACATTCCCCGCCAAGCTCGCCGCCAGAGATCCGATCAGGTTCGCGTGATACATCCAGGTATGAATCACGTCCGGCTTCGATTCGCGGATCCATTGGGCCAGCCGCATCACCAGCAGTGGATTCGGAATGCTTTTCTTCATGGCGAGCGTGCGTACGCGAACCCCGATGGAATTCATTTTCTCAGCCAGGTCCAGTATCCCCGTGAGTGAAACAACTTCGTTTTCAAAACAGGTTCTGTCCATCCCGGCGGCGATCCGGCACAACATGTTTTCGGCTCCCGCCGGGCCCAGCGTCGTAATGATGTGCATCACCTTGATCATGTTCGTTTCCATTTCTTCCTCGGAAAGCTCAACGATGCTGGCCAGCTAGTTCTTCTTCGGCCTGAATCGCGGGTCCGCGGAACAAGCTCCGTGCATTTCGAAGCTGAGAAGCAGCCAGCTGATCTTCGTATACTTCCTCGTATGCGCGGACCATGTTCGACACGTCGAAGTTTTTTTGAGCGTGGCTTGCGGCGGCCGCTCCCATGGATCGCCGTACTTCGTCGTATTTCAGAAGAGAGTGCATTGACTTGGCGAGTCCCTGGGGATCTCCCGGTGGTACCAGAAATCCCACTTTCCCAGCTTCGAATAGATTCGGCACGCCGCCGACGGCCGTGCTTACAATTGGCAGTCCGGATGCCATGGCTTCCAGGACCGAAAGAGGGTTCCCTTCATAGTCCGAACTCAGAACGAAGACATCCATCGCACCCAGAACATCGGGAATATCGCTGCGTAAGCCGAGAAAATGCACTTTGCCTGATAGGTTGAGCTTTCTCGTGAGTTCTTCGAGATCTGTGCGCAAGTCTCCCTCGCCAACCAGCACGAGGTGAGAGCGAGGATCGGACGCTGGACCCTGAGCAAAGGATTTCAGTAGCAGCGCGTGGTTTTTCTGCGGGGCAAATCGCGCCACGCACACAAAAAGCACATCGTTGTCGTTGAATCCCTCTTGCGCACGCCATTCCTTCCGCGGGGTCCGTGGATTCGCGTAAAGTTCCGTAGGAATGCAGTTCGAGATCACGCGGCAGTCGTGAATTCCATAGAGAGTGCCGAGGCTGGCGGCCACTTCTTCGGCGACTGCAATCGGTTTCACGCCGTGCGTGAGCGCATAACGCTGAATCAGGCGGGCGCGCGGTTCAATCTCGCGTTCCGCAAGATTGTGAACCGTATGCACCATGGCGACCCGCTTCATCAGCAGCATCGAAGGCAGCGCGTAGCGAAGGACGTGCAGGTGCGTGTGAAGTACGTCCGGCTCACACTCCTTCAGAACGGAGTCCAGCCGGCTGTAGACCCTGTAATCGAAACCGGGATGCTTGCCCAGGTAGCGTGCTTCAATCCCCGCCTCCTCCAGCATGTGATCGAGATCGCAGCCGACACGGCCGGTGAACGAGATCACCAGCGGTTCGTACCGCCGGCGGTTCAAACCCCTTGCAATGTGAACGGCAACGCGCTCCGCTCCACCAGGGCTCAGCATCGGAACGATTTGCGCTACTTTGACTTTCTTCATGATTTTCATTCACCTGTCTGGACCAGGAGATTGTTCAGGAGAAGAGCGGCCATCCGGATTTTTGGCCGGCAATTCCGAGCCCCATGATGCGGGAGGAAGAGACGGAAATCGCTCTTTGGCGCGGGCACGCGAATGTCAGTGCATCACGAAGCATTTGAGGAATGCTTCCGCACTGGGCCATCAAGAGGCCGAAAAAGAACCAGGTTGGCTTGCGCATTTCCCAGGTCAGGCTGGATACGCCGACCACCCAGACGGCGAGCGACACGATCCAGAGGCGTTGCGGAAAAGGAGGCATCCCCCTCAGCGATACGGCCAGTGCGCCCAGCATGCCGCAAAACACCGCGAAGCCGAGGACGCCCTGCTCGACAAGCACCGAAAGAAATGTATTGTGCGCTGGCGGCGCGGGATCTGCCTCACCCATGCGAATGGGTTCCGCCAACTCGCGACTGACCATAATCCGGAACGCATTCGCTCCAATACCGACGAAGGGATGCGCGCGGAAGATCTCCCAGCCCGCTTTCCAGATGATCGTGCGTCCTGTAAAGGTTCCTTGCTCAAATTCCGTAGGCATCGTTGCCAGGCGTTCCCACGAAGTTTCGGGCACAAAGAACAGAATGCCGCCGATGAGGAGAATCACGGTCAGCACAAGCGCGACTCTCTGCCGGCCCCCCAGGCGCGCCTGGGTCAGCGGGATGATCGCAAGCGCAACGACAGTGGCAAGCGTGGCTCCCCGCGACGCCGTGAGCAGAATGGTTGTGCCCGCCAGAATTAGGTGCATTCTGTAAATCCACACCATTCGCCCGCGATTTTGAATCAGCAGGTAATACGACATCGGGATGCTCAGGGCCATGATGAGTCCCAAATCATTGGCATCGAGTTTGGCCCCCGCGTAACGCTGATAGACGGATTCTTGGTGAGAAAGAAAAAGATAGAAAGTGTCAATGCCCGAGACGAAGGTTCCGAACACATACGCGCGCATCAAATGCATCTGTTCTTGAACTTTTGGAGCGAGCTCCCAGATCAGCCACACCATCGTGAAGAGCTGGACGTAGGAGAACGCTTCGATTAAGGTTCCTTCGGGATAAAGACTCCAGAGGAAACTCAGCGCGGCCAACACGACGAACAACGCCATGACAACGTGCCCGATGGCGGGCTTCCTGATCCTTCCGCGTTCAAAGATTGCCAGCGCTCCCAAACCCAGAGTGATCATCCCGATCAGTCGCACGCTGGTGCCAAATCCGGGAATCGTGATGGCGTCTTCCCAGGGCATCGCGAACACCAGCAACCACAGCGAGCCGAACGCAATTTTGCCGAGTGTCGAAAGATGTTCGGTTCCAACAAACTGGAGCGCCAATCTGCCCCCGACTAAAGGTTGCGGCTTTAAGCGCGCACGCATCCTCTGGCCGGCCGCTCGGCCCGTCCCGACCGCGAATCCACGGATACTTTCCGGAAAGACAGCACCCTGAAAGTCCGGGAAGCTGCCGAATTGTGCGTGTTCCATCACAAGTCGCTCTTTCCAATTTTCGAATGGTCTTGGGTGACTGGCGTCATGAGGCTTTGAGGGTTTCCAAGCCGGCGCCGGCTCTCGTTCGCATAGCGGGGACAAGAATCACCGCGCTTGCCGCCAGCTGGACGATTGCCGCAATCAACATCGCGAGGATTGCGCCCAGGAGTCCTTCGCTGGCCACGAGCCAGTAGCACGCCGCCACCAGGCTGAGGTTGGCCAAAATGTTCAGATGCACCTGCGAGTGATAAAAGCCTGCGGCGGTCAGCCCAAATCCTAGAAATTGGGCCATGAAGAGAACGGCGCCGGCGGCCATGACCCAGGGGAGAAGGTCCGCCCGCTCAGCATATTCAGGGCGGAAAAGCAAAGTAAGGATTTCGCGCCCGGCGAACTTGGAAATAAGCATGCCGCAAACGCCGAGGCCTGCTCCGCAAGTCAGAAGCATGACCAGGAGCGAACCGAAGGCCGCCATGTTTCCGCTTGTGTATGCTCTCGATAACCGGGTAAAAGCTGACTGCCCAAGCGAAACGACAGCCATGTTCCCGACGGAAATCATCAATCCAAGCGCGGAAAAGATACCCAGATCGCGCTCCCCAATCTCATGCTTGATGAAAAAACTCGGCATGCTGGAATTCAGAGTGGTCAAAAGCACGACGATCCCCAACGGCAAACTCCGCCACAGCAGTTCGCGTTGCTGATTTGCATCGAATTGCGGCGCTAGTTCTCGGTTCAGCAGGAACCATTTGGTTTGTTTGCGCAGAAAATGCGTCCGTTCGCGGATGTCGTAGCCCAAAAGCACAACGCCACGCCCAGCAGCGACGCCCGCGATTCCCCAGAACAGGCTTTTCGTTACGTATGTTGCCACCGCCAGCGCGAGCACGGAAAAAAACGCCCGGGCCATGAGCGATATGGAAATCTCGGCCATCCGGTCGTACAGTTGCAGTCTTGCATAGTACACATCGCTGATCGTCTCAATTCCGTAGGCGACTCCGACCAGCAAAATAATAGCCGTGAGTTCCCGGTCGTATCGCAGTATCCGCGTGATTCCGAAGATCACCGCGAAGGCTGCAGAGGTAGTCAGGAGCCGAAGGCTCAGGTAGTGGCCAAACTGCGCCCGGTCGTTCGTGCTCGAATTCATCACCGACCGCAGTTGCATGTTCGAAAGCATCATCACGGGATAAACCAGCGCGAGGCCCAGTGCGTACTGTCCGACCTGCTCAGGTCGCACCAGCTTCGTCAGCAGCATCAGCATGGCGAACTGACCCGCCGCATAGACGGCGTTGCCCACGAATGTCCAGCTGAAATCCCCAGTCAGCGAGGAACGTTCGCATTGCTCCAGCCCAAAACCGTTGGGGGCTTCAGTGCTCACGGCTGGCGCTCACTTTTCTTTTTGTGCTTGCCACGGACTCTTCTCCATTCTCGTTGCAAATTTAGCAGCACGGAAAAGTTCTACTTTTGTGCGGCCAGGGTTTCATGCGCGGCTACCTTCTCAGGAAGTTCCCTGGCCAGCGCCGATGTGAACAACGTCGCTCCATCTCGGTTGAGGTGCATTCCGTCCGGTTGGTAAAACTTTGCCGAAAGCGTCGCCGGATCGATGGGCACGGACACCTCGACTCCCGCCGCCTGCGCTGCAGTCGTCATCTCGTTCACGGCGTTTTTGGAATCCAAAGTGGGCGGCACCAGCAAAATCAGCCTGGCCCCGTTCGCCTGGCACAATTCCCGCAACCTTTGCAACCGGGGAATCGTCAACTCCGCAAATTTCCCGCCGTCTGGGACAGCGGGCTTCTGATTCACGAGGGAAAAAAGATCTTCGAGATGTGGCACGATGTGGTTCAGGACCTGCATTCGAATGGCGCTTCGCGTATCCCAGAAGGTGCTCGAATGCGCCAGCAGCAGATTGCTGGTCGCGGTGCGATCCAGTTTCAAATCGGAAGCCACCGCGAGCGTGTCCCGCGCATTGAAGAACATCATTGGCGCATAATCCTGCCGCACGCCGTTCTCTAGAAAATAGTTCACGCCCACACCCAGAACCACCACTTGCGGCCTGGCGCCCCGCAGGAACAGTCCGTGGAGCGCATACAACCAGTCGTAGTAGCCGGTTGCTTCCAGAAAAATCGGATAGAGGCGCATTCTGGACGAAGTCAATTCCTGCAAACGATTCAATTGGACTCCGTGCAGCAGCAACGAATTGCCAACCATCAATACACTTGGCGGTTCACCAACGGCGGCGGGGTGTATTTTCAGCGCTTCGTCGTACTGGCGCGAAATGCGCGTGTAGGTGGCCGACTGGTGCTTCAGCAAATAAACCGAGGCCATTTCGAACATGAGTATGAGCGCCGCGCAAATCGCCGCGAGGGCCTTCGCATACGCGATGGCGTTGGATTTAGAACCGGAAGTAGACGAAGGCATTCAGATTGCTCCCTGAAAAAAGGGCCAGCACAACGAACGAGGTGCTGGCCAGCGCCGTGCGAAAGGCGTAAGAAGTATTTGCGAAGGGGTATTCCTGGTTGCTGGCTTCCATCAGCAGGTCCACGACGAACAACGGGATAGAGAAAAGACTCAGCATAAGAAATGCGGTTCCGTATTCGCTCCGCCAGGCGAAATCAGAGAGACCGCCCAAGTACTGGGTAGCGGCCGCGAGCGACGTCGCGCGAAAGTAAGCGAGGCTCAGGCAAAACACATTGAACGTGAGAATCCGCTGCCCCCAGATTGAAACGAAATGGCCGATGCCTCGGGCCGGAACCGCATCAGCCGCTCCCTTTGCGACCGGAAAAATCAACCGCTCCAGGGACAGCACCACACCGTGGATTGCTCCGAAAATGACGAATGTCCAGTTCGCGCCATGCCACAGCCCGGCAAGAATCATCGTTGTAATGAGGTTCAGGGAAGTTTTCCACTTTCCCCCCGCGCTGCCGCCCAGCGGAATGTAAAGATAATCGCGCAGCCATGTACTCAGGCTGATATGCCAGCGGCGCCAGAACTCCTGGAGGCGTTGCGAAAGATACGGCTGCCGGAAGTTGACCATGAAATGAAAGCCCATCAATTGGGCACTGCCTCGCGCGATGTCGCTGTAACCGCTGAAATCTCCGTACACCTGCCAGGCAAAGGCATAGGTCCCCAGCAGGACTACCCACAACGTTGGCTTGCCGAACTGCCCGCCAAAAGCCGCGTTGGCCAGCACAGCGCAATTGTCCGCGACAACGCATTTCCGGATGAGGCCGGAGAAAATCAGCATGATGCCGTCGAAGATCCGGTCCGGGTCGAAGTTGCGGTCCTTCTGGACCTGCGGAAGCAGGTGCCCCGGTCTCTGAATCGGCCCCGCAATCAAGTGCGGGAATAAACTGACGAAGAGGCCGTATTCCACAAACGATTTCGCTGGCTGGAGACGCCCCTTATATACATCCACGATGTAGGCCACTTCCTGGAACGTGTAGAACGAAATCCCCGGCGGAAGCAGGATGCGAATCAGCGGCATCGGAATGTTGTGGACGCCGAACGTGCCGAGCATTGCCGAGAACGAGTCCGCAAAGAAATTGAAATACTTGAACGTGCCAAGAATCGAGAAGTTCAAAACCAGGGAAACAATGAACCATCTCCTGCGGCTCGTGCCGGCACGTTCTGGGTCGATTTTCTGCGCGATCAAGAAATCCGCAGATGTACTGCAGATCATCAGCGCCAGGAATCGCCAATCCCACCAGCCATAAAAGAAATAGCTGGCGAGCAGCAGGAAAATATTCTGCTCGCGACGATTCAGGCGCCAGTAAATCAGCACAACGGGGATCAGGAAGACAAAATACGCTGGGGAATCAAAGAGCATGGCGTAAGGTGAGATTTCCTATTTACAGAAATTCCTGCTGGACAGGTTTCGCGGAATTATTCTCGTTTCCGTTCACCGATGTTCCGGGAGTGCAACCCATTTTTTGAATTATCCTTTTGCGGTGGCGTGATAGTCGGCGTAACCCCCATAGCCATATCCGCCGGCACTCTTGGGATCCCAACTGTTCAGAATGGTGCCGAGCACGCGCGTGCCGTCTTCCGCAAATCGCTGGCAGGCGGAGAGCGCGCTTTCCGTCGTGGTTTGCCCCGCGCGGATCACCATCACCACGCCGTCCGAAAGGTGTCCCAGCACGCGCGCATCCGCCAAATGGATCATCGGCGGTGCGTCCATCAGAATCATGTCAAACTCTGCCCTCAACTTTTTCAGCAGCGTCGGCATGCGCGGCGAGTAGAAAAGATTCGACGGAGTGACACCACAACTGCCACCGGGCAGCAGATAGAGGCCGGCTACTTCGGTTTCGCGAACCAGATGAGACACGGATACATTTTCAAGATCACCATCGCCGCGCAGGACGTCGCTCAAGCCCCAGTTGTTGCCAACGCCAAATACGCTGTTCAACCGTGGGCGGCGCAAATCACCCTCGATCAGCAGCACTTTGCGCCCTATCTCCGCCACCGCGATGCTCAGGTTGCAAGCGACCGTAGTCTTGCCATCCCCCGGGCACGGACTGGTAATTACGATGACCCGCGGACCATCGCCATTTTCGTTTGGCAGCAAAATCGAAGTGAGCGTTGTGCGCGCGCATTCCGCCACCATGGATGGCTTGCGCTTCCACGTGGCAAGCTCGGGGCCGTTCGACTTCCACGCGGCGAGAGCCGGTGCCGGACGCCGGGGACGCAGACCGGTGGAGATCTGGCGGGGAAAGACCGAATCGTCCAGCGGTATCACGCCAAGCTCTGGTAAATCCAGATAAACCTGCGCGTCGCCCGGAGCGCTGATTCTGCGATTAACGCGCTCGCGCAGCAGCACAAATCCAAAACCGAATAACGCCCCGCTGCACAAGCCAATGGCCGAATTCATCGTCAGGCTCGGACGGTAAGGGAGCAGAGGCGGCCGGGCACGGTCAACGACCATCACGTTGCTGTCGCGCATGGCGGCAGCCAAGCTGGCTTCTTTCACGCGCTGCAGCATAACTTCATAGAGGTGCCGGTTTGAGTCCACGTCGCGCTTCAAGGTGTCATAGTGAATGGCCTTCTCGGATTGATCCGCCACGACCTTTGCCTGCTCGTCACGCGCTTTGGACAGCAACGCCTCGCGGCGCATCGCGGCGGAGTATTCGTTGCCGATGCGGTGGACCACGTTCGAGCGTTCGCGCTGCATCGCGGACTTCAACTCGTCGATCTGCGCCTGCACGCGTTGTACTTTGAAATGCTCCGGCGTCAATGTCGCGCTGAGTTCGGCGTACTGACGTTGCAGATCGGTCAGCCGTTGGCGATACTCACGCATTGTCGTGTCGTCCAAAACTTCAGGCAGGGTCTCCGCCGGCTTGCTTTTCGCGCCTTCAAGCTTTGCCTGGTTGGCGATGCGATCAGCTTGGGCCTTGTCAAGAGCATCCTGCAGCTCTTTAAGCCGGCTCTCCGCCAGGTTTTCTTTCTCGGAAGTAAATGACAAGCCGGAGGTGCGCGCGTACTCCTGCATCGCCGTCTCGGACTGCTCCAACTGCGCTTTCATTTTGTCCAGGTGGCTCGTCAGCCATTCGGCGGTGCCCTGCGCGGACTTCCATCGCTCTTCTTGGGTCAGCTCGATGAACTGACTGACCAGAGTGTTCGCGAAATCAGCGGCTCCTTTGGGATCCGGAGATTCGTACGTCACTTCTAGCAGGCGCGAGTTGCCGGATGTCCGGACGGTGAGATTGCGTTCAATCTCTCGTATCAATTTCTCGCGTTCCGGAAGGCCGGACGGATCGGAGAATTGAAACATCCGGTGAATGCGCCAGGTGAAAGCACGCAAGCCGGTCTTCGGCTGCTCACTCTGCAGTTTCAGTTTGTCAATCACGTGTTCCAGCAGCGACTCGCTCTGCAAAAGTTTGACTTGTGTTTCGACATACGACTCCGGTGAGGCATAGTTGCCACCGGGTTCATTCTGGCTCTTCGGCTCCAGAAAACTTGTGCCTTGAATTTCGAGCGACGTGCGGACGCGATAGGTCGGCGTCTGGATCAGGCTGATCAGGATTGCACCCACCAGGCCCGCAACGATGAAACTCAACAGAGTCTTGCGATGCCGGAACAGAACCTGCCAGTGGTCTCGCAGGCTGTCGTAGCCTCCCGGTCCGCCAATGTCCGGCCCAGGCGATTCCACATGTTTGAAGACGGCCGGCCTCTCTTCGGTCCAAAGATCCATCTCCATCGAACGGCCGTTTTTTCTCTGAATTGGAAATTCCGAAGCTCTCATTTCAGCCCCTTAAACCAGATTTCAAGGCACACGCCAGATAGCCAGACCGGTTCCGGTCTGAATCGCCGCTTCCAGTCCGCGCAGCGCAGCTTTTTTGCCGGTGCTGCCCGGTATGAACAAAATGTCTTCGCCTTGCAGCGGAAAGTCCGGTTTTTTCCCGTTGAGCGCGTCCTTTACATCGACTTTGAGTTCTTCCCGCTGATCGGCCTCCGGCTTCAGCCGTAGAATCTTCGCATGCCGCGGGTCTGCGCCCGTATTGAGTCCTTCCGCGAGCGAAAGCGCCTGCAGCACGGAAATGGATTTGTGCTCACCAAGAACGAACCCGCCGGAACGATGAACTTCGCCGATCACGTAGACCATTTCCGCCTTGGGGACGGAGATGACGTCATGCGGAAAGATCTGAATGTTTTCTTCCGGCGTTTTTGCGTCCATGATTTTTTGCAAATTCACTTCGGCCACGCTGTACTTGCCGGTGGCGTCAAGCTGCGCGCCAGGCAAGGGGATGCACCCCCATTCGACTTGCCGGGTGATGCGAATGCTGTATCCCGCATCCTGGCGAATTCCTCCGGCCGCCGCCAGCATCTCCAACACCGTCTTGTGGCCCTGTACCTGGTGAACGCCAGGAGAATTCACCGCCCCTAGCACGGAAACCGGCTGGCTACGCACCTCCACGACATTCACCATAACTTGGGGGTTGCGAATGTATTTGGTTAGAATTTTGTCGAGTTCTTGCTCGCTTTGCTGCACGGTCAAGCCGGCCACATGCACCGATCCAGCCAGCGGAACCTGAACGTTGCCTTCGCTGTTAATCCGGACGGGCTTGTTGGTTGCATCCGTCAGTTCGGGGCCGGAAATCTCCAGTTGATCGTCGGGTCCAAGCAGATACGTTGACCGAATCTGGTTATCGCATTTGGCCTTTTGCTCTTCGGACGCACTGGCAGCCGGATTTTGGGGGGCTGCGCCGGCCATTGAGAAAATGCTTATCAACCCGAGTACCAGAAGTCCGGAGATAAGACCAAAGGGTCCCGGCCCGCACAAGCATCGCGGTTGTCTTCGGTGATGAACATTTCCCGATGGATGTTTTTTCTTTTGCATATCCAATTGACCGGTTCGACCTGCCGCAGGCTGCATCAATGCGAACACTCTAGCTGGAGCTTCGCACGGGAATCGATTGTCGAAAGCGGGAGCCAACCGATGTACCTGTTGATTCGTACGCGGCCGCCTGGAGTTTTTCTTGCTCCGCGCGAACCGGCAAAGAATTCTGAATATTTTCGACGCAGGCTCCGACGGCGCGGGAGAATCCGGTCGTTGTAAAGACATCGAGGTCCATCCAGAGTTGAGAGACAGTATTCTTTCGATACAGAGTGAATCCCCCCAGCGATTTCCCGTTTCGTTTCGTCAGGCTGAACGTTAGGCTCCAATTGGCATCGGACGGTTCCGGCAGCTGGTCCCAAAAATATTGGACCTTGCAACGGCTCACCATTTTCATAGGACCGAGATTCGCTTCAGCCGGCAATCCAGTGGATAGATAGAGCCCGAAGCCGTCGAATCCGATTGGTTCCAGGCACTCCCGCAATATCTGGCAAAACTGGAGCAAGCTGGCGCACGTTTCCAGACGGTCGGCCGTCCGACGCATGCTGATTCCGTTGGCGATTGCGTGGCGCTGATTCAGGGTGCGGCTGGCGACGCGTCCGAGTTCCAAAAACTCGTGATATTTCAGTTGCTGCACACCAATCAGCACGCCCACTCCAACCACCAGCAGGACTCCCGCTAACGCTGCGCCGCCGGGATTCAGAAGCAGCAGACTGAATAGGCAGAAGCACGCGCTTACGCCGTAGAGCAGCAACACGGTTTGCCGATGAGAAATTCCCCGGCCGAGCAATTTGTGGTGAATGTGCTCGCGATCGGGGGCGAAGAGGCGCTTGTAACTCAGGAAGCGGCGCAATACCGCAAACGCTACATCCAAGATCGGAAGCCCCAGGGAAACGATGGGGATCGCCACTGCGACCATGGTGGGAGATTTGTGCGATCCGGCGATAGCGATCGCACTGATCAGGAATCCGATCAGCAGGCTGCCGCAATCGCCCAGGAAGATCGAGGCGGGATTAAAGTTGTAGCGCAGAAAGCCGCCAATCGCCCCTGCCAAGGCGAACGTCAGTATCAGAACAACCTCATTGTGGCTGACCATCGCGACCACGCAACTCACCAAAGTGGAAAGCAGGGCCGACCCGGCGGCCAGCCCGTCAAGCCCGTCAATCAGGTTGAACGCGTTGGTAATCCAGAGAACCCAGAGGATTGTCAAAGGGAGCCCCACAAGCCATCCGAGGTGAGGATAGCCGGCGAGGATCGTCAACTGAGAAATTCCGATGCCATTGCAATAGAGCAGGACGGCCGCCAGTGCCTGGACGGAAAACTTGGTGTATGCACTGATGTCATAAAAATCGTCAATCAACCCGAGCAAGAAAATAATCGCAGCCGGCCCAAGGATCTTTACCGTTAACTGCGACAACGGAAATTCACGCATTCCGAAATGTTCCGGCAACCAATGCGCCAGCAGCGCAATGCAACAGAGCGTCAGGAAAATTGCGACTCCTCCCAGCCGCGGGACAGCGCGCGTATGAATATGCCGATCCGAAGCCGGCGGCCTGGCCCAACCGTGCCGGTTGGCATAATCGCGGACCAGTCGCGTGAACAGTGCCGATAGCAAAAGTGCCGCTATGAAGACCAGAAATTCCATGGTTTTCTCAAGATCTGCTGGGGAAGGGATTTTGCCGGGCCGGTGTTGGTGGGTTGGATCGGCCTGTTCTAGGCGCAAAAAGCTTCACCGCTGTTTGTCTGGAACCTTGGGCGAACTCGGTTTTGATTCTTTAGACGACTGAGGCGTCAAACACTTCCTCTGCTGTCCGGTGCTCCGAGGTTTTGACTGGATGTGTTGCACGAATCCAGTTACGATTAATTTCCACTGCAATTGAGCGCTGCAATAATTGGACTGACAGCACAAGTTTCAATCCGGATTTGATTCTGACCACGATTCCGCTCATTCCCTGCAGCGGCCCGTCTTCAATCCGGGCCGTCTGGCCGACTTGCAAGTACGGCCACGGCGTGGTTGAGAGTCCGCTGTTGGCGACGCGCCGGATGGCGGCGATTTCCTGTTCTTCAATCGGAATCGGCGTTTTGCCTCTGCCGACAATCTGCACCACGCCCGGAGTAATCAGAATGGGCAACCGGTCATTGGGATTCATCCGGCAAAATAAATATCCGGGGAACAGCGGCACATTAAGTTCCTTGGTCCGATCGGACCATTTGCGGCTGGATTTGCTGACAGGCAGGTAACACTCAAAGCCAGAATTTTCCAGCAGCAGAGTCGCACTTTTCTCCCGCCCGGTCTTGGTGAGAATCGCGAACCACGGCCACTGCTGATTCCGCATGCTCATTTCATCCCCTAGAGAAGCTACCGCCATTGGAGTCCCATTTGCGTAAAGCTCCAGATAATTACGAGGTCTTTTCCCGTGAAACTCGCCGCGCCGCTCAAACTCTTCGACTGACGAACGGAAATTCGAACCTGACCGGACGATAGCGGAGGCGGATTCCAGCGACAATCCGGTCTTCACCTTAAAGATTGCACAGGACATATCCCGAACGCGGACAACTGGAATCCCCAATAATTTTCAAACGGACAATCAGGATCCCCAATGAACGGTAGTTGGAAACAGATGCAATCGTTCCATCCCAGAGCAGCGATAAGACGGCTCCGGACTTTTCACGCAAGATCAAATCTGGAATCGCCGGATGCCGTGCCCAGAGTTTGTGTGCCGACGGAAGGGTTCACCCCAAAGACTGGGAACAAACTGCCGAAGAACACCCGTGAAATAGGCCGAACAACAGTGTTTTGGCCGGCTCATAACCCGAAGGTCGTCGGTTCCCTTCGCTGCGCTCAGGGCAGGCAAATCTGGCCGCCGCAAGCAATTTGAAGAAGTTTTGTGCCGGAACCCAGGATTCCGGCCCTTTTTGTTTTTGGGGAGGAAACTCAAAGTCGGATCGGAGCAACCCACGACCCACGTACCAAAAGGCGGAACGCGGGGCACTCGTCGAGTACGCAAAGAATAGTGGTTAAAGGAACACACAGGTTTGAACCGTGTGGCGCACAAATTTACACTTTTTACATGCAGACAAGCGTGGGGCAAAACAGGAGTTTCACGGGAATTTTGGTGTGCTTCTTTTTTTCGGGAGCGGCGGGGCTGATCTACCAAGTAGCGTGGGGCAAAGCGCTAGGACTGGTATTCGGGCACACGGTCTATGCCATTGCGACGGTTCTGGCGGTTTTCATGGCGGGGCTTGCGGCCGGGAGCGTGTACCTGGGCCGGTGGAATCAAAACCACGCGGAACCGCTGAAGGTCTATGCGTGGATTGAACTGGGCGTCGCGGCCAGCGGAGCGCTTTCGTTGCTGGGACTTGAAGGCGTGCGTTCCCTCTATTTCGCGGCGTATCCGGCGATTCATGAAATAAAGCCGCTGCTGCTTGCTTTGCGGTTTGTTGGGGCAGGCCTGGTGCTTTTCCTGCCGACGTTTCTGATGGGCGGAACACTGCCGATCCTGGTTCGCGGTGTGACGGCGAAATCCAAAGAACTTGGCTCGCGCGTGAGCAGGTTGTACTGGGTAAATACACTGGGGGCCGTAGCGGGAACCATGTTTGCAGGGTTCCTGCTGTTACCTGCGCTGGGATTGCGGCTGACGATCGCCTGCGCCGTGGGGCTGAATCTTCTGGCAGGGCTGGTGGCGCTACAGATATTGCGCAGCGTAAGCGGTGAAGGAGCGGAGAGTTCCGGGGCCGAGCCGGCCCTTAGCAATGAATCCACAGAAGACTTGCCGCAAGCTGGAAGGCTTTTTTTGCTGATCGTTTTCGGATTCGTGGGCGCGACGGCGATTGGCTACGAAATCTCCTGGACACGCCTGTTGGCAACCATTCTGGGAAGCTCAACATACGCTTTCACGCTGATGCTGGCGACATTCCTGGGCGGCATCGTGCTGGGAAGCTTCCTTTTCGAGCGGTGGGTCGCCCGGGGCCGCGAGGTTTCTTTCGGGACGATTTCACGAACGCAAACCTGGACGGGCCTGGCGGCACTGCTGTTTCTGGCGTTCTTCCAGCAATTGCCGACGATTGTTCCGCCGATCCTGCAGGCTACGCACGGAACCTTTGGGGGCCTGGTGCTGGCGCAATTCGTGACCAGCGCGCTGGCGATGCTACCCGCAGCCGTGGTTTTTGGATTCAATTTTCCCGCGGTGGTGGTGTTGCTGAGTGCAAAAGTACGCAAAGCGGAGCAATCGGGGGCCGTGGGCGTGGCTTACGCGGCCAATACGATCGGTGCAATCGCCGGCGCGATCTTCACAGGCTTCTGGCTGGTGCCAACGCTGGGAAGTTTCCGGGCCGTTGCGTTGATCGCGGGGATCAACCTGGCGCTGGCCATTGCACTTGAGTTGCGCAGCGCCCAGCGCCAAGTAACCAGCCTGGCGGTAAACGCCGCGTTGGTCCTGCTGGTGGCCATCGGCGGATTCTCGTCGCTGTTCTATAACCGTGCGCTGGCGTCCTACTCGACAGTGCTGTACTGGAATTTGCGCCACACCCCGCTGACATTGGCGGAGAACGCAAGCAAGTTTGCCATTCCGTTCAGCGCAGATGGATTGAATGCGTCCATCGCCGTGATTCAAGCGGAGAGTTACCTGGGACTGACGAGCAATGGAAAGGTCGATGCCTCCAACCGCGACGCTCCCACGCAATTGCTAGCGGCTCATCTGGGAGCGGTGTTCGGTCCTGCGCCCCGGCGGGTGCTGATGATCGGTTTCGGGAGCGGCATGACGGCGGCAGCTCTGGCAAAGTATCCGGACGTGGAACGGATTGACTGCGTGGAGATCGAGCCGGCAGTGCTGGAGGCAGCCCGATATCTGGAAACGTTGAATCACGGCGTGCTGCGGGACCCAAAGCTTCACATGCATGTGGACGATGCGCGAAATTTCCTTTTGACTTCGCGCGATAAGTTCGACTTGATCATCTCCGAGCCTTCGAACCCCTGGATCGCGGGCGTGGCCACGCTTTTCACGGATGAGTATTACGCCGCGGTGCGGGCCCATCTGGCGCCGGATGGAAACTTTGTCCAGTGGGTCCAGGGATATTCGCTGGATCCCGCGGACTTGCGCATGGTGCTGGCAAGCGTCTCACGCCACTTCCCGGAGACGACCCTGTGGCATGTGCATGTTGTGGATTTCATGGTGCTGGCGCGCATGGATACGCGGCCGATGAACTTTGACCGCATGAGACAACTGTGGCAAAACCCGGCGGTCCGCGAGGATTTCGCGCCGCTGGAATTGCGCCGTCCGGAAGGGATTTTGGCCTACTACTCGCTGGACGATCAGGCCGTGCGGAAATTGGGCGCCGGGAGCGTGCTCAACACGGACGATCGCACACTGCTGGAGTACCACGCTCCGCGTTCCCTATTGGATACCAGTCTGTCGGACAAGAATGTAAGGATGCTGCAGCAGGGGCGCACAAGGCTCCTGCCTGCAAATCTGGATCCCAGGGAAAGCCGCCGGGTGCTCCTGGGCATGGCGGAGACGCACTTTGCCCTGGAAGACAATTTGATCATGCCGTCACTTTTGAGAGCTCTGCAAAACGAGCCTGCGAGTGCGGACCTCGAAATTCTTCGCGGGCGGGTAGCATTGGAGCAGAATCAGCTGGACGTGGCCCGCCGGTATTTTGAAAGCGCGGCGACTCTGGATGCAAACTCGCTGGAGGCAAAGCATTGGCTTGCGGTGGCCGCTCACCGGCAAAACGACCGGCAAACTTCCGAGAAAATGATTGCCGAGATTCTGGAACGGGACCCCAAGTTCCAACCCGCACTTATCGATCGCGTGCGATTTGCCGCTGATTTTCAGGAATGGCCGGCTGCGGCCGAGGCACAGGAAGCGTTCCTGAATGCGACGAACAAGCCCGAGGCGATTGAATACTGCAGACTTGGGGAGTTCCTGCTGGCCGCGCAAAAACCTGCCGAGTCGGAAAAGGCGTTTCTCCGCGGGAACCTCGTCGACCCTTACAACTATCCATGCAACCGGGATGTGGGAGAACTCTACAGGCAGACGGGCCATAAGGACCGCGCGCGCAAATACCTGGAGATTGTGGAGACATTCTTTCCTGACATGGACCCTGCCCTCTATGTGTCACTGGCCAGCGTGGACGAGTCCCTGGGCGACCATCGGGCCGCCCGCACAGCGTTGCAAAAAGGCGCGCGCATATTTCCAAAAGACGAATCGCTGCGGAAAGCTGCGGCGAGCAATTAGCCGGACCTGCGGACCACATAGGTGGGGAAAGCGCCGTAATTCTTGGCCAGCATAACGCGGCCGACGTAGTCACAACTGAATTCGCGGACGCGTTCCACGGCAGCGAGAGCAGCGAAGGCCTGACTGGCGTAAACCTGCCCGGGAGGCGTAATAGGCTCGATGCGCGCCGCACGGCTGACATGGGCTCCCATATAACTTTGCCGCTCGGTGACGGGGTCCATACAGGAATAAACCGGCCCGGCGTGCAAACTGATGCGGAGACTCAAATCACAAAGACCCTTGGCATGCCAGTTTGTACAACAGATCTGGCGGCACAGATCGAGCGCAAGCATGCCCGCATCCCTTGCGTCCTTGAACACAAAGTAAAGGCCGTCGCCCCAAGTATTTTTCACGAGCGGCGTGTGCGGCGACTTCGCCATTACATCCGCAACCAGACCCAGAAAGTGGCGGACAAAGAGTTGCACCTCCTGGTCATTGAGCTTGCTGAACCCGACTGCATCGGCGAAGAGAAGTCCGCAAATTTCGGTGGAGAATTCAGGGCATGCTGGGGCGGCTGAAGGCGGCGGATTTGGCAGGCTGGTAGTTTGCACGGTCAATTCGGGAAAATGGCGCTGAAGAATCTGGTCAATGTCTATAATTTCGACGCGCAAATCACTCTTCTTCCAATGTTCAACGGAACTTGCCGTGCCACAGGGGCCGTCGCCGCCGCGGCCATCCCATACAGCTAGAGCGCCAAGCGCGGTGTCCAATTGACGAGCCAAGACCGCGGCCATGCCATGAAGCAAACGATTGACGTAGTCATATTCCACGGTTCCGGTGGCGAATTTAAAGGCGGAAGCGACGTTCACACTGGCGGCACGCTTCAGCACTTCCTCGCAGCGAGAGCCCCAGTGTGCGCCGGGAACGATCTCCACGCTGTCTCTGATGAATTCCTGTTTTTCATACGGCAGAAAGACGTGTACGTCTCCTCCCATTTCCAGGAGGGTTTCCAGAAAAAGGATGTCTGAGCCGCACGCGGCGGAGGAAAAGCCAAAACCCGCATTCAATTTTTCCAGCCGTTCGCGGATTGCGTCGCGGACGGGCGCTTCCAGTTCGGCCGGGAAACGGGGGATCGGGCGACCGGGTTGATCCACCATATGTCCTGCGAAAGCGACGACGGCGGGGATTCGGAAGCATCGTTCGATGCGGTCGCGGTCGCCGTTCAAATGATGCAAAAGCAACCGGGCGTTCCGGCGCGAGGAGTGAATATCGCCATAACGCTTGGCGGCGACCTCCCCTGCCCTGGAATAGAATTCTTCCGCGGCTGACCACTCTCCTAAAATAAGCGAAGCTTCGCCGAGCGTGGCAAGGAGCCAATAGCGGTCGCCGTCACTTCGATTGACTTGTTGAAGTTCCCTGTTACAGGCTTCACGAACCGCAAGAGCCAGTTTGGCGGCAAGGGCATTCTGGCGCAGGAGGACGGCCGTGGTGGCTGCGTTAATTCCCGACCAATATCCGCCCGATTGCTCGTAGGCTTTTGCGTAGAGCTGATGCGCACGGAGCAAATGGTCTTGCCTCGTCGTGGGATCGAAGGAGGTATCGGCGGCATCTTTGTGAGTGCGCGCGAGTAAGCCAAGGGTCTCTTCGTCTTCGTGGCCTTCGCTGGAGAGCTTCTCTAGAATTGCGCGCGCGGAATCCGTGGCGCCGCTCCGTGCCAACGCCAGCGCCAACAGGTGCCGGAGGCGCGTGTCCCGAGGAAAACAGTTCAGGCCTTCCTTTGCAACATCGTAAGCAAGCAACGGTTCGCCGATTCTTGCGAATTGATCGGCAAGCAGCCTGAAATTCTCGACGGAGGATGTCCATAGTTCCCTGTCGCGTCCATCCCAATAAGCGATCAACTTGGCGAGATTGCGGCCATCCGGTGCAACGAGTAACTCGCGAAGCCTGGCCAATTCGTTGCCGCCCTGAAGGGAGCTGGAACCTGAATCGGATGGAGGTTTTCCCGGGTGCGCGATGGTATATCCAAGCGCCTGCATCATTTTTATGGTTTCGAGGGCGGTCTTGCGATCGTAGTCCTTCTCTGACTCCGGAAGCTGATCGTAGGGCACGAGGTTGGGATGTTCTTTTTGGAGGTCGTTGCGCGACGGCCCATAGCGCCATCCCTCGGCGATACGCTGCCGTGCCCATATGTCGTGCGTATTTTCAGCCAGTTGCTCGAGAAGCTCTTTGAGACCGTCCGCCAACTTTACCGCCGACGTATCTTTGGGTTTCGGTATGTACATGCGAGCAGTTCTCGGCGGGCTAAGGCTTGGTCCGCCCTGATAGTTCAGATGCGCTGCGGCACACTGTTAAAAGGCATAGCGGTATTCGAGGCGGAGGATATGTTTGTACCAGTCGTCGTGAGTGACGGCCTGCCCAAAACCAAGATAAAAGGAATTGTGGTTCCCGATCGTGGTACGCACGCCGCCTTTGATGTTCACAATATTCATGCCACCGACTTCCTTAAATCCCGGTTGAAGGCTTTGAAAACCACCTAATACATGCCAACCCACCATCTCCACAACCGGAGCGATACGGACTCGCTCACCTCTGTAGAGCTGGTAGCTGGGACCGATGCCATAGGTGAAGATGTTCCCGGCAAAGCCCTCTGAATTGTTCGTGGGGACGCCCGCAGACCCTCCGATAGGATGCCAGCCGCCCAATTGAGCTTCCGCCGACCAACGATCCGTCAGCTTGTGGTAATAGAGGACAGAGGGCTCGACGCTGTAGTGAGCGGTGCCCAATCCCCGAAACGAATCACCGCTCGGAAAATAAGCGCGAAACTGGAAGGTAAGATAAGTGTTTCGAGAGGCGATCGCGGCAAGCTTAAAACCGGCTTCAAAATCTCCGATGCCCCCCTGGTTCCCGAAATTGACGGGGGTGAAGGGAAGACTGCCGGCCGGCACGAAACCTTGTGGCTGAATCCAGCGAAACGGAACGTCGGCAAAAACGGAGAAACGCTTGACAGGCGCATATTCCAGGTTGAATCGAAGTTCCTGGTAATTGAGGGCGGTTGGAATGCCCGTGCCAGGCCCCGGAGCATTGGGGTCGAAAGCGGGTTGCAGTCCAGTTCCATTTAGCGCTCTGTAGCAGCCGCATTTTGCGTAAAAGAATTCCGCGCGATCCGGGGAGTCGATGTCAAAGCCGGCATCGAAGCGCATGCGGATCTGGGAGCCGACGATGGCATTGTCAATGTATCCGACCATGCTGCCTTCCAGATTGGGCGGCTTGATTTCCGGGGCAGGCTTGGAGGGCTTTTTGGGCTTCTGCGCCGCTCTCGGTTGCTGAGGGAAAGCAAGCGTCGCGTTGAGGTCCCGGTTCCCTTCCGCGGACGCAGATGGTGATCCCATGGAAGGAACCGCCATCTGCGGCGAGCCAGAAGTATCGGACTGCCGGCCGTTCGGAGTGGAAAGATCCTGCCGAGCGATGATCGTAAGCGGAAACAGCATTGCGAACATCAGCAGCGGAGTCATGCGTTTCATTTTTATCTCCTTGGGGACATGACTATCACCGAATTTGTTTTGATTTCCCGTCGCGCAACTGCTTTTGCAATTCTTGAAGCTGGCCCGTAAATTTAACCCGATTCTCTTCGGATAATTCCGGTATAACGCGCGCAAGACTCTCCAGGGCATGTTGGGCATTCGCCATGTCGCCCGATTGCAGATACATTGCCGCAAGTTTCGCGTAATTCGAAGCGAAGTACAGATACATGCTGTGGAATTCCGGGTGCTTGCGGCCATTGACGCGCTTCAGCGTCTCCAAAATACGCTGGGATTCCTCCGTCTCCGACTGCGCTTGCGGCAGCTGTTTTGCCTGCGACTCCAATATCCAACCACGAATCATATGAGCTTCGGCCCGATTCAAGCTGAGCGACGGCCCCGGACTGGCCAATTCCTCGATAAGGTCCAGAGCTTCATGATTCTGTTTTTCAGCCAGGGCGACCTGATTCCCGTCGAGTTCCAACAACGCCAGATTCTCATAGAACTTCGCCAATTCCTGCTTGTATTCCCTATTAGATGGGTCTTCTATCACCAGCTCGCGGTGGATGGCAATGGCTCGCTCAAAAAATGCAGCAGCCTCCCCCGGTTTGCCTTCCTTTCTGAGGAGATTACCAAAATTATTGCAGACACGGGACAATTCGAGCGCCGCGGGCGGATTCTGGAGTTCACCGGTCGAAGGTGGAGCGGAGGAAGCCGCCAAGGGCTCCAGGAGTTGCACCGCTTTCCTGAAATCGGATTGGGTCGCGTCTAATAACTGACCATCGTAGTGGAGAATCCCCCGATTGTAGTAGGTCCTCGCGAGTTCCTGCTGGTAGTCGGGGTTTCGGGGATTCTGGTCGTGCAACTCCTGCTGGAGGCTCAAGGCCAGGTTGTACTGCTCTTCGGCATCGGCACGGGTGTAGCCCAGCGGCCCTTCGGCTTGTTCCAGCCACTGCCTGATGGTCTCCCCGAGCCAATTATGGGCGTAGGCTAAGGACCGGCGGTATTCGAGATTCCCGGGATGCTGCTGGACGAGGTCGTTAAGCTGGGCGATGGCTCGTTTGTATTCCGCAATCGCAGCCTGGTGATTCTCCAGAAGGCGGTCGATATCGCCCAGTTTTGAATAGGCGAGGGCTGCTTCCTTACGGAGGTTTTCGCTACGGGGGTCCTGCTTCACAAAGCCGAGATAAAATATTCTGGCTTTGTCCAGAAGCTCTTTGCGGAATTCCTCCATTTGCGGAAGGTCGGCAGCTTCACGGGCCGGGTCGCGACCGGCCGATGACAGGCTCTCGTCTACTGCTTGTTTGGCTAACCCGAAGTTGCTCACGGCACGGGTTTGCTCCTTGCGCACGACATAGAGAAGAGTCCCGACAATCAGAAGCAGCGTGGCCAGGACGTAGGACACGATCTGGCGGGTTAACTTTCGTTTGCGCTCCTTTTCGCGCCCCACTTCGCGCTCCGCTTCGCTGCGGTCGAGAAAATCCATGGCTAGCGCGAAGTTGGAATCGTAACGCTCGGCCCAGGCCGCTGTCGGCTTGTTGTTCCGCCGCCACTGCAGGCCGGTTTCCAGTTGCGGGTCCGTCCACAGCCCCCCGACACACTCCTCACACCAAGAGGCCGCCAGAGCGACACGTATATAGGCACTGGCAGATTCGCGTTCCTCCTCCGCCCAGGTGACCAGCCGGTCCCAACAGCGCATGAGGCTCTCATGGGAGAGATCAATGACCGATTGTGGGGAGAGAGGCATGCCGGCGGACGGCGTCAGAAAGCAACGCCCCGCACAGCGGAATTTTTCAATGACCTCGATTGCCTCCGGTACGGAGACTTCGCAGATGGCAGCGAGGTCCTGAAGAGAGGTGGGACGCCTGACGCCCCGCGGGTCGGAGAAGCTGTCGGTCAGCGCTTTGAAAATCTTTTCCGTGATTTGCTGGTGGTGAAGGACAACGGTTTCCTGATAGGCCTCTTCGGCATGCAGCGACAGAGCGCGCTGCAAAGTACCGACGGTTTCATAGTCGGCGACGTCCATGCCTTCGCCGGATTGGGAATGAGCAACCCAATGATCCCAGGTACGCATGAGAGCATGTTGCAGCAGAGGCAGCTGGTCATGATTATCACCGAGATCGTTGAGCAGCCGTAGAGCCAGGCGTTGCGTTATTTCGCCACCGGCGACAGCGACGGGGCCGGTGATGGCGGATCGAAGTTCGTCGCGCGTCATGCGCGGCACAACGTACAAGCCCTCGTTTATTACCTCGGGAAGGCCGGGGAACTCCATGCAATCACCAATGAAGTCTGCGCGCATGGTCAACACGACGTAAATGGGCACGTTGTCCTGACGCGCGGCTTCGTGAAGCAGCTTGAAAAAGGCTACGGCCTCGTCCCTAGAGTTTTCGATGTGCTCACTTCTGCGAAAACGGAAGAGTTCCTCGAATTGATCAACGACGACGAGAAGATTGTCATGGGGAGGAATGCGCGCCTGACGCACCGCGTCAACAAGTCCCAAGGTGCTGCGGCGGAGCGTGGCTTCCAGCAAAACCCGATTGGTAGCGGCCAGATCTTCGTCGGTACCCAGCACATCGGACGAATTAAGGGCTGCCGCTAAATTTCCGATGGGGTCTTCCCCCGGCCGAAAGATCATGACCCGCCAACTGGATCCGGCACGGACCATAAACCCGCTTTGCAAGGCGGGTATCAGGCCCGAGCGAACCAGAGATGACTTTCCGCTTCCGGAAGTGCCGACGACCTGCATGAAACGAGTCGAGCGCAGACGGCGCAAGAGTTCGTCGATTTCTTTTTCCCGGCCAAAGAAAAGATGATCCTCATTCGGTTCAAAAGGGCGAAGGCCGGGAAAGGGATTGAAGAGGCGGGCGCGTTGCATTTAGAAGACGTCCCCCTTCGGGTCAAGGCTGCAAGCTGGAGACAAATTGCCGCAACGGGTCGGGGGAGAACCCCTCCAGCTGAGAAATCACCATCGCTTCGTGAGTTCGAAAGCGTTCTTTGTCGACAGTCCGGGGAGGCACCAGCGAAATTCCGACCAGGGGAGCCGGCTTGGCACGGCCGTAGCCGGGACTTTTCTGCAGTTCCCTAAGTTTTCGGCGCAGCCAACATTCATTTGCGGATCCGTAAAGAATGAGGGCTGCGTCGCAGGTCCGGAGGTTTTCGTCGTGATAGTCCCTGATTTCCGGAGTATCGCCTTCGAAGACCGGCCGAATGACTTCGAAGCCTTGTTCAAACAGGAAGTCCGCCCATGCGGAAGAGCTCTCGGCGTCGCGCTGATCGTAAATCAGGTAAACCCGCGCATGCGCTCCGGCAGCCGGCCGGGAGCCGGCACTAACCTGGGCCTTCTTGTCCGCATTCTGTTGCAACTTGCTATGGATGGCCGTCCTCAGATCCTCAAGAAAAGTCTCCAGTAAATCGGCGCCTTGTAAAACGCGCGGATCGGTTCGAATGTGTTCGAGGACTTTGCGCTGACGCTCATCCGCCACTTGCAAACCAGGGGGAACCCAGAGGAACCGGAAGAAGCCGCCTTTTTCGCCTCTCTCGACCGCCAGATCGTTTTGAATTTCCAAAACAGATTCCACCTCGCCCTCGGGAACGAGGCTGTAGTTTTTGCCGAAAAGATGGATGGAAAGCTGGCAACGAGACAATTCCTCCCGCACAGCGGCTTTGAGTTCCGCGGCAGTGGAGGGCAACGCCCTTTCCGGCAGCACAATGTAACCATGCTGCTGCAGGTCGCGGCGTATGGCATCACGCTGCTCTCTTAAATCGGACGTGGTCTCCGCGAGGAAAATGGGTTCGCCGGGGGGCATAGCGGAAGGCGCGCCCGTTTTTTCCGACTGCTCCAGCATCTCCAAGACACAACAGATGTCGTGGGCCAAGTCATCCAGCTTCAGCCAAAATTCCCGCTGCGCTTCGGGGCCGAAGATTTCATCCAATTCACGAACGCGCCCGGTCTCCGGGTCCACCTTGAAAAACTCATAGCCGAGGAGAGGCACCAACTCCGGCGGATGCGTTTCCAACGGGACGGGAGTCTTCAATACTTTGAAGATACGCGTCTTGTCTTGAAGACCAACGCCACCCTGCTGTTTCGCCGCTCTCCAGAATTCACCGAGTTCTTTCCGGGTCCATTCGGATTTGATATAGCGAGGCGAGATTACGGCGACCAGCGCGGCAACCCGTTGAAGGCGCTCAATCAGTGTCTCTTCAAAGAAGTCATTTCCCTGCAGTTTGGGGTCACGCCAGATCCGGGGCTGCTTACCGAGAAGTTGCGCGACGCGGATTTCCAAAGCACGATGCAGGTTCGAAACCCAGCCCCTATGCCCCTCGACAAGTTCGACATTGTCCAGGTGGGCATAACTGATGAATGCGTCGCCTTCAAAGTGCATGACTATGCCTCTAAGCTCTCCCAAGACATTGAGGCCGAACCCGATGGGAAATCGACATGGTGCGAAACACTGTGGTCACCGGCCAAATCGCCTTTGAGTTAGGGGCTGCTTGCCGTGCAATCGCTTAAACGGAATTGCTGACTTGACGCGTATCTTTGCGCCAAACCATATGCCAGGCACCGTTTGGTGTCAAGCGGGGAGCACCAGAGGGAGAACCCGGTCAGCCGGCGGCATGTCATTGCAAAGGCTTGGAAGCAGGTTCCAACAGGTGGAGCAGGTACTCTGGGTGTGCCCCGGCAATGCCCCCGAGGGTTGAGCCAGATTGGATATGTGACGAATATCACAATGGGCGGTGACTATTGTCACGGCAGGGATGTGTCGAAGGGAGAAGAATGTCCCCTGCAACACACAACTCCTTGTAACGCCAGCCACTGACAAGGCTTTACGAGGTCCAAGCTGGGGGCGAAATGACGGTAAATCGAGCAAGCACTCGACTGGTTCCAGGCTGCATTCTCCTGATCACATTACTGTTGGTACTCTTGGTGAAGGTTCCGAGCGGGCAGGCCATCCCGGCCTTTTCGAGGAAATACGGGACATCCTGCACGACATGCCACAACAACTACCCGGAACTGAACGATTTTGGACTGGCGTTCAAGAAGAATGGCTTCAAGTTTCCGAAGGACGATGAAACATTTGTGAAGCAAGACGCGGTCCTGCTCGGATCCAAAGCCCAGAAGGAAGCCTTTCCAGAGGCGGTCTATCCAGGGGAAATTCCTGGGACAATCCCCATCGCTTTCCGTTATGAAGGAAACTTGGTTTACAGCGGGGCGCAGCCGGGGGCGGTAATCGCCAACGGTGGATTCGTACCGCGCACGGACTTGTTTGTGCCAAACACGTTTACGATCATTTCTGCCGGCAGCTTTGGTCCCAACTTCTCGTTCTGGATTGACGATGACATTTCCGCAGGAGCAACCGGAGCCGGCGGCGGATTGGGCGATGGTTGGCTGAAGTACAACGATCTGGGGCACATTTTCCATTTGCCGCTGAATGCGCTCAACGTGCGTTTTGGTCAGTTTGAGTTGGATTTGCCCTTCACCAATGCCCGTACGCCCTACCTTTCCGGTTATGACATCCTGGGTGAGGGCGCACTGGCGCAGGGACTGCCGTGCGGAGGCGGAGTCGTTGTCTGCGGCACCACGAACAATCCATTCATACTTGGGACGCCGCAACGGGGAATAGAATTCGGCGGCTATCCAAATAACGGGAATTTCGTCTGGTCGGTTGCTGTTGTCGACGGCACGAATTCGGCTTACGGACTAGGGTCGGCGTTGACTGCACGCAACTCCAAAGATGTTTATCTTCACACCTCCTATCAATTCAACCTGGAACGTGATCCCGAAAGCCGCCACGCCATTCAAGCCGCGGGGGCAACCGGTCCGCACGATCACACCTCACTCCGGGTCGGCGCTTTTTATTACCACGGCACCAACCAGCAGAATTCCGGCGGGACTCTGTTCCCCGGGATCGCCGGCACGATCGAGGATCCGTTCTACCGAGTCGGCGCCGAGGTGCGTTTCAAATATCGCAGCAAGTTTGAGCTCTATGGCGTCGCCCTTCACAGCCACGACGACAACCATCTGGTGGACCTCGAAGCGGGCACAGTTACGAAAACAAACGCGGTCACATCAACGGGAGGATTTGTGGTTGGCAATTATTGGATCTTTCCCTGGCTGATCGCGGACATGCGCTATGACTTCGTAAATTCGCCGTCGGATTTCGTGAACGGTGTCTCCGAAGCTCGCACGCGCAACCGGTTTAGCCCCGGCTACCAGATCCTGGTGCGCGCCAATATCAAGGTTGTAGGAGAATACCAGCGTCATTGGGGCGTGCCGTATCAAAATGCGGCCGGGAGTACGTTATTTTACCGGCCGAATACCTTCGTGACGGGTATTGACTATGTCTTCTAGGCGCATACTAGGCGCTGACTAATTGTTGTGATAATAATTCAGGGAAATGAGAGGAGTGTCATGTATACAAGACTGTCTTCGGGGAAGGCAATTGCATTGAGCGGTGCTCTCCTGCTGCTAGCCGCGGCAAGCCAGGCGGGAGACATCAAGGGGAAGGTGAGCGTGCAGGGAATCAAGTCTGCGGAGCACATCGCGGTGTACGTGGACGCGATTCCCGATAAGAAGTTTGACCCGCCGGCGGCAAAGCCCGTCGTGGACCAGACGAAGATGACCTTTAACCCGCACGTTCTGGTTGTGCAGGCCGGAACCACCGTCGAGTTCCTCAACAACGATCCGGTCGGCCACAATGTTTACTGGCCAAGCATCAGCGGGAACAAGAAGCTAGCCCACAACCTCGGCACATGGCCAAAAGGCGAAAAGAAGAGCTTTCAGTTTAACGATGCGGGAGTTGCCGGGCTGCTTTGCAACGTGCATCCGGAAATGAATGCATACATCGTTGTTTCCCCCACGCCCTATTTTGCCGTCACCGACAAGAACGGAAATTACGAGATTAAAAACGTTCCTGCGGGCAAGTACACGCTGAAGACCTGGAGCGAGGACGGCAAAGTCACCACCCAAGCCGTGGAAGTTGGCGCTGGCACAGTCACGGCTGACCTGACGGTCAAAAAGTAAGCAGAAGTAATAACCCAGGGATCCGGAGCCGATCAGGTGACGACTCGAACCAAACTAGTGGACTTGGAATGGCTGGAGTCTAACTTCCCTTGCATGCAGGCATGCCCCGTCCACACGCAGGCCGGACGGTATGTGACGCTGATCGCGCAAGGCCGGTATGAAGAAGCCTACCGATACGCCCGGACCCCCAACCCTTTCGCCTCTATTTGCGGCCGAGTGTGCGGGCATCCTTGCGAGCCCGCATGCCGCCGCGGCCAGTTTGACTCTCCCATTTCCATCCGGGCCTTGAAGCGTTTTGTGACCGAGCGGTATGGTCCGGAGTCCCGCAACCCCATCGACGTATTCGGCGGCAAGCCGGAAGTTCTTCATTCGGAGAAAGTGGCGGTGATTGGTTCCGGCCCGGCAGGGATGTCGGCGGCGCATGATCTGGCCCTTCTGGGATATGCGGTAACCGTTTTTGAGGCAGCCGCGGTGCCCGGTGGAATGATGCATCTGGGCATTCCGGAATATCGTTTGCCGCGCGACGTTTTGCAGGCACAAATTCGCGAAATTCTAGATTTGGGGCCCGAGCTGAAACTGAATATGCGGCTTGGGCGGGATTTCACTTTGGCGGATTTGCGACGCCAGGGATACCAGGCGGTGTTGATGGCGTTCGGATTGCACCGCAGCCGCGATCTGAATCTTCCCGGCCACGAACTGGACGGAGTGGTCAAGGGGATCGATTTTCTGTTGAACGTAAACCTGGGTTACCGGTTTGAAGTGGGCAAGCACGTGGTGGTCATTGGCGGCGGGAACGTGGCGATCGACGTGGCGCGCTCGGCGATGCGCGAGCAGCAGAAGCTCGACGCGGGCGGCAGCCTTCCGAACGAACTAACCTCCAGCGAAATGGACGTAGCCATGAAGGAATTCATGGACGTTTCGCGGGCGGCGCTGCGCATGGGCGCGCGGGAAGTGCAGCTTGTGTGCCTGGAATCGCGTGTGGAAATGCCGGCATCGGAAGAAGAGATCGAGGAAAGCGTTCTGGAAGGCATCAAGCTGCGCCCTTCCCTAGGGCCGAAGCAGTTCGTGGGTGAAAACGGCAAGGTGACCGGATTGAAAGTCACCAAGTGCGTCTCGGTCTTTGACGAGAACAAGCGCTTCAATCCGAAATTCGAAGCTGGAACGGAATTCGTAATCCCTTGCGACACCGTGATTCTGGCGATCGGCCAATCTTCGGATGTTTCATTTCTGAAACCGGAGGATGGAGTTGAGATCACGCGCCAGGGCACACTCAAAATCAATCCCGACACCCTGATGACGACGGCGCCGGGAATCTTCGCGGCGGGCGACATTGCCTTTGGGCCCCGCCTGATTATCAATGCGGTTGCGGACGGGAAAAAGGCCGCGGTCGAAATCGACAAATTTCTGCAAGGCCCGAACTGGAAACCCAAGGAAAAATTCGTTCAGATCACGGTGCTGGACCACCACGAGATGGCGGCCCGCTACGACGAGTATTCGCGCTTGACGGTGCCGGCGCTGCCGATCGAGCGGCGCACGGGTGTGGCGGAGGTCGAGACGGGGTACACCGAACAACAGGCCAGAACCGAAGCCAGCCGCTGCCTGCAGTGCTGGATCAATACCATATTCGAAGGAAATGAAGCGGAAGGAACGGAATGTATTCTGTGCGGCGGTTGCGTGGATGTCTGCCCGGAAAATTGCCTCTCGCTGGTGCCACTAAAGAGTTTTGCGTTTACCGAAGAGGAGAAGGAACGCCTCGCGCGCGAAAACGAGATTCGCTCGGTGGACTTGCAGCATATTTCGCCGGACGAACTGAGCCGGGTGGAAGGCTCGGTCATGGTGAAAGACGAAACCATCTGCATCCGCTGCGGCCTGTGCGCGGAGCGCTGCCCGGTGAAGACCATCTCGATGGAGGCGTTTGAAGTTTTCGAACAGACTCCAGGATTGCGACCCTATGAGGAGATTGTGCTGAACCCATGAGCGACACCCAAGATAGTTCGGTGACACAACCCGGCCACGCCAAGCCCGGAGTGTCACGGCGGGATTTTCTGAATGAAATTACGGCCGGTGCGCTTGGAATCGCCGGCCTGGGCGGAACCGCGTTGATTTACCAGTATTTTTCGCCCAACGTGCTGTTCGAACCTTCCACGACATTCCGCGCCGGGAATCCCGATCTGTTTCCGGTGAACTCAGTCACCTTCCTTCAGGACCAGCAGGTATACATCGTGCGCATTCCGACGGGCTTTTACGCCGTGTCGGCGGTATGCACGCATCTTGGATGCGTTACGCAATGGAAACCGGAAGCGAACCGGATCGCCTGTCCGTGCCACGGAAGCAAATTCCAGCCTGACGGAAAAAAAATCGAAGGGCCGGCCCCGCGGCCGCTGCCGCATTATTCGATCACTCTCACCGCGGATGGTGAACTGCTTGTGGACAAGCTGCAAACCATAAAGTCCGACCAGGTCTTGAAGGTCTGAGGGGAACAATGGCCACAACTTTCCAGTCAGTCTTCGAAAATCTTCGCGCCACGCGAGTTTGGAAATCCATCTTCCGCCGCGGCCCCGCGCTGACCAACCGTACCCGCAGTATCGCGGTGTTCGGCAACCTTTTTCTTCACTGGCTGCCGGTGAAGGTGCGCGAGAAATCTCTGCGGGTGCGGGCCGCATACTACCTCGGCTCATTGTCCCTGCTGCTTTTCATCATCCTTGTGGTGACCGGCGTTTTGCTGATGTTCTATTACCACCCGGCGGCACCCAAGGCTTATGCCGACATGAAGGATCTTCGGTTCGTGGTATCAAGCGGAGTGTTCCTGCGGAATTTGCACCGCATCGGTGCGCACCTGATGGTCCTGCTGGTCTTCTGGCACATGTTTCACGTTTTCTATCGCGGCGGGTACAAGCCCCCCCATGAATTCAACTGGGTTGTGGGTGTCATCCTGCTGCTTGTCACGTTGTTCCTCAGCTACACCGGCTACCTGTTGCCGTGGGACCAGCTTGCTTTCTGGGCGGTGACGGTGGGGACCAACATAATTTCCGCGATGCCCCTTATCGGGAACAAGGTTCGATTTGTCGCCCTGGGCGGAAATATCGTCGGGGAGAACGCCCTGCTGCGGTTTTACGTGCTCCATGTAGTGATTCTTCCGCTGGTGGCGTTCCTGCTGATCGGAGTCCACTTCTGGCGCGTGCAGAAAGATGGCGGACTCACGGTACGGTCGAAAGAAGAAGATGGAAAAAACTAAAATCGAATCGGGTTTCGCGTCGGACGCGAAGAAAGAGCCGCGCCGCATCGTTTTCATTACCCGTAACACGTCGGCCAAAGTCGTAGACGAGCGCGGCCCCAAGCTCATGACCTATCCGAACCTGCTGGTTCGCGAGGCCATCGTCTTTGAAGTCCTGATCGTGGTCATGGTGTTGATTGCGCTGTTTTGGGACGCGCCACTCGAGCAACTGGCGAATCCGTTGCTGACACCGAATCCGGCGAAGGCGCCGTGGTATTTCCTGGGGTTGCAGGAATTGCTGCACTTTTTTCCGCCGTTCGTCGCCGGGATTTTGATCCCCACGCTGGTTCTGATCGCCCTGGTCATCATTCCGTATTTCAACGTGAACATCGAGGGGAAGCCGCTGTGGGAGAAGGAACCTGGAAAGCGCCTTGGCATAGTGATGGCGGTAGTGGTCGCCCTGCTGGTGCTCCTGGCAGCGGTGGATGCGTGGACCATTATCGTACCGACCGTTATTGTCACAGCCCTATTACTCGCTTCCTATCCATCGAAATCTACCACCGGCTGGATGGGAGCGCTCCACTTGAAACCGTTGTCGTGGTGGGTGATGACCTGGTTTATTGCCACGGCGGTTTGTCTGACGGTGGTTGGAACATTTTTCCGCGGCCCGGGCTGGTCCTGGGTATGGCCTTGGGGGACAAATGCCGGCTGAAGAAATGGGAAAGTTGTCCGACAAAGTCCGGCTGACGTTCGCCATCTCCAGCGTCGTTTGCGTGCTGGTGCTGGCCATTACGCCGTTCAAAGATTTCCGCGCGGAGTGGAAGCGCTACAAGCGGTCGTACGTGAAATTCGCCCAGAACCGGCCGGACACCAAGAAACTCCTGGCAGATTACACGCCGAACATCGATCAGATCTGGCTGCCGGGGATGAATGTCACCGACCGCTGCACGACGTGCCACCAGGGCGTTACGCAGGCGAGCCTCAACGATCCTGGTGTTCCCCATCCGTTTCGCGCTCATCCGCCAATTCCGCACAATGTGCGTGACTGGGGCTGCACCATTTGTCACCGGGGACAGGGACCGGCCACTGAAGTTGCCGAAGCGCACGAAACGACCCTGGCCTGGGAGAAACCCATTCTCCCGGCGCATTTTCTGCAAGCGTCCTGCGGCAGTTGCCATCAGGCCGACATGAAAGAGACGCCGCAGCTTGCGCGGGGCAAAGAGCTCCTCTCGCGTTTGAATTGCCAGGGGTGTCACAAACTGAAGAACGTAGAGGCGTCGCGCCTTGGGCCGGATCTTTCCAGCATCGGTTTTAAGGTGACCCGCGAATGGATCTACAAGTGGCTGAAAGAACCCCGCACGGTCGTGGATAAGGACGGCAATACAACTGTCAACGGGTACGAAAGCGGCGACGAGTCGCGCATGCCAAAATTCCGATTGAAGGAAGAGGAGATCAAGGCGCTTTCCGCGTACCTGAGTACGCAGAAGGCCAAGCCTATCGAAACTTACAAAATCAATCCCGCGGTGGTCGCCGTGTGGAGTAAAAAACCCACGCTGATCTCCGACGGAGAAGTGCGATTCCGGCAAATGATGTGCACCACATGCCACCCGGTGGCCGTGACGCGCGGCGGGGAAACGAAGCTGATAGGCGGCAACGTTGCGCCGGAACTGACCAAGGTGGGAAGCAAAGTGAGTGAAGCGTGGCTGATCGCGTGGCTGCGCAACCCGAAATCCTACCTGGCTCATACGAGCATGCCGCGGTACGGCTGGAGCGACGAAGATCTCTACAAGGTTTCGCAGTACGTGATGAACAAGCTGACGGATTCCGACCTGCTCACGACGGTTCCCCAGCTTGGCGCGGCGACCGACGAAGAAGTGCAAACCGGGAAGAGGCTGTTTACCGACAAGGGCTGCGCGAGTTGCCACTCTCTGAACGGCGCCGGAACGCAGAAAGACTTCGGGCCGGACCTTACCGCACTGGGCACCAAAAGCGCCTCGGAATTGGAGTTCGGCAAGGCAAAAATTGACCACAACCTGGTTTCCTACATCCAGACAAAACTGCAAGATCCGCTTTCCGTCAATCCAGCGGCGCGCATGCCGCAGTACTCGTGGAACCAGGCGGATCTCGACGCGGTAACCACGGCTCTTCTTAGTCAGACGGGAGCAGCGCCAACGAGCGCGCTGCAAAATCTGGTGGTTCCGAAAAAGGCAGCCAGTTTCCAGCCTGTGGGAGCATTCGCGGAAGTCTTCGAGCGTTATCAGTGCTCCGCCTGTCACCGCTTTAACGGTGTTGGTGGAACGCTCGCCCCGGATCTTTCTTATGAAGGGAGCCGCGCGCAGAAAAAGTGGATTGCGGATTTCCTGAAAAATCCTCAGACGATCCGGCCGGCTTTGATTTTGCGCATGCCGCAATTCAACATGCCGGACAAGGACGCCGCCATCGCCGCCGAGTACCTGTCGCTGGCCGTACAGAAGCCGGACGTGAATCCGGAAACTGTGGACGCGCGCCAGTTCACGCCCGCGATGGTTAGCCTGGGAAAACAATTGTACGAAGTGAAATATCAGTGCCAGTCGTGCCACACGATCGGTTCGGCCGGAGGGTATGTGGGCCCGAACCTGAACAATGCGGGAAACTGGCTGACGCCGGCCTGGATCGAAGCGTGGCTTCGCAATCCGCAGGCTCTCCAGTCCGATACGATTGAGCCGCGGCGCGATATTACCGACGAGGAAATCCGCGCGTTGACCGCCTATTTAATGACTTTGCGAGTCGGAATCAAGCCGCAATCAGCCAAGAGCGCATCCAGCGCTCAGGCGGCAACCCAGGGAGCAGGCCGATGAAATCCAAACTCCTGCTGATTGCCATGCTCCTCTGCAGTGTTCTTTGCGTTCTTGCGCTCTCCGGCTGCAAGAAAAGTGCCGCCGCCGTCAACCCGGACACCACATTCGGAGCTTACGACACGGAACCCGACTGGAACGATGCTTCCAAGCTGATCAAGCTTGGCTACCAGGAATCGCAAGGGAAACGCGTCTTCTATCAATATTGCGTGTGGTGCCATGCCGATGCCACACCGGCCGGCCCATCGAACCGCAGCAACGTTTCTCCTACGCCGCAGTTGATGAACGATGGGGAAAAACTGAATGGGGAGAGCGATGAGTTCATGCAGAACATCATCACCCTGGGAGGCAGCGCGCTGGGAAAGTCCGCAATGATGCCGCCTTATGGAAAAACGTTGAGCCCCGTTGAGATCAAGGCAGTGATTTCATTTACGCGCGCGATCGCCCAGCCCGGTTACCAGAAACCGGGACGCCCGGGTTCGCAATACACAACCAAGTAGTGAGTGATAGGATCAGATGATGAAGATGACCCTCACAAGCGGGAGTAGCAGTGTGCTTAGAATTCTTGCGATTGCGACCATATCTTTTGTCTGCACGGCCCGCGTTGCCGCCCAAGTAAGCCCCAACGAGATACTGGATCCGCGGCTTAAATCGCTGGAAAAGCAATATTTCCCCCAGCTAAAGGCCATCAATCAGGAAATCGCCCGAACGAGTTTTCCGTTTCCGTTCTACCTCAGCCGCGTGGTGGGGCTCGATCCTGGGCAACAGGTGGAGGCCGATACGCGCGGACTGGAATTCAGGCGCTTTGAGGATCGAATAACCCTGAAAGTCACGGGAAACTACAACGCGGCATATGACTCCCGCCAATTCACGCGAAACGAGCGGGCGGCACGCACCTTTCGCGATGTATTTCTTCCCATGCTTCAGGTGATTACGCGAAACATTCCGCCGGACACCGACTGCGATGCGATTGGAATGGAGGTGGCGTTTCACGTTCGCGATACAGGAAAAACGTATGACTATGAGGGAAAAGACATCCTGGTGGTCGTGCTGGATCGTAAAGATGCGTTCCAGATGGTTTTGGAGAAAGACGACAGCGCGCGCCAGGACATTTTGAATCGTTCCCTGGTTTTTCTGGGCGGTCAACCGTATGGCCTGTCCTTACTGGACCGGGACCCGATGGTGGTGGACACGCAAGCGCGATCCAAATCCACCAAGAGTGATTCCGGTTCCTCCGCGGGGAGTTCGAGTTCCGCAAGCCGATTGCTGCACAGCAATCCAAACCTCCTGCCCTCTGCCGCGGGGGATACTCCGTCGAGCGCCGCGGCCAAGGTCGATCTGTCGCAGTCCAAGCCTGTGGTGACAGCATCCGACGCCGAAAAGCTTCAGACGCAGTATCAGGCGCAACTCGATGCCCTTTCGAAAGAGGGCCAGAAAAGCTTCGGCTTTGTGGATTACGATCCGCCGGCGTTCGTGGTGGTGAGCAAACAGATGGTGCTGCAGATGACGCTCAAGAACAGCACGGCTTATGATCCCGAGAAAACGTCGCTGTACAAGCGGGCCGCCCTGACATTTGACCTGTTTCTGGCGCCGAAAGTAAAAGACGTGCTCGACCGGGTTCCGAGCGGAGTGCCGGTGGACTATTTTGATTTTTCGGTTGTAAATTCGCTGGCCTCGGCTTCGGACAGGAAGCCGCGCTCCGAAGCGATCGAATTTTTGCTGCCACGGGATCTGGCTCGGAAATTCGCCAATTCCGAGATTACAAATCAGGAACTTCTCGACAAAGGACAAGTGCTGGTGAATGGAGTCCGCATTGCGCTAAACCTGCAACTGGCGGAATAGCACCCCCAATACAAGCCTGAAATCGAGAATTGGCGCCCGGTTCTGGGTAGGGCAGGCATATCTGCGCCCACATCCAATTCCAGAGTTTGAATCCCGGCCCAGCGCGTGGCTATGGCGGCGCAGGCAGGACCACGTGCAATTGGTTGCCAGGAGTGCGCAAAGATTTGGACAAAGCGGCAATTGCAATACGGGGAGACCGCTCCCAAAGCTATGAGCCGATAGGCAGTTGGGGGATGCAGAGCTTGGCAATTAGGATGCACGAGCCAGGCTAAGCAATTTCCCATTGTGAATAATCTCTCGCGTACTGGAACCCTTGAAACCGGGCCAAGCTCATTGTTCTCTCGAAAGTGGATTCATTTTCCGGGGCGCCAGTAAAGATTAAGGTACGGAGCGTGTCCAGCTCGTCCGTGATGGCAAACGGGCCCCGCGCAGCTCATGCAGCCGCGCAACAGGTTTGCTCCGTTCCCTTTCGTAATCATCCCCAACATTTCATACCGAGTTCCCTCTTATCAGACGAAGCGCCGCTGTCTGACCCCTTATGGAAAGTGCGGTCCCCGCGCCGTTCGAGGCGTGTTTAGCGGGTGTGAGTTTGAACGTCACCCGGTAATGGTCCCCCAAAACTGAAGAAGTCCCGTGCATCAGGATTCGGCACCAAGAACGAGGTGGAGGCGCTGATGGAACCACTGGGAGCGAACGAGAAATCCGCCCACGAAGTGTTGGAGGCGCGTCAGCAGGCTGATGCCTCCGTTGACGGTTTGCGCGCAGGGAACGCGGCGAGAAGTTGGAAGGCGGGTGTGGCGTGGTTGGCAGCGGGGACGCTGGTGCTGGCCGGGGGTGGAGCAGTCCACAGTTGGCGAAAAGCCACAGAGGCGAAACATCCGGTGACCACTCCACTGGCCGAGAAAAGCGCGATCGGGAAGTTTGCAGAGAATTTGTTGAAGGGCACTTCCCTGCTTGGTGGCTTGGGAGGCGATTCAGGCAAAAAAACGGCCGCCGGCAAAGCAATCAAAATGTCCGGGACGCCGCTGGCGTTGCCGCTCTTTTTCGAGGCGAACCGCGGGCAGACCGACGCGAGGGTGAAGTTCCTGGCAAGGAGCAGCGGGTACAGCCTGCTTGTATCTCCCACGGAAACAGTTTTTGCGAGCGCCCATACGAGCGCGCCGCGCGGGGCGCTATCGCCGGGCAAGTTCGCGCCGGCGGATCTGGGAGAACGGGCAGTTTTGCGGATGAAATTGCTCGAGAGCAATCCTGGGCCGGAGATCAGTGGAATTAAAGAGCTCCCCGGCAAAGTGAACTACCTGATCGGCAACAATCCACGGGAATGGCACACGGGTGTTCCGCTGTATGAAGAAGTGCGTTCACGCGAAGTGTATCCGGGGATTGACCTGGTGTATCACGGCGACCAGCAACGGCTGGAATACGATTTCCAGGTTGCACCGGGAGCGGATCCGGGGCGGATCCGGTTCAGAATAGCCGGCGCGGAAAAAGTTGCAGTGGATGAAAACGGCGACCTGGTGCTGCGGACGGGAAAGAACGAATTCCGGATGCGGAAACCGGTGATTTACCAGCCGGACGGCGAACGGCGGCGGCCTGTGGATGGCGGATTTTCGCTGCAAGCGGGGAAGCTGGTTGCGTTTTATGTGGGCGCATACGACAAGAAGATGCGGCTGGTGATCGATCCGACGATTGTGTATGCAACATTCCTGGGCGCAGCGGGAGTGGAGGGGTCCGGCGGAATGGATCTCGACGTCACCAATTCGAGCGCGCCCAAGCTGTTCGTGTCCGGATCCACTTCAGACGCGACGACGTTTACCGAGACAAGTTCCTTGCTCGGAACATCCGGGAGTGCCGGTGATTACGCGTTTGTGGCCAAGATTGATCCGGCAACGACGGGGGCCGCATCGCTGAATTTCCTGACGTTTATAGGGGGCAGCCTTATATTCACCGGTGGCACGGGGCCCTGCCAGAACTTCGCCACGGACATGAAAGTAGACGCGAGCGGCGGAGCCGGCCAGGCGGAAGCCGTCGTTCTTGGCCTGACAAATTGCCGGGACTTTCCCGTCACGTTCGGCGGACCAACCACAGGAACGGATGACCTATTTATCACTCGCTTGACGCCGAGTGGCGCGGCAATTGACAACTCCACGTTGCTCGGAGGGAACGGGTCGCAAGGACTTACGACGAGCAGTGGTGGTTCCTCCTTGTTTGTAAACCAGGAAGGCACGGTGGTACTCACCGGCAGCACGACGTCTACGAACCTCCCGACAACGGCCAACGCGTATTCGGTTTCATTTAACAACGGCACGCCCGGCGGGTTCAACGATTGCTACACCGCAAAACTCGACCGCTCTTTCAACATTCTCTACATGACCTACCTGAATGTCGGCGGCAACACCACGAGCACTGTTGCCGCGGGTTGCGGAGTAGGCTCTATGGATGCCGCCGGGAAAATCTATTTCGGCGGCAACATCGTTTCGGCCACGGCTTTCAGCCTGATCAATGGAGGCGCCGGACCCAATGGGTTTCAAACCACGTTTACCGGAACTCCTGGCACGACTCCAAACGGGTTTGTGGCGTTATTGGATCCAAGCTTGATCGGGCTGAACCAGATGACGTACGTCACCTACATAGGGGGCGGAGCAGGGACTGTACTGCGTGCGGGAGCGGTTGATCTGGTACACGGAATGACGGTCGTGGTCGGCGACGCAATTTCAGGTGGCACCACAAACATCCCGCTGCTGAATGCTTTTCAGTCCACGAACAATGCCCTGGCGGGAGCGACCACGGGCATGATTACGGTGATCGATGCGACCAAGACGGGAGCAGCCAGCCTGGTTGCATCCTCCTATTTAGGGGGCACCACCAATGTTGGATTCACATCCATTCGGTCGGTGGCGATTGATTCGGTGCCGGGAAATCCCCCGACGCAACGAATCGTGGTGGCAGGACACACCACGGCAACAGCTTTGCCGACGATGAACCCGCTTCAAGCGGCGCTGGTTGGGAGCCAGGACGCGTTCGTTTCG
>DASYXF010000171.1:0-23041 GCA_035935335.1 Candidatus Acidiferrum sp.
GAAATGGTGATGCCGGGCGACAACGTGAGCTGCGAAGTCACGCTGATCACGCCGGTAGCCTTGGAGAAGGGGTTGCGCTTCGCGATTCGCGAAGGCGGCCACACCGTCGGCGCCGGCGCCGTCACGGAGATCATCGAGTAATCCTATGAGACAAGGTGACAAAATTCGCATCCGGCTGAAGGCGTACGACCACCGCATTCTGGACCAGTCCACGCGTGAAATCGTGGAAACCGCGAAACGCACCGGCGCCGATGTTGCCGGTCCGATTCCTCTGCCCACGACCATCAACCGCTGGACTGTGCTGCGCTCGCCTCACGTGGACAAAAAGTCCCGCGAGCAGTTTGAAATGCGCACGCACAAGCGACTGATCGACATTCTGGAACCCACGCCGGACACGGTGGACGCGCTGATGAAGCTCGACCTGCCGCCGGGGGTGGACGTGGAAATCAAGGCCTTCGGGCACGCTGGGAAGTGACGACCCGATAAGGGTCGTCATCCTGAGGAGTCCGCGACGAAGGATCTCAGGGCTAGCAAGTTTAGGCATTGAATTTCTGAAGTAACGCAGCCAATATCCGCCGCGGCGGACAAGCTGCGAGAGAGAGAAAAGGAAAATGGCAGTCGACGGAATTATCGGAATCAAGCTGGGGATGACGCAGATCTTCGCCGAAGACGGCAACCTGGTGGGTTGCACGGTGCTCCAGGCGGGTCCCTGTGTCGTGGTGCAGCGCCGCACGAAGGAAAAAGACGGCTACGACGCCGCGCAGTTGGGCCTCGTGGAATTCGTCAAACCGCAGCGCGTCAACAAAGCCCTCACCGGCCACTTCAAGAAAGCGAATGTGGCTCCGATGAAAGTGATGCGGGAAGTGCGCATCGCGGAATCGAAGGACGAAACGAAAGTCGGCGATCGCGTGCTGGTGGAAAACTTCAAGGCCGGCGAGTTGGTGGATGTCACCGGGGTCAGCAAGGGCAAAGGGTTCGCAGGCGGCGTGAAGCGCTGGCATTATGCCGGCGGCGACGCGACGCACGGTTCGATGTTCCATCGCGCACCGGGCGGCATTGGCGGCAGTTCGTTTCCGTCACGCGTGTGGAAGAACCAGCATTTTCCGGGTCACATGGGCAACGCGCAGGTGACTGCGAAGAATTTGAAAGTCATCAAGGTGGACGCCGACGAGAACCTGCTGCTGGTTCGCGGTTCGGTGCCGGGGCCGAGCGGTTTGTACATTTTTATCCGCAAAGCAAAGAAGGCCAAGAAGGCAGGGAAGTAAACGTTTTGTAGCGGCCGCCTTCCGAGGCGGGCGCCGTTAGAGCTAGCAAGAGTTTAAGGCGAAGAGAGAGAAACGAACATGCCAGTAGTGGATGTAGTCAATCTGGATGGCAAGAAAGTCGGCCAGGTGGAATTGGCGGACTCGGTCTTCGGGGCCGAGGTAAACCGTCACCTGCTGCACGAAGCTTCCCGTTGGTATCTGAACGGGTTGCGCCGCGGCACCCACAAGGTCAAGGAAAAGAGCGAAGTCAGCGGCGCGGGCCGCAAGCTCTGGCGGCAAAAGGGCACGGGGCGCGCGCGCGTCGGCTCGATCCGTTCGCCTCTGTGGCGCCATGGCGGCACCGTGCACGGACCTCGCCCGCGCAGCTACGAATACGCTCTGCCGAAAAAGATGCTGCTTGGCGCGTTGCGCTCGGCGCTTTCCGCAAAGCTTGCGGAGCAGAAGCTGACCATCGTCGACGCCTGGTCGCTCGACACGCACAAGACCAAGACGCTGCGGGTCGCGCTCGACAAGCTCAGCGCCGAAAAGACCGCGTTGCTCGTGGCCTACGGCGATAACAAGAATCTGGAACTCGCGAGCCGCAACATGCAAGGCGTAAAGCTTTCGGCCAGCAACGTTCTGCAGCCGTACGACATTCTGCGTCACGACCGCGTGGTTGTTTCAAAGGATGCGGCAGCCCGGCTGATCCGCACGCTCGATCCCGAGCATGCCGCCGCCGATGCCCCGCATGTTGAATCGATTGCTCCGGCGCCCGTTGCGAAGAAGGAAGCGGCACCGAAAGCAGCCGCGAAACCCGCCATGGCGGACAAGCCCGCGGCGAAAAAGCCGGCTGCGGCCAAAAAGCCTGCCTCGGCAGGCAAGCCCGCGGCCAAGAAGGGGAAGGAGTAAGCCATGGCAGCCCCTCACTATCAGATTATCCGGCGGCCGATCATCACCGAAAAAGGGCTCGGCGTGAAGGAAAACCAGCATACCGTGGTCTTTGAAGTTTCCGCGGCCGCGACCAAGACCGAAATCAAGGAAGCGGTGCAGCAGATCTTCAAGGTGAAGGTAAGCGGCGTCCGCACCGCCAATTTCCACGGCAAGATGCGCCGTCGCGGCCAGAATGAAGGCTACCGGCGGGACTGGAAAAAGGCCTACGTGAAACTCGCCGAAGGCGAAAAGATGATCGAGTACGCGGAGAATTTGTAAGCAACGGAATTTACGGGAAAGTTTTTACGAAACGGTTTTTACGAAACGGGCCGCCGGGTTGGCGGGAGATTTAGAAGGTAGAGGCAGAGATGGGACTCAAGAGCTTTAATCCATATACGGCGTCGCGGCGGTTTATGACCGTGCTCGACAAGAGCCACATCACCAAAGAAACGCCGGAGAAAAATTTGCTCGAGCCGAAAAAGCGCTCCGGCGGACGCAACAACCACGGCGAAGTTGTCGTCTGGCATCGCGGCGGAGGCCACAAGAAGCAGTACCGCGTGGTCGACTTCCGGCGCGACAAAGACGGCGTATCCGCCAAGGTCGCTTCGATTGAGTACGACCCGAACCGCAGCGCCAACATCGCTCTCCTGCATTACGCGGATGGCGACAAGCGCTACATCCTGCACCCGGTGGGTCTCGAAGTCGGCGCGACTGTCTCGACCGGCGAAAGCGCGGATATTCTTCCGGGAAATTCCCTGAAGATCCGCAACATTCCTCCCGGCACGATGGTGCACAACCTGGAACTCTATCCCGGGCGCGGCGGCCAGGCGGTTCGCACGGCCGGCGCATCCGCACAGCTTTTGAGCAAGGAAGGCGACCTCGCTCTGGTCAAGATGCCTTCCGGTGAAGTTCGCAAGTTTTCGATCGATTGCCGCGCCACGGTCGGCCAGGTCGGCAACGTGGATCACGAAAACCAGACATACGGCAAGGCTGGCCGGACGCGCTGGAAGGGCATTCGTCCCACGGTTCGCGGCGTCGCCATGAACCCGGTGGATCACCCGCACGGTGGTGGGGAAGGCCGCGTCAAGGGCAATCACCCGCAAACGCCGTGGGCTTTTCCGACGCTCGGCAAGAAGACGCGCGGCAACAAGCGCACCGATCGCATGATCGTGGAGCGGCGGAAGTAGAAGAGTTTTTAGTTTTAAGTAATAAGTTTTAAGTTTTTGAGGCTTTACTGAAAACTTGAAACTTATAACGAACGACTGGTTGTCAAGACGGGGCGCAATCCTGAACGAGAGCGCCCAAGGTAAGCAAGACGGCAAACGCAGTTCCCGGCTGGCCTGCCTGCGGCAGGCAGGCGCTAGTAAGGGCTGGCTGGGGAGAGCGGAAAAATGCGAGCAACACGTACACGTTCGACACGCGGAGCAGGACGCAGGGCGCGGCCTGTGAAGCGAGCGGTAAAACGACTGGCGGCGAAAGTGGCCGCTAAGCCTGCCCTGGCAGGCAAGCCCGCGGTAAAGGTTGTCGTGCCACTCGAGCCGGTGCTGTACAAGCTGTGCAAAGCCGGCTGGGCGGTGATTGTGGATCGGACACCCAATGCTCTGGGCACACGTTTTGTCTGCCCGTTCTGTCCGAGGTCGCACCGTGTTCCCGGTCCGGTGCGGGGTTTCAAGAAGATGCGGCACGCCCAGTGGGGGCGTTTGCGCCGCGTGGAGGAATAAGGAAGCGATGGCACGCTCAACGAAAAAAGGGCCGTTTGTTGACGGCCACTTGCGCGACAAGGTGGAAGCACTGAACACGCGCAACGAAAAGAAAGTGGTGAAGACCTGGTCGCGGCGCTCAACGATCGTGCCGGACATGATTGGTCACACCATCGCCGTACACAACGGCAAAAAATTTATTCCCGTGTATGTGACCGAACAGATGATCGGCCACAAGCTCGGCGAGTTCGCGCCAACGCGTACCTTCAAGGGCCATGCCGTCAAAGCGGCGCTCGAGAAGGCTGCCGGCGCGGCTCCAGCAGGAGGCGGCGCGCCGGGTACAGCAGCAGCACCCGCGGCGCCGAAGGCATAATTTATGGCTGAACTACAGACCAACACTCCCGGCACGATTGAAGCCCACGCGCTGGCAAGGCACGTGCGGATGTCGCCGCAGAAAGCGCGCCTGGTGATCGATTTGATCCGCGGGCAGAAAGCTCAGGATGCGTTGCAGTCGCTGCGCTACACGCCGAAGCGCGCCGCGAAGCACATCGAAAAAGTGCTGCGCAGCGCGATCGCCAACGCCGAGCGCAAGGCCGATGATTCCGGTTCGCCGCTCGACGTTGACCAGCTCTTTGTCAGCAAGGCGTACGTCAACGAGGGTTCGCGCTGGAAGAGGTTGCGTCCCGCGCCGATGGGCCGCGCTTTCCGTTATCAGAAACGCACCGCGCACATTTTTGTGGGCGTGGCGGAGCACCATGTCGCCGCCGCCGAACGCGTCGCCGCGAACATCGCGGAAGCCGAATCGCAGAAGGGCGTCCGGGGCACCGCGCGCCGGGTGCGCAAGGCACTGACCGGGAAACAGGCCGCCGCCAAGAAGAAGGGGAAGAAGTAATGGGACAAAAAACACACCCGTACGGATTTCGACTCGGCTACAACAAGCCCTGGAAGTCGCGCTGGTATGCCGACCGCGAGTATGCGGATCTGCTCCACGAAGACGTGAAACTCCGCAAGGAGCTAAAGGAGCGCTTGAAGAGCGCCGGCGTCAGCTCGATTGATATCGAGCGAGCCGCCAACAAGCTGGTCGTGCGCATCGCCACCGCGCGGCCCGGCATCATCATCGGCCGCAAGGGCGCGGAAATCGACAAGCTGAAGCAGGAAGTTTCGAAGCGCACCAAGCGCGAAGTGCACATCGATATCGTGGAAGTGCACCGCCCGGAACTCGATGCCACGCTGGTGGCGGAATCGATTGCGCTGCAACTGGAAAAGCGCGTGGCGTTTCGCCGCGCGATGCGCAAAGCGGTGGACTCCGCGCTGCGTTTCGGCTGCAAGGGTATCAAGGTGCGCGTTGCGGGCCGTTTGAACGGCGCGGAAATCGCGCGCAAAGAGTGGTACCTGCAGGGCCGTTTGCCGCTGCAGACGCTTCGCGCGGACATCGATTACGGCACCGCCGAAGCGAACACCACTTACGGCGTGATTGGCGTGAAGTGCTGGATCTATCAGGGCGAAAACGTTCCGAAGCGCGCAACCCGCACGGACGACAAGCCGGCGGCCGCAGCTGTCGCCTAAGAAGGTTTTGTAGTGGCCGGTCTTTAGACCGGCAAACCAAAAGAATTACGGAAGCGAGAAGAAACCGATGTTGATGCCGAAGAAGGTCAAGTACAGGAAACAGCAGCGCGGCCGCCGCAAAGGCAAGGCGTGGCGCGGCTCCAGTTTGTCCTTTGGCGAATACGGCCTGAAGGCTCTGGAAAATGCCTGGATCACGGACCGGCAGATTGAAGCGTCGCGCGTGGCCATTACCCGCTTCATCAAGCGCGGCGGCAAGCTGTGGATCCGCATTTTTCCGGACAAGCCGTTCACCAAGAAGCCCGCGGAAACCCGCATGGGCAAGGGCAAAGGAGCTCCGGAACGCTGGGTAGCGGTCGTGAAGCCGGGGCGGATCATGTTCGAGATGGCGGGGGTTGACGAAACCACGGCGCGGGAAGCATTGGGACTTGCGTCGCACAAGCTGCCGATTCCAACGAAATTCGTCTCTCGCACAGGAGGAATCTGAGTATGGCGCGGCGTATTGAAAAGTTCCGCGAAGACGGCGCAACGGAATTGCAGGCGCGCGAGAAGGATCTCGCCGAGCAGATTTTCCGCCTGCGGTTTCAATTGAGCACCGGGCAGGCCGAGGCGCTGAAGCGCCTACGTGAAGCCAAGAAAGATCTCGCGCGCGTGAAGACGCTTTTGCGCGCACAGGAATTGACCGGCGGAAGCGCGCCGGCGAAGGCAGGGAAGGCGTAATGACAACGGAAACCAACGTAGCCACGGCGGCGAACACCACGCGCGGCGATAAGACCGAGCTGGTCGGAAAAGTAACCAGCGCCAAGATGGAAAAGACCATTGTGGTCGAAGTGCAGCGGCTGGTGCAGCACCCGAAGTACCGCCGCGTCATCCGCATTTCCAAGAAATTCTACGCGCACGATGAAAAGCGCCAAGCCAAGCAGGGCGACACGGTCCGCATCGTCTCCGCGCGGCCGCTTTCGCGCCTGAAGCGCTGGCGCTTGAAAGAAGTGCTGACGCCGACCGCGTCGGCCAAGAAGTAAGGATAGGGGAGCCGAATTATGATTCAGATGCGAACCTGGCTGACGGTTGCCGATAATTCCGGCGCGCGCAAGCTGATGTGCATCATGCCCATTGGCGGCGATGCGGGCTTGAAGGCGGGTCTTGGGGATATCGTTACCGCTTCCGTGAAGGAAGCGACGCCGGAAAGCCAGATCAAGGAAGGCAAGGTTGTGAAGTGCGTCATCGTGCGTATGCGCAAGGAAGCGCGCCGCAAGGATGGAACCTACATCCGCTTTGACGACAACGCCGCGGTGCTCATCGACGATGCCGGCGAGCCTGTCGGAACACGCGTTTTCGGGCCGGTGGCCCGCGAACTGCGCGACAAAAAATTCACCAAGATTGTTTCACTCGCTCCGGAGGTCTGGTAAGTCATGGCAGGCGTACACGAACGCGCAAAGCGCTACACCATCAGTATTCGCAAGGGCGACAACGTCCGTGTATTAAGCGGCCGGGACGCCGGCAAGAGCGGCCGCGTGCTTTCGATTAACCCGCGGAAGAACACCGTGATCGTCGAGCATGCCAACATCATCAAGCGGCATACCCGGCCGAACCCGGCAAAAAACATCAAGGGCGGCATCGTGGAAAAAGAAGGCCCGATGAACGCTTCGAACGTCCAGGTGGTTTGCGGCAACTGCGGCAAGCACACCCGCATCGGCCACAACACTCTGGCCGACGGCAGCCGGGTACGCGCCTGCAAGCGCTGCGGCACGACACTGGATAAGTAGCGGCAAGCTTTAGCCTGCCGGGAATTCAGTTTACGGTTTTTGTAGGGGCCGCCTTCCGAGGCGGGCCGATTTTGGAAGGAACGAAACGCAGATGATGAGTCGAATGCATGAGAAGTACAGGAAAGAAACGGTGCCGGCGCTGATGAAGCGCTTTGGCTGGAAGAACATGATGGCCGTGCCGAAGCTTCAGAAGATCACCCTGAACATCGGCCTCGGCGAAGCCAGCCAGAACGCCAAATTGCTGGATACCGCCGCCGTCGAACTCGGACAGATCACCGGCCAGAAGCCGGTCATCACCAAGGCGAAGAAGTCCATTGCGAATTTCAAGATCCGCAAGGGTATGCCGATCGGCTGCGCGGTCACGCTGCGGGGCGAGAAGATGTACGAATTTCTCGACCGCCTGTGCAACGTCGTGCTGCCCCGCGTGCGCGACTTCCGCGGGCTGCCCGGCAATGCTTTCGATGGCCGCGGCAACTACACCCTGGGCCTGAAGGACCAGCTGGTGTTCCCGGAAATCGATTACACCCGCGTGGACAAGATCAAGGGCATGAACGTGACCCTGACCACCACGGCAAAGAACGACGAGGAAGGCCGCGAGCTGCTGAAGGGCCTGGGCTTCCCGTTGCGCGAAAAAGGAGCGGCACAATAAATGGCACGCACCGCGAAGATCGCAAAAACGCTGAAGAAGCCCAAGTTCAAGGTTCGCGTGCGCAACCGCTGCCGCGTCTGCGGCCGCGCCCGCGGGTATATCCGCAAGTTTGAGATGTGCCGCATCTGTTTCCGCGGCATGGCGCTCAAGGGAGAAATTCCCGGCGTCGTGAAAGCCAGCTGGTAGGAGCGAGAGAAGAACACTATGCAAACGGATCCCATCGCCGATTTCCTGACGCGCATCCGCAACGCGGCTGCCGCAAAGCACCAGCGCGTGGACGTTCCGGTCTCAAAGCTGAAGACCGAGATCGCCCGCATCCTGAAGGAAGAGGGTTATATCTCCACCTATAAAATGGTTGAGGAGAACAAGTCCCGCAAAACGTTGCGCATCTTCCTGAAGTACACACCGGACCGCCGCAGCGTTATTACGGGCATGAAGCGCATCTCGCGTCCCGGCCAGCGCAATTATCTCGGCTCGCGCGACGTTCGTCCCGTTGTCGGCGGCCTTGGCATCAACATTCTCACCACGCCGAAAGGCGTGATGACCGGCCGCGCGGCGCGCAAGTCCAACGTCGGCGGCGAGATTCTTTGCGAAGTCTGGTGAGAAGGCAGAGATTTGAGGTCAGAGGCTAGAGGTTGAAGAGTAGCTGTAGCGGCCGCCTTCCGAGGCGGGCGGTTTTGGGAAGCAAAAGGTTCCAGCTCTTGGCTAATGGCTAACAGCTAAAGGCTAACAGCTAACTGAGAAAAGGACGTAGAGCACAATGTCACGTATTGGTCGCAAACCGATTCCAGTTCCCGCCGGCGTGAAGATCAGTCCCGTCAGCGGCGGCAAGGTCGAAGTGCAGGGCCCCAAGGGGAAGCTCAGCGTGCTGGTTCCGGCGCAGATCAAGCTCGAGCAGAAGGACGGCGTGCTGAACGCGCTTCGCGAAAACGAAGAGCATCGCGCGCTGCACGGCCTGGCTCGCGCGCTGCTCGCGAACGCCGTTCACGGCGTCACCGTGGGCTTCAAGAAAGAGCTCGACATTGTCGGCGTCGGCTACCGCGCGGAGCTGAAGGGCAAGCACGTGTCGTTCGCCCTCGGCAAGTCGCACCCGATCGAGTTTCCGATCCCCGAGGGGATTCAGATTTCCGTCGACAAGCAGACGCACATGGTCGTCAGTGGCGCGGATAAGGCTCAAGTGGGCCAGGTGGCGGCGGACCTTCGTTCGCTCCGCCCGCCCGACCCGTACAAGCAGAAGGGCATCCGCATTACCGGTGAACGCCTGAAGAAGAAGGCGGGCAAGGCCGGCGCCAAGGCAGGCGCAGCGTAGGGAAAAGTTTTAAGTGGTTCGTTTTAAGTTGTAAGTTTTCAGGAATCAGGATCGCAGCGAGTTTTGGGTAATGGATGCGGAATCTTTACTTAAAACTAAGAACTGATGACTGAAAACTTTAAGGGAGAAACAACGTGGCTTCGGTACCAGTTCGCAAGTTGTCCAAGGATCAACAGCGCCGCCGCGTCCATCTGCGCGTGCGTACCCGCGTCGTCGGCACGCCGGAACGTCCCCGCCTGAACGTGTACCGTTCCGTCGGGCACATCTACGCGCAGGTGATTGACGATCGCAGCGGCCGTACGCTCCTCTCGGCCAGCTCGGTCGACAAGGAAACCAAAAAGGGTTTGAAGGGTGGCGGTAACATCGCCTCCGCAAAAGCTGTCGGCAAGATCATCGCCGACCGCGCCAAGGCGGCGGGCGTCACCAAGGTCGTGTTCGACCGCGGCGGGTACAAGTATCACGGCCGCGTCAAGGCGCTCGCGGATGCGGCGCGGGAAGCGGGGTTACAGTTCTAAATGTCGAAGCAACTATTGCGGGATAGCTTGTCGGTCAGGCGTTTGCTGGACGTCAATCCTTCGGACCTGAAGGACGACGTCATCGCCATCAACCGCGTCACCAAGGTCGTCAAGGGCGGCAAGAACTTGAGCTTCTCCGCGCTTGTCGTAGTCGGCGACAGCCGCGGCCACGCCGGATTCGGCATGGGCAAGGCGCGCGAAGTTCCCATGGCCATCAAAAAGGGCATCGAGCAGGCCAAGAAAAACTTGATCAAGCTCAACATGAAGGGCACCACCATCCCTCACCAGGTCACCGGCTGGTATGGCTCGGCGCAGGTTCTGCTGAAGCCCGCTTCCGAAGGCACTGGCGTCATTGCCGGCGGCCCGGTGCGGAAGGTGATGCAAGTCGCGGGAATCACCAACGTGCTCACGAAGTCCATCGGCACGTCGAACCCGCACAACGTGGTGAAGGCCACCTTCGCGGCGCTGCTCAGCCTGAAGGATGCCGCGCACGTTGCGGAAACACGTTCGAAGACGGTCGAAGAGATCAGCGGCAAGTCGCCACGCGGCGGCGAGAAGACCGAAAAAGAAAAGGCGGCAGGGGAGTAATTCATGGCAGCCGAGAAAAAGGGCGCGAAGAGCGCCGGCAAATTGAAAGTGAAGTGGGTGGTGAGTTTCATCAGTTGCACCGACGACATGCGGGCAACGATCCGCGGCCTTGGGCTGCGCAGATTGCATCAGGTGGTGGAGCGCGAAGATACGCCGGCGGTCCGCGGCATGATTCACAAGGTGCGCCACCTCGTGGAAGTGGTGAAATAAGTCATGGCTGACAAAAAGAAAAAAGCGGAACACAACACGGTTTCTCTTTCGAACCTCGGCCCGGCAAAGGGCTCGCGCAAACGCAAAGTGCGCGTCGGCCGCGGCATGGGCTCGAAACTCGGCAGAACCTCCGGCGCCGGCAACAAGGGACAGAAGTCCCGCCGCGGCTATTCGCGCCGCCGGGGTTTTGAGGGCGGGCAGATGCCGTTGCATCGCCGCATTCCGAAGCGCGGGTTTCACAATCCGTTTGGCGTCAGCTATTCCGTCGTGAACCTCGAGGAACTCAACGTGTTTCCCGCGGGCGAGACGGTAACGCCGGATCTGCTTCGCGCGCACGGGTTTATCCGCCGGGTAACGGATCCCATCAAGGTTTTGGGCGATGGCGAGTTGAAGACCAAGCTCACCATTCACGCCCATGCATTCAGCGCCACTGCCAAGGAAAAGATCACCAAGGCGGGCGGGACATTTGAGGTTGTAGCCTAATAGCGAGCATGTGGAAGAATCGAAAATTCGTCGCGACGCGTTGTCATCCTGGGGCCGGGTTTTGGCCGAAGGATCTCAACGCTAAAGGTCGGCTGGATTTTGGGGTTGAGATCCTTCGCGCAGAAGACGCGCTCAGGATGACAGAGTAGCGACAGGGAATAGTCATGAATCGTTTCATCCAGGCATTCGCGAATCTCTTCCGGATCGAAGATCTGCGGAACCGGCTGTTCTTTACGCTGGGGCTTCTGGCGGTTTACCGCCTGGGCGCGCACATCCCGACACCGGGGATCAACACCGGCGTGCTCGAAGAGATCTTCAAGCAGTCGGCGGGTTCGGTGCTGGGCATTTTCGATCTTTTCAGCGGCGGAAATTTCCGCCGGTTGACGATCTTCGCGCTCGGCATCATGCCGTACATCACGGCGTCCATCATCCTGCAGTTGATGACCGTGGTGTTCCCGTACCTGGAGCGATTGCAGAAGGAAGGGGAACTCGGCCGCCGCAAGATTACTCAGTACACGCGGTACCTGACCATCATTTTGAGCATCATCCAGTCTTCGACGATTGCGAGCACGCTGCAGTCGCAAACATTTTCCGGGCAGTCGCTGGTGTATCACCCCGGCATTGGCTTCGTGCTGCTCACGATTCTGACGTTGACCACCGGCTCCGCATTCATCATGTGGCTGGGCGAGCAGATCAGCGAGCGTGGCATCGGCAACGGAATGTCTTTGATTATCTTCGTCGGGATCGTGGTCGGTCTGCCGCGAGCCATCTACGACCTTTACGAGAAGGCCAAGACCCAGGCGTGGGGCGCATTTACCCCGCTGGCCATCATCATGCTCATCGCACTGATGGTTGCCGTGGTTGCCTTCATCGTTTTCGTCGAAGGGGCGCAGCGCCGCATCCCGGTGCAGTACGCCAAGCGCGTCGTCGGCCGCCGCATGATGGGCGGGCAATCCACCTATTTGCCGTTGCGTGTGAACTCCGGCGGCGTGATTCCGCCGATTTTTGCCAGTTCGCTGCTGGCATTTCCGGCCACCGCGGCCCTGATTTTGGGCACTCGTTGGCCGTTCGTGAAAACGATTGCGGACAAGCTCAAGTGGGGCGAACCCCTGTATACGGTCATCTACATCACGATGATCATCCTGTTCGCTTTCTTCTATGTCGGCATCGTGTTCAATCCGACGGAGCTTGCGGACAACATGCGGAAGAACGGCGGCTTTATTCCCGGCATTCGTCCCGGCCGCAGCACTTCGGAATATGTCAGCATGATCCTGAAGCGGCTCACGTTTATCGGCGCGATCTACCTGGCGCTGGTCTGCCTGCTTCCGGAATGGATGATTGCGGGTATCCACCTGAACCATTTGCCTTACTGGCTCGGTGGGGACTGGTTTGACCGGCACTTCCCGCAGTGGATTTTAAACGGGCTCGGTGTGGCGTTCTATTTTGGCGGTACCTCGCTCCTGATCGTGGTGGGCGTGGCGATGGATACAGTGCAGCAGCTGGAGGCACAACTCGTCATGCGCAATTACGAGGGCTTTGCGCGAAAGGGCCGTCTGCGCGGCCGTCGTTAAGGGAGAGCAAGCGTGGCGCTGGAAGAGCGTCCCGTGGGAAAACTCGACCGCGCGGTGATTTTCCTCGGGCCTCCGGGCTCCGGGAAAGGCACGCAGGCGAAAGAGCTGGCCCGGCAGTATGGCGTGCCGCATCTTTCGACCGGCGACATGCTTCGGGAGCATGTCAGCAATGGCACTCCTCTCGGCTTGAAGGCCAAGCCGATTATGGAGCGCGGCGAGCTGGTGTCGGATTCGCTGGTGCTCAAGATGGTGGCCGAGCGGATCGAGCGGCCGGATTGCGAGCATGGGTTCGTGTTCGACGGGTTTCCGCGAACGGTCGCCCAGGCGAAGTATCTGGGCGAGTTGCTGAGAAGGCAGGGTTTCAAGCAGCCGTTCGTGATTCACATGGTTATTCCGACTTCGGTCTTGATGAAGCGGTTGACCGGACGAAGGACCTGCAAAGTGGGCGGCGAGATTTATAATATTTACGAGCGCCCGCCGAAGGTCGAAGGGATTTGCGATGCGGATGGCGGCGAGTTGATTCACCGCGCCGACGATCGCGAGGAAGTTGTGGCGCCCAGGCTGAACGCGTACGAGAAGCTGACGGCGCCCCTGGTGCAGTATTACCGGCGGCTCGGCGCGCTGCACGATGTGGACGCGAACCGCAGCGTGGAAGAAGTGCGGCGAGAGATTTGCCAGTTGGTTTCGGGCATGCGCGGGACGCGGTGAGGAGATGGCGATTCAATTACGCAGCGCCGCTGAACTCGAGAAAATGTACCACGCCGGCCAGGTGGTGCATGAAGTCTTGAACAAGCTTCGGGCGGAGGTAAAGCCCGGAGTGACGACGATGGACCTCGAACGAATTGCCGAGGGGCTCATCGCCGGCAGGCCTGGAAAGGCCGCGTTCAAGGGGTATCGCGGGTATCCCTGCGTGCTATGCACGTCTGTGAACAGCGAGATCGTTCACGGGATTCCGTCGCCGAAGCGCAAGTTGCGCGAGGGCGAAGTGGTTTCGATCGACTTCGGCATGGAGGTCGACGGCTATTACGCCGATTCAGCCGTCACCGTGCCCGTGGGGAAAATCAGCCCGGAGCTGCGGAAGCTCCTGGATGTGACCCGCGAGTCGCTGGATCGCGCGATCGACAAGATGCGCCCGGGCAACCGGCTGGGCGACGTCGGGCACGCGGTGCAGAGTTGGGTCGAGCAGAACGGTTTTTCGGTGGTGCGGGAGTTTGTGGGGCACGGCATCGGAACGAAGATGCACGATGAGCCCAATCTTCCAAACTACGGAGAGCCGGGACGCGGGGCGCGTTTGCAGGAAGGCATGGTCATTGCCGTCGAACCGATGGTGAATGCCGGCCGGCCGGAAGTGCAGATGCGCGGCGAGTGGGTTGCGGAAACGGCCGACGGAAGTCCATCGGCGCATTTCGAGCACACCGTCGCAGTCACCTCCAACGGCCCATGGATATTGACCCGGCCGAAAGAGATGACCGGGCCATCGTGGTGAAGGAAGTAACAAGTTGTAAGTTCTAAGTATTAGGTACGGATTGCATTACTTAAGACTTAGAACTGAAAACTTAAGACTCTGGGAGCTTATGGCGAAGCAGCCGTTTGAAGAGAAGAAGAAAAGCGACTCCGGCAATACGAAGGAGGACGCGATCGAAGTGATGGCGACGGTGATCGAGCCGCTGCCGAACGCGATGTTCCGCGTCCAACTGGAGACCAAGCACCTGGTGCTGGCGCATGTTTCCGGCAAGATGCGCAAGAATTTTATCCGCATTCTGGCGGGGGACAAGGTCGCGGTGGAGCTTTCGCCCTACGACTTGACCCGCGGGCGGATCGTGTACCGTTATAAATAGCGGGTGGTTTTGTAGGTGCGGCTTTATGGCGCCTAGATTGGTAAACGTTGTCATCCTGAGGCCCTGATTTTGGGCCGAAGGATCTCAACGGGAAGAGTCGAGCTAGGGTTTGACGTTGAGATCCTTCGCGCCATAGACGCGCTCAGGATGACAACGTGGGCAGGAAGGAAGCGAGGCAGCATGAAGGTTCGGGCAAGCGTCAAAAAGATTTGTGACAAGTGCAAGGTGATCCATCGCCGCGGCGTGGTTCGGGTAATCTGCACCAACCCGAAGCACAAGCAGCGCCAGGGATAGAAAAGTCCGAAGTTGGTAGTCGGGAGCCGGTAGGCAGAGTTCCGAACTACAAACTACCGACTACTGACTACAAACGGTTTGGTACTCGGAATTAAAGAATTCAGGAGCTTGAAAAATGGCACGTATCGCAGGTGTTGATCTTCCGCCGCAGAAGCGCCTTTGGGTCGGGTTGACCTCGATCTATGGCATCGGGCAGGTGCGCGCGAAAACCATCGCCGAAAAGGCGAATGTGGATCCGACGAAAAAGATCCGCGAGCTGACGGAAGACGAAGTGAACCGCATCCGCACGATCATCGAGCAGGAAGGCCGCGTGGAAGGCGATCTTCGCAAAGAGATCCAGATGAATATCCGGCGCCTGATTGAAATCCAGGCCTACCGGGGCATTCGTCACCGGCGCAACCTGCCGGTTCACGGCCAGCGCACTCACACCAACGCGCGTACCCGCAAGGGTCCACGCCGCGGCGCGGTTGCCGGCAAGAAGCAGATCAAGGGCAAGAAGGGCTAACGTCGGAGGTTGGAAGTCAGAGGCTGGATGTTCGAAAGGGATTTTGTAGCGGCCGCCTTCCGAGGCGGGCACTGTTCGGTGGGAATTTTTGGAATGGAGTGACACGTGGCAAAAGAGCAGCAGAACACAGCGCCAGACGCCCAGCCGGCAAAACCGGCGGCAACCGGCAAAGACAAAAAGAAGAAGGAATTCAAGAAGAAGAAGGAGCGCCGCACGGTTCCCCATGGACTGGCGCACATCGCGGCTTCCTTCAACAACACGCAGATCACCATCACGGATCCCGATGGCCGCGTGATTTGTAATTCTTCTGCCGGGTCGATCGGCTTCAAGGGTTCGCGCAAGGGTACGCCCTACGCCGCCCAGCAGGCTTCGCTGACCGCGGCGAGCGCGGCGCGCGACCAGTTCGGCATGAAGAGCGTGGAAGTGAAAGTAAAGGGACCAGGCTCGGGCCGCGAATCCGCGGTGCGCGCGCTGGCTGCGGCCGGCCTGCACATCGTGGCCATCCGCGACATCACGCCGATTCCGCACAACGGTTGCCGTCCGCCAAAGCGCCGCCGCGTCTGAGCGGTCTTAAATGAATTTGTAGCGGCCGCCTTCTGAGGCGGGCGCCTTTGAAAGTTCGAAAGTTTTTGGGAAGGGAGAATAGAAGTTGGCAAGACACCGAGATGCAGTCTGCCGCCTGTGCCGTCGGGAAGGGCAGAAGCTGTTTTTGAAGGGGCTGCGATGCTTCACGGACAAGTGCGCGATTGAGAAGCGCAACTTTGTACCGGGTCAGCATGGGCAGTCACGGCGAGCGAAGGTTGCGGGCTACGGCCTGCAGCTGCGCGAGAAACAGAAAGCCAAGCGCACGTACGGGCTGCTTGAGCGCCAGTTCCGCAACTATTTTCACAAAGCGGAGCGCGCCAAGGGTCCGACGGGCGAAAACCTGATCATCATGCTGGAGCGCCGCCTCGACAACGTGGTATGGCGCTCGGGGCTTGCGTCCTCGCGGGCCCAGGCCCGGCAGCTGGTCCTCCACGGCCACGTCCGGATCAACGGGAAGAAGGTCAACATCCCGTCGTACCAGGTGAATGTGGGCGAGGAAGTCGCGATCAAGGACAAAATGCACCAGAACGCAATGGTGCTGGAAGCGCGCAACGTCGCGCAAAGCCAGAGTGCCGTGCCGTGGCTCGAGCAGGATCGCGAGCAGTTCAAGGCCCGGGTTGTGGCTCTGCCGAAGCGCGAAGATATGCAGACGCCGCCGATCAACGAACAGCTGATCGTCGAACTGTATTCGAAGTAGCAACTTTGTAGTGGCTAGTCTTTAGACTGGCCGGTCTGAAGAACGGCCACTACACAAAGCATCAAAGGTATTGGGCCCGAGGTAGTCGGGCCAGAAGGAAGGAACACGATGTGGAAGGGATTTCAGAAACCGAAGCGTCTCGCGCCGGAGCTCGAATCGCTGACCGAACGGTATGGCCGGTTTTCGGCCCAGCCGTTTGAACGCGGTTGGGGCACCACGGTAGGAAACGCACTGCGTCGCGCGCTGCTCAGCTCCATCGAGGGCGCCGCCATCACCGCGGTGAAAATCGAGGGCGTGTTGCACGAGTTCTCTTCGATCCCCGGTGTGGTTGAGGATGCGACCGACATCATCCTGAACCTGAAGCAAGTGCCCATCAAGCTGAACAACGACCTGCCGAAGACGATTTACCTGAACGTGGAGCAGCCCGGCGTGGTCACCAGCGCGCAGATTGAGGAAGACGCGGATTTCGCCGTCCTCGACAAGAGCGTGTACATCGCGACTGTCAGCGAAGGGGGGAAGCTGCAGATCGAGATGCGCGTCAAGAACGGCCGCGGTTACGTGGCCGCCGACCGCAACTATGACGAAGACCTGCCGATTGGCTATATCCCGGTGGACAGCGTTCACTCGCCTGTGCGCAAGGTGAACTACTCCGTCGAATCGGCGCGTCTCGGACAGATGACCGACTACGAGAAGCTGATGATCGAAGTCTGGACCAACGGCGCCATCACCCCGCAGGACGCCATCGGACTGGCCGCGAAGCTGGTGAAGGATCACATGATTATCTTCATCAACATCGACGAGCCGCCCGAAAACGTCGAGATGCCGCAGGACATCGTTCACGATCCGCGGCTCGAGCACCTGGACCGCTCCGTCGAAGAGCTGGAGCTTTCCGTGCGCAGCTACAACTGCCTGAAGAACGCCAACATCCAGACCATCCGCGAGCTCGTGCAGAAGAGCGAAAACGAAATGCTGAAGACCAAGAACTTCGGCCGGAAATCGCTCAACGAGATCAAGGATATACTGGTGAAGATGGGCCTCAGCCTGGGCATGAAGTTCGATGAGCACGGCCGAATCATCTGGCCGCCGCTGCCGAGCCAGACCGCCCCGCCAACGAGCGACGAAACCATTGGCCTGTAGGAAGTTTTCAGTCGTAAGTTCTAAGTTTTAAGTAAAGCGGGTTGTAACTTAAGACTAAGCACTGAAACTGATCACCGTCAACCGAAGCACGGACCGCCTAAGAAGGCGGTCCCTACAAAACCGGAATTTGAGGAATGAGAAAATGCGACATCTGAAGTCGGGATCGAAACTGGGACGCAATCCGTGGCATCGCCGCGCGACCTTGCGTAACCTGGTTACCAATCTGTTTGAACACGGCCGCATCACCACCACGCTGACGCGCGCCAAGGCCACGCGGCCCGTCGCTGAAAAGATCATCACCCTCGGCAAACGCGATACTCTTACCTCGCGGCGCCAGGCTGCGGCTTACCTGATGACCCCGGCCACCACGCAAAAGCTCTTCAGCGAAATCGCGCCGAAGTTTGCCGATCGCGCGGGCGGCTACACCCGCATCATCCCCGCCGGCATTCGCGTGGGCGATGGCGCGAAAGTGGCCATCCTTGAACTCGTCGGCTACGAGTTCAAGAAAAAGGAAAAGAAAGAAAAGAGCAAGGTCGAAGAAGCTGTCGAAGCCAAGAGCTAACACCCGCCTCCGCACGATTTGCTCGGCCCGCTCCGCTAAACCGGGGCGGGCCTTTTTGTCTGCGCAGCAACGCCATCCTGCCGTGGTGGTGAGAATTCCGGACTGGGGCGCCAGGTAAGCCTTTCGCAAAGCTACGAGTGGAACGAGTGGCGCCTAGGTGATTCCCGTGTACGCTGAAAGAACGCCATGACGCAATCCAACGCCGTTCAGCAAACCTGCTTTCTTTGCGGCGGGCTATTGCAACCCCATATTGCGCGTGTAAACGACCATGTTACAGGTGAACACTTCGGTATTTTGCGGTGCTCGCAATGTGGAATTGGTGTCACCGATCCCCTGCCACGGGATCTGGCGCCGTACTACCGCGCTTACTACGGCGGACGGCACGGTTTCACCGCCGCCTTCCGGGCCAAGCAGCGCCTCGGACTGGTTCGCAAGAAAACAAGAGGGAGAACTGGGCGAACTCTGCTCGACGTGGGGTGCGGCGAAGGGACGTTTCTGCTCGCCGCGCGGGAAGAGGGCTGGATCCCCTGCGGCACGGAGATGAATCCGGATCCCGCGCGGACCCTCGGGCTGGAAGTGCAGACGGAGCTGGCTGCATTCCACGGCACCAGGGAGTTTGATTGCATCACCATGTGGCACAGCCTGGAGCATCTTCCTAACCCTCTGGAGACCCTTCAATCCATCCACGGGTTGTTGAAGCCGGATGGCTGGCTGTTTGTGGCGGTTCCGAACGCCGGAGGATGGCAGGCAAAATCGTTCGGGGAGCACTGGCTGCATCTGGATGTGCCGCGGCATTTGTATCATTACGGGCGTCACTCATTGCGGTTGCTCCATGAACGAGGTGGATTCCGGGTCCGGGAAGAGCGCCATCAGGAACTCGAATACGATGTTCTCGGCTGGTCGCAAAGCGCCCTGAACCTGATGTTTCCGACCCGCAATCTGTTTTTCCGCCAACTGACAGGAAAAGCAGAGGGAACACCCACCATTGAACGGGCGGCCAACTGGCTGCTGGGGCCGGCGCTTTCCGTGCTGGCGCTGCCGTTCACCTGGCTGGGAACGGCGTTTAAACGCGGTGGCACGCTGATCTTTGCCTCGCAAAAATGCTGAGACCAGACGTGCGGGTGAGTAACCTCCGGTTCATTGACTGACGCAGAATTTTTGGTTCTACTATTGGTAGGTTGCACTGCCTTCTCTCGGGCGGCTTGGGAGCAGTTTTATTTTCCGTGCGAGGCTCCCGGTGAAAAAGCGCAGGGTTCTGGTTGTCGACGATTCCTCCACCATCCGCAAAATCATTCAGCATTCGCTCCATCAAGCCAATCTTAATGTTGGGGACATCCTGGAAGCCAGCAATGGCCGCGAAGCCCTGGGCATGGTCCAGCGGTTCAGCTTCGATCTGATTCTGACGGATATAGACATGCCGTTGATGGATGGCCTTGAGCTGCTGGAAGCATTGGCGTATGTCCGGAGCGCCAAAGGCACACCCGTGGTGGTCATCACCAAGCACACTTCCGAGGAAGGAGTGCTGCGGGCAATGGAGGCAGGGGCCCGGGCCTTTATCCGAAAACCCTTTACCGTGCAGGACCTCTCCGAAAAGATCGAACCCCTGCTCGTCGATAATTTGGAGCCGACCAAGACATAGAGGCGAGGGTGTCCCAGGGCTTAACCTAAGGAGGGTGCCCGACGGGGTACATTTTTGGAAGAGTACCATTGACGGGAGGCTGGCACGGGTTTAGCTTCTAAGACGGCCCCCCAGACTGCAATTTCCCCCGTGAGGTTTCCATGTCTCTGTTAACCCCGGAACACACGATTTCGCAGCTTAAAATGATGGAAGAGCGCTGGGCCAGCATGCGCTCTCACCCACGCGCCACCGCCAGCCTCCGCTTGCGCCTGGAATGGGACGAAGGCGAAGCCCGCCGCACCGCGAACGGTCTTACCGTGGATGTCAGCCACTCCGGCTGTATGGCGGTTGTCGGCGCGGACGTGCCGCTCCGCCGGCAGGTCCGCCTGGTGCTCCCGGAAACGGGGCGCAGCGCGGAAGGAGAAGTCGTCTGGCGCGGCCACGAAGCCTGGGAAGTCGGCATCGCGCTCGCCGAGCCGGATGCCGGGTTCTGGGGCGTCAAGATCTAGATCTAAGTGCCCGTTCGTCACGCGTGTTCGCGCGCTGAATTCCTTTTCCGCCAATCGTCGAGGGCAGCGACCGTGCGTTCGCATATCTCCTCTGGCGTGCCGCTTGCGGCGATTGTCACCAGCAACCCCAGCCGCTGATAAAACTCGATCAATGGCGCGGTGCTCTTCTCGTAAGCTTCCAGTCTTACTTTCACCGATTCGGGGCGATCGTCTTCCCGCTGAAACAGTTTTCCGTTGCAGCGATCGCAGGTGTCCGCGACTTTTGGGGGACGTTCGGTGGCGTGGTAAACCGCTTTGCAATCCCGGCAGGTGCGGCGTCCGCTTAAACGCGCGACGATTTCGTTTGGCGGCAGACGGTAATTGAGCACCGCGGTCAGATACAACCGCTGGTTTTCCATCAGCTGCTTCAGCGATTCCGCTTGCGCCAGCGTTCGCGGGAAACCGTCCAGCAGGAATCCGCCGCCGCAGCGCAGACAGCCGCTGCGCTCCAACACCATTTCCCAGACGATCGAGTCGGGCACCAGATCACCGCGGCGCATGTATTGGACTGCTGCCTTCATCGCCGGGCTCTGGTCGCACTCCGCGCGGCTTCCCGCAGCCCGGAAGACGTCTCCCGTCGAAAGGTGGCACGCATCCAGGCGCTGGTGGAGCAGGTCGGCCTGAGTACCCTTGCCGACGCCGGGCGCCCCAAGCAGGATCAGCCGCCACGGCTTTTCGGCACGCTCGGGCAGGGGATTGCAGTGGGCAGCGGGCCCCTGAATCCATGCGGCGCGATCGGGTTTGCCGGGTGTGGACATGGCAAGAAATGTAGGAGGCGGCAGAGGAGGTCGCCGTGACCCGTGTCACACCTCTGCGGGGAGAGTCCCGGCCTCGGCACGCAGCTTGCGGTCCCAGATCACCGGCTCCACGCGGCCCACCAGCAAAATCCACGAAGCCGCGCTGGCAAGAGCGACCGCCGCCACGATCAGAAAGGCCCAGAAGAATTGGCCGGTACGCTGCACGACGTATCCGGTCACGGCCGGCGCCACCATCCCCGACAGGTTGCCGAAGAAACTCTGGAAGCCAACCCAGCGGCCGGTGGCCCGTTGCCCGGCAAGGGTTTGGGTGATGGCCCAGATGTTGGAGGCGGAAACACCGAACCCTACTACGCCGAGTATGACCAGTGCGACGCAAAGCCGGGGGCCGCTAACGACAGCGAGCGCGAGGAAGACTCCGCTGAGGCCGATCCCACCGCCGGTGAACGCCTTGCGGGCCACGGATGCGGTTGCGCCCGTGGCGATCCAGCGGTCGGAAAGCCAGCCGGAGAGTGTGCAGGCCAGCGATGCCAGCAGGTAGGCGATTCCGCCGATCTTGGCCATTTCGCCCATCGAAAAGTGGCGTTCGCGCACCAGATAAAACGGCAGCCAGGTAATCAGAAAATAGTTCACGTAGTTGCCGCAGAAAAGGCCAATGCAGGTTCCCCAGGCCGAGCGCAGCAGCAGAAAATCGTAAAGATTTGGCGCGCCGGTAATTTCCGTTTGTGCGGCGTATTGTCTTTTGGGCATCCATTTCAGCCAGGGCAAAATCCAGAACATGCTGGCGAGGCCCAGAACAATGAAGAACGGGCGCCAGCCGAAACGCGCCATCAGGAGGCCGCCGAAGAGGATTCCGAATCCCGGGCCGAGAAGAAGCCCCGAAGCCAATACTGAATTCGCGACGCCGCGATGCTCTTCCTCGAAGTTGAGCGCGATGATCTTGTTGTACGAGGGATAGCTTGCCGCCTCTCCCATGCCGAGCAGCAGCCGCAGGACAAACAGAGCGGCAAAGGTGTGAACGATGCCGGTGGCGGCCGTTGCCGCGGACCAGAGCAGGAACGCGGCGGCGAAAAGCCAGTTGACGTTCACCCGGTCTACCAGCCAGCCATAGAAGAGGTGCAGACACGCATAGGTCCAAAAGAACGCGGAGAGGAGAAAGCCGAGTTGGGTGGCGGAGATGCCCAGCTCGTCTTTGAGCATCGGCGCGGCGATGGAAAGGTTTCCGCGATCGATGTAGTTGATGAAGACGGAAATCGCGAGCAGGACGATGACAATCAGAAGCGGGCCGGGGATGCGTGTGCGTTCGGCTGACGGGGAAGTGGGCATGAAGGGTTGGCCCCATCTTCTCCATCGAGCCGGGGATTTGCAACTTGTTTTGGGGAGAGTAGAGAAGCGTAGCCGAGGGCGGAGGAAAGAGTGGACGATGGGTTGGAAGTTGGTAACTCCCCCACCCCCCTGTTTTTCGTAAGTGGCTGAAACAATAGACTTGAAGTCGTGTGTTTTGTATCAGTTTGGACGTGATGAAAATACGGGACTTAGATGCGAGGATTTTTGGGACGGGAAGATGCGGGGTGGGTAGAGAAACCACTCCCCGCGCGAACATATTTCATTTTCTCAAACTATGTATAGTTTATCAACAGTATTGTGTGGTACTGGGACGATTTTGCGGCGAAAGGGTAACGGGGGAAGGGAGTTTGAGGAGAGTTGATAGTCGACGGTCTACAGCCGACAGTTCGGCAGAAGAGAAGGGCGGTAATCCGTAATCGGTAATCAGTCAGGAAGCGAAGAGGAAGAAGTGGGGCCACCTAAGACCCCCGGGTGCCAAAGGCGGAACCCAGGCCACCCGCGAATCGTGCGGTAGTAGGGGAAGCGTCCACGAGCATGCTCCCACGCCAAGCGCATCACCCAAACAACTTTGCCTGAGTGATACTCTGAGGGTTCGGATGGTCGAATAATTTTTCGAATCTAACCTTA
>DASYXF010000172.1:0-19516 GCA_035935335.1 Candidatus Acidiferrum sp.
TGTATAGACGCCGCGAGGAACGCGGAAAATTCAGCCCGCGGCTTCGCCGGCAACGGATCCTTCAATCGGCAGAATCCCCATGTTCGCAGCCGCCACCCGGTCGCGGTCCGTGTTTTTCACCAGGTACATGGCCTCGTCCGCAAGGTGCAGCAGGCCTTCCTTGCTTTTCGAATCCACCGGGTATGCCGCCAGCCCAAGGCTCGGCGTGAGCCGGATGTTGAGTCCTTCCGCCTTCAACCAGATTGTTTCGCGAATCAGTTTGTGCAGCCGGCGCGCCACATTGATCGCGTTCTCTTTCGACGTCTGCGGCAAGAGCAACACAAATTCGTCGCCGCCATACCGGAAAGCGAAATCGATCAACCGGCAATTGGTCTTCAGCGCCTCGCCGATTTCCGCCAGCAGCCGCGAACCCACCAGGTGGCCGTGCGTATCGTTCACCTGCTTGAAATGATCCAGGTCAATGAACACGATCGAAAATTCGTAATTGTAGCGCTGCGAGCGGTAAATCTCCGTGTCCAGGATGAATCCCATGTGCCGCGCGTTGTACAGCGAAGTGCAGTCGTCCTTGATCGTCAGCTCATGAATCCGCTTCACGTGCCGCGCGTTTTCGAGCGCAATCGCCGCGAAGTCCGAAAGCGCCTCCAGCAGCTTCAGATCGCGCTGGTCGAATCCCTCCGGCCCCACGCAGTTGATCAGTTCGATCACTCCCAGGCAAGTCTCCCGGAATTTCACGGGCACCGCCACGATCGACCGCGTCTCCATCTTCGTCTTCTCGTCCACTTTGCCGAAGAACCGCGTGTCTTTCGACGTGTCCGGTACGATCACCACCTCGCCGTGCTGCGCCACCCACCCGGCGATTCCTTGCCCCACCTTTACCCGTACGTCCTTCAACGCCTGCGAAGCCTTGCCTACCGCCAGCTCAAAATACAGTTCCTGTTTTGGTTCATCCAGCAGGAGCAGTGACCAGTTGTCCGGCCGCAGGAATTCGTCGATTTTTTCCATGATGGTGCGCAGCACCTGGTCGAGTTGCAGCGAAGAAGTGAGCGCCTTGCCCAACTCCTGAAACACCGCGACTTCTCCCGCCTCGCGCTGCTCCGAGGACACACCCGGATTGCGGCGGCGGTCCACAGTCGGGAACTGTTTGATCTCTTCAACGCTCACGGAAGTCGGTTTCTCCGGGTGGTGTGAAACACTAAGGGTTGGACGCCCCCGTGGGCGGCCGAGTTTCCACACCTATACCTGCCAATCTCGGCCAGTATAGGCGCCGTGCAAAACTCCGCGCAAGCCGCCCGTAGTACAGGCGTTCCCATCTCGCCATCCTGAGTCCTAAAGGTACCAGGCAATGCGGCAGCCGCCTGATCCTCCGAACTCTACTTTTTCGATGTTTTATTGATTCCCGTGTCGAGGAGGACCTGCGAGTTTTGCCCGGGACGGCCTGGAGAGACCCACAAGAAACACAACGAAAAAGACCACACAGGGAATGGCAACGGCGGCTGCCGCCAAGAGAAAATACGCCCGGAGACCGGCCATCAACCCGGCCACCAGCTTCAGGATCAAGTCCATACCAAAAGTGTAACCCAAGCAGCGGACACCAACCGCCCCCCGGATACTGCGTGTGCGTAATAGGTTGCGCCAAGCCGCCATGGATAAGGATGGCCATCCTGCAAACCTCGCCAGCCCCCCCGAGTTGCCGCACCAACTACAGGCAATGCCTTTTTCCACGCCACGGGTTCCTCCCCGCTCTTGTCGCTGATAGACTCAAGGCTACGGATAGGGGCATGGCCAGGGGAAATTTCGGGGAACGCCTTAAACGCGAACGGGAATTGCGCGAGGTTACGCTGGAGGAAATTACTCAGGCCACGCGCATCGGACCCCGTTTTCTGGAAGCACTCGAAAACGAAGAGTGGGACAAACTTCCCGGAGGCGTCTTCAATCGCGGTTTCGTCCGCTCCATCGCGCATTACCTCGGCCTGGGAGAGGAAGCATTTCTGGCCGAGTACGACCTGGCGCACGGCGCCCATGCCGATCAGCAGGCGCAAAAGCACGCCCAGAAAATCGAAGACCGCATCCCAAAGACTCCACTCTGGATTCCCGTGGCCATGGTCTTTGGCATACTCCTGCTCGCCGCAGCGATTATTTTTGCCGGAATCTACGGCTGGCGGAAATTCGTCAAGCGATCCAAGCCGCAACCGGCGGCAATTACCGTTGCACCCGCGACCAGCTCTTCTATGAACCCCGCTTCGTCCCGGGTCCTCGCACCCGGCAGCTCTTCCCTCCCCGCGGCGAACCCTTCCGGCACACCCGAACCGCCGCTGGAACTTTCTATCTCGGCAAGCATGCCGACTCGCGTTCGCGTGCAGGCCGACGGCGCCTTGGTTCTGGAAGATGCCATCCCGGCCGGAGAGAGTCGCCGCTTCTCCGCCAAAACTGAATTTGTTGTATTCGCCGCAGACTCCAGCGCGGTGTTGCTAGAATTGAACGGGGAAGCAATGCCGCCCGTCGGTAAGCCCGGCGCCTCCGGTACAATAACCTTGACCAGGAAGAATCTAAGGCAGGCATCTTTTGGAAACTCTCAGCCCTGAAGTCCTCGACGAATTACGGCACGGTCGAGCGTTGCGCGAACGGAAAATGGCGGTCTGCACCACCGGCGCGCATCTCGCCCCGGTTGACCGCGCGGAGATTTTGTGTGTTCTCTCGGAAGATCCCGATGAGATGATTTCCACTCGCGCGCAGGAAGCCATGCTCTCCATTGCGCCGGAGATTTTCGTGGAAGCGGTCAAACGCGAAAATGCGGTTCACGCGCTGTTTTCCTATGTGGCCAAGAAGATTCCCCGGACTCCGGGAATCGCCGAAGCGATGGCCGCGAACAAACATTGCCCGCCGGATTGCCTGGTTCCGCTGGTTCCCTATTTTTCGCCCGCCATCGTGCAAAGCCTGCTGGAAGAGCTGGATCGCGTCACGGCGTATCCACCGCTCGCGGCGACCCTGGAACATTCCGCCTTCGTCACCCCGGAACAGAAAAAAATCCTGGAAGATTTTCGCAGCACGCATATCGACCACGGCCACCTGGCCGACGCAGCCGCGGAAGCCGAGCCCGACCCGGGCCGCCGTCAGACGCTTCTGCAGCAGATCGGCCGCATGACCGTCGCCCAACGCGTGCAATTTGCGATGAAGGGAGGTTCCGAGGCGCGGCGGACCCTGATCCGCGACAGCAACAAAGTGGTGCAGCGCTCAGTTCTGCAGTCGCCCCGCCTGACCGATCAGGAGGTGGAAGCGTTCGCCTCCATGGCCAACCTCACCGACGAAATACTTCGCCTGATCGCCGGCAATCGCAATTTCCGCAAAAACTATGTCGTGGTTCGCAATCTGCTCAACAATCCCAAGACGCCTCTGGATGTGACCCTGCATATGCTTCCGGTGCTGACTCCTTCGGATCTGAAGAAACTGACGATGAACAAGAACGTTCCGGAGACATTGCGATCTTCGGCTCTTAAGCTCCAGCGCACCCGCGCTTCCACACAAAAGTAAAATTCCCCAAAAATGCGATAATGTCTGCGGCTATTCGCAACCCGTGATGGACTGTCACCGGAGGTTGTCAACAATGTCCGCAAAACTGTTTGGATGGTCTCTCTGCGCCGCCATCCTGCTCGCGTTCGGCGCCCTGATCGCGCTCACATCGCCGGTTTCCCTGTGGGCGGATTCCGATCCCTGGACGAAAACCCAGACGGTCCAGGCCGCTAATCTGGCCAAGGAACTCGGCGACTCCAAGACGCCACCGACCGTCGTTTTCGTGGGCTTCAAACGGCTCTACACTTCCGGACACATCAAAGGTGCTCAATATCATGGCACCGCGGGAAACGAAGCAGGCCTGAAGGAACTGACTGGTTGGGCCGCCGGGATTCCCCGCACAACCAACCTGGTGATTTACTGCGGATGCTGTCCGATGGAGAAATGCCCGAATATTCGACCTGCCTTTAAGGCGCTGCAGGGGCTGGGCTTCAAGAACCTTCGCGTGCTTCTGCTCCCGCAGGATTTTGCTGCGGACTGGGCCGGCAAAGGCCTGCCGTACGACAAAGGTGATTAGGATTGACGGATTCCGCTATCCCCCGAACGTTATCAAGGACAATTCCCAACGCATCCTCGAAAACGTGACTCGCCGCAGACTTCCTTGCTATTCTCGATGCGTTCCAAATCGCTCCCGGGGTGAAACCTGTGAAAACAACTCTGAAATCCGTTCTGACAATTTGTTTCCTTGCCTCTCTCAGCACGGCTGCTGTGGCTCAGCAACCTGCCGTTACCCACTTTGACGGCAACTCCTGGTGGTCCCATGTGAAATTCCTGGCGGACGATTCGCTGGAAGGACGCGATACCGGCAGCGAAGGACTTCGGAAGGCGCAGGCTTATGCGGTGGAACAGTTCAAAAAAGCGGGCTTGGAGCCCGCCGGCTCCGACGGCTTCTACCAGCCGGTTTCGTTCATGCAATACGAACTGGACGAGGCCAAGTCTTCACTTGCGCTGGTAACGAACGGCGAAACAAAAGCGCTTTCTTTTGCCGACGATGCATTTTTCAGCACGAGAGCGACGCACGAATCCGTTCAAGTTGCGGCGCCATTGGTGTTCGTCGGCTACGGGCTGAAAATTCCCGAAAAGAATCTGGACGAACTGGCCGGGCTGGACCTGAAAGGCAAAATCGCCGTCTATCTCGCAGGCTCGCCTTCGGATATCCCGACGGCGCTGGCCTCCCACTACCAGACGGCGGGCGAACGCTGGAAATCGCTGAAGGCCGCGGGAGCGATCGGGATCGTGGCGATTATGAATCCGGCTTCGATGGACATCCCGTGGGCGCGGATTTCCGTGAACCGCAATCATCCTGCCATGGACCTGGCAGGGGCGGAATTCAATGAAACACCCGGACAACAACTTGGCGTGATCTTCAATCCTGCCGCGGCCGAGAGCCTGTTTGCGGGCTCCGGCCACACGTTCGCGGAAATCGCGGCGCTGGGCAAGGATCGCAAGCCGCTGCCGCACTTTGCCCTGGCGGCATCGCTGAAAGCCGATGCGAAGGTAAATTCGAAGAAAGTGGAATCGGCGAACCTGGTGGGCAAGCTGCCCGGCTCGGATCCCGCCTTGAAGAATGAATTTGTGGTGCTTTCGGCGCACATCGATCACGTTGGAATCGGCGCGCCGATCAACGGCGACAAGATTTATAACGGCGCGATGGATGACGGCTCCGGCAGCGCCCTCGTGCTGGACATCGCTAACAGCCTGAAGGCCCACCCGGAGAAGACGGGCCGCTCGGTGATTTTCCTTCTGGTAACAGCAGAGGAGAAGGGCCTGCTTGGTTCAAAATATTTTGCGGCTCATCCGACGGTGCCGGCGAAATCGATCGTTGCCGACATCAATGTGGACATGTTCCTGCCGATTGTGCCGCTGAAAATCCTGAAGATCGAAGGGATTGAAGAATCGGATCTGGGTTCGAATGCGGCGAAGATCGCGCAATCGATGGGCATCAAGCCCATTGCCGATCCAGAGCCGCTGCGCAACGCGTTTATCCGCAGCGATCAATACAGCTTCATCAAAAAAGGGGTGCCGGCCGTAAAGGTGGACGTGGGCTTCGAGTTGGGCACGCCGGAGCAGAAAGTTTTCAAGGAGTGGCTGACGAACCGATACCACGCGCCCTCGGACGACGTGAACCAACCGGTGGACTTGCAGGCCGCTGCGACCTACGAGGAGTTTACGCGCCGCCTGCTGATATCGACGGCAAACGATGCCGCAAAACCGCAGTGGAAATCGGATTCCTTTTTCCGGCGCTACGCCGCGGACTGAATTTCATAAGCACGCGAATCTTCGATGAACATCGACCAATTGCGGAAACTTTGTTTGTCCTTTCCCGGCACAACAGAGCAAATCCAGTGGGGCGATGACCTGCTGTTCAAAGTGGGCGGCAAGATGTTCGCCGTGACGCGGCTGGAACCCGCAAAGGTCTGGCTTTCGCTGAAAGCCGACCCGGAAAATTTCGCGGAGCTTATAGAAAGACCCGGGGTTATTCCCGCTCCGTATCTGGCGCGAGCAAAGTGGATCGCACTCGAATCCCCTGACGCATTTCCCGACGCGGAACTTGCCCAACTGCTGCATGAGTCCTACGAACTGGTGCTGGCCAAGCTGCCGCAAAAAATACGCGGATCAGCCCGGAACCAGTATGGAGCGAAAGCACGCACGAAGAAGCGCGTACACCTCAAAAAGAAGAAAATGAAATAACGAGTGGGAACGAATCAGGCCATGGCTTTGGAGCCGAGGGGGCGCCGAAGCGGGCGGGCACCGGGAAGCGGGAACGTCATCTTCCAGAAATTGTTTTCGGCGTTCAAGAATTCCACGCCGACGTAGAAATGACCGTCGCGCTCTTTTTTGGCGTAGACGACACGGGATTCGGTTGAGCGATTGGTATTTTCGTTCACCAGCAGAAGATCCTGGCCTGCGACAAGCGGTTCATCCATGACCAGCTGTCCGCCCTGCTTATTGATGGAACGCGTCGCGCAACGCACGCAGAATTTTTCGCCCTGATCGTTCACACCATGAGCAATGACAGGCAGGGTCAGAGTGACGCGCAATGTGCGGCGGCGTTCGCGATAACGAAAATTTAGAACACCCACGGGGACCTTCCCGCTGCGGAGTCATCGATCCGCTTCACGCCGCGGCCTTGCATCACTTCCAGAGAAACCTGCAGGAGTTCGCAACGGAGGACTCTGCGCGGAATTCAGGAAACAACTCAGGCGCGGCTGACTCTGCGGATGATTCTGCCCTGCAGCACGCTTCAAACCAATAGCTGGGCCGTACTAAAATACACCTGACGCTGTCAGTACGCCAGTACTTCTATTAAGTTTTTACAAATTCTCCTAAAGTCGAGGGCCTCTTGTTCCCGAAGGGAAGCGCCTGCCTTTGCGGTTCAGAGTCAGGATTCAGTTCCCTGCCGCTGCCGCCGGGATGATATGCCAGAACCAGACCACCAGGATGGTGTAATAAACGGCCACGATGCCGAAACTAACCGCAAATGTGTTCAATGACTTGCCAAGCCCCGCATACTCCCGGAACCAGTGGCGGCCGCAAGCGCCAATCATTAGCAGGCTAAGGATCGTGGTGACACCGGCGATAAGGCTGACAAGGTTGGTGAGACCCGTACCCCCACCGACCAGAAAAATCTGCCGAATGGCCGCACCCAGCAGGCCGGTGGCAAATGCCACGACCAGCCAGGCCGCGGGCGCCAGCATGCCGATCATGTAGGCTCGGCGGTCCTCCATATAAAAAAGAAGGATGAGAAGCGCCAGGTAGATTGTGGTCTGGTAAAAGTGAATCAAGAAAAAGTGTGGTTCCAGATGGCTTAGCAGCAGAAAGCAAAAGATTTGCACGCCTGCAAGGGCGGCGATATCGCGATAGGGTCGCATGTGTGGGCTCCAATTCGTTCGTAGGCCGGGGCGAGGATTAGCTCTGGGCGGGCCGCGGCAAACTACGGCGTGCAAGGAGAAGTGCAAGCCAAGAACCACCTGGTAGTTGCGAATATCCCTCTTTGTTTGTGTAAATTACATCGCTCCCGCGGGTCGTTCGGCCGTCTTTTTGCGCCAAATTGCGCTTACGCGGGGCCCTAGACCCAGTACTAGTTAACTGCCCATTAGGGTTGCATCAGGGTTGCAGGAGTTGAACAATCTCCGCTTTCCACGGCTTCCTATCGAGCTCTAATAGCGCGAGTGTCACAGGTAACTGGAAGCGGCGCGGCCCGGCACTGCCCGGATTCAGATAGAGGACACCGGACTCGTTGCGCTGCTCCGCCTGATGCGTGTGTCCCGTGATGACCGCATCGAAGCCCGCGGCTTGCGGTTTAAGGTCCAGATCGCGGAGATTGTGCAGCACATAGAAATGGAAGCCGGAGATTTCGACAACGGTCGTGAGGGGAAGTTCCCGCGCCCACGGTTGCGTGTCCACATTGCCGCGAACGGCAAAGACGGGCGCGATCCGTTTAAGCTGCGCAAGAATTTCCGGTGCGCCTACGTCTCCCGCGTGAATGATGAGTTGGACACCTTGAAGAGCCCGCTGCGCTTCCGGGCGTAAGAGGCCGTGAGTATCGGAAATGACGCCGATCCGCATGGTGGCCGGAGCAACGCTTAGTCTTTGTCCGGGTCCTGGTATTCCTCAGGGACGTCATCCTCGGGAAATTGGTGGGTGACGACTTCGGAGACGTCCGGGTCGGCGGCGTTTTCGACCCCGGATACCGCTTCCGCTTCAAAGGTTTGCCCTTCCTCCAAAAGCTCTGTAACGCTCTCGGAATCGATTCCGGACCGGTTGGAAATGCCCTGGATATCGCCGGATTGCCCGCCTGTTAAGGCGCCAAGCCCTTTGCGCTGATAACCAACCAGTTCTACGGAGTTCGCCTTGCCGCGAGAACGTTTCGCCGCGGGTTTCTTTCTGGATGTTTTCTTGGACACCGGTTTCGAGGCGTGCTTCGCCTTCCTCAGCTGCTTTTTCGGTTTGCGAGGCGCAGTCTTTTTCTTTGCTTTCTTGACTGGTTTCTTTTTCTTGGCCATTTGCGGTTGCTCCCGTCACGAGTCTATCACTGACTTTGCCGCGAGGCGATTGCAGGTGGTGTAGTGGAATTTACCGGACCGCCGATTATAATGCTGGGAGAATCCAGGTACGGGAATGAGTGCGCTTGACCAGTAGAAAACGCTCAGGGGCAAAGCAACGTGAAAAAAGAGGAACTGCGCGCCCGGGTTGAAGAGGTCGGCATCGTGCCGGTTATCCGGACTTCGCGTGCGGACGACGCGCGTTTCGCTGTCGAAGAAATCGCCAACGGCGGGATTCCCATCATTGAAGTGACGATGACTGTTCCGGGCGCGATTGAAGTCATTCGCGATCTGGTGAAGAAGGTCCCCCAGGTCATTCTTGGCGCAGGGACGGTAGTGGATGCAGAAACTGCGCGGGAATGCATAGAAGCGGGCGCGCAATTTATCAGCAATCCCGCGCTGGACCTGCCGACCGTGCAACTGGTGGCGAAATACCCCGAGGTAATCATGATGTCCGGCGCGCTGACGCCAACCGAGGTGCTTTCCGCATGGAAAGCCCGCGCGGACTTCGTAAAGATCTTCCCCTGCTCGCTGGTTGGGGCGGACAACTACATTCGCACCCTCAAGAGGCCGTTTCCGGATATCCCGCTCATCGCCGGCGGCGGAGTGAACCAGCAGAACGCAGCCCACTACATTCTGGCGGGCGTCGCCGCAATCAGCGTAGGGAAAGAGCTGATTCCCGCGGAGTCCATGCTGTTGCACAAGCCCGACCGCATCCGCGAATTGACGAAGCGCTTCGCGACGATCGTTCGCACGACCCGCGCGCGGCTGGCGGAGGCGCAGGCACAGGTCGCGAGTTTCCGGTGAGCCGCGCGGGCGCTGCTAGCTAAAATTCGAAATGCAGGCGCAATGTGGGAACGACCACCGGACCGCGATCCGCGTTATAGCCGGGATGCACCACGTATTGAAGGCCGAATGCCGGGAAAATCCCGCGCCACGCATGCAACGTATAAAAACTTTCCAGAATGTTTTCCCGCGAATAGTTCAGTTTTCCGTCGCCCAATAGAAAACCCAATCCGCCAAGGCTCAGATAGCGCTGATGGTCGTGGCTGATTCCATTGCTGACGAAGACGAGGCCGACGCGGTCGTACTTGCGGCCCCAGCGCCCGCCGTTGCCGCCCGCGCCAATTTGCCAGGTCTGGTCGACTTCGGTGTAGGCGTAGGATTCGTGCTGCCCTTCGTTCCATCCCCAGCGGCCGAAGAGACCCACCCAATCGGTGAGGGCCTGTTCGAAGTTGGCTCCAAAACCGTACTTAACCGTGGTTTGCAGCGGATGATTGGTGATTTCGGGAACGGGTGTGGTGGGATTCGCGAGCCAGGAATTCACCGCATCGCGGTAGTCGCCCATATTGGCGTGATTCACATAGCTGAGCAGCCGCACGACCCCCGCGGGACGCCGTTTTAGCACTTTGCCGTGCAACTCGAATTCGATGTTTTCAGCACGTGCGCGGGCCATATCGGCGTCGAGGTGAATGCCGTTGGCCACCTTGGGCATCAGCGCTTCGGCAAAGCGGATGACGTAGTTCTTATCGTGATATTCCAGCAGCGCCGCGAAGGTAAAACCGCGGGTATCCGCGGCATAGTCATAAGCACCGTTGTTGTCCACGGCCCAATTCATGAACTGAAGATTGCTGTCCGTGCCGTAAGTGTTGACGTCGAAGAAGTCGACAAGGCTCATTTTCCCGAAGCGGATTTCGAAGCGGCGCTCGGGGAGCTCCCGGAACAGCGAATAGGGGCTGCGGTCGGAAGCGATTTTCTTGCCGCCCAGCGGAATAATCTGGTGCCACATCAGGCGCGCAACATAGGGAGCTTTGCTGAGCACAGGATTGCGGACCACGTCGAGATTGAAGAAGCCGGCGACGCCCAATGCTTCGCCCAGCCCGTGGCCGCCGGTTTCCTGGACGTCGCAAAGGAACTCGGTCGTATTTGTAACGCGCAAGCCGGTGTAGAGAGTGAGCACGCGCGAACTGGCATCCTGCGCTTCAGGGGTAAGACTGTTTTTCCCCTGATAGGGGGAATGAAACGCGGGATGCCATTGAGAAATAAAATTGGCCTGGCCGGAAAGCCACAGGCGGTCCCACTCCGCGTGGGGAAACATGACCAGAGAAGGATCGTCCGGTGGCCAGGCGTTATTGTCGGCGGCAGCCTCGGGAGAAGCAACCGGGGTGTCCCTCTGCTGGGCCGGGGCATTATGGAAAGGCAGCAAGCACATCCAAGCGAGGAGCGCGTGACGGCGTCGAAGAGATGGAAAGAGCCTGAGCATATTAACTATAGTGAACCAATTTAATAAAGTATGATTAATGCGTAACTCTGTCAAGCAATCGCAAGCGGATCACGGAACAAGGATGACCCGCACGCGGACGGCATTAGATGAACAAGCGTTAACAAAGGGCGCAAAACCTCAGGGCTGGCGCTGGACAATCTGCAGCGCGTTGACCCGGGCGTGATCTATGGTCAGGCCCCAATGGAGATGCGGGCCCGTGACGCGGCCGGTGGCGCCGACTTTGCCGATTTCGGCGGATACTTCGACGGGGTCTCCGGCATGAACGCCGATTTCCGAAAGATGCGCGTAAAGCGTGTAGATGCCGAACCCGTGATCGATCACCACCGTGTTCCCGGAATAGTAGAGATTTTCGGCCAGCACGATTTTGCCGGATTGCGCCGCGTAAACCGGCGTGCCGGCGGCCGCGGGGAAATCCACACCGGCATGCGGAGAGCGGGCTTCCCCGTTCAACACGCGGCGGCGGCCAAAATTTCCTCCCGTCGTGACGCCTTTCAAAGGAACCACAAACTTCCCCTTCCACAACACTTCGGGCGTCACCGTGTCGTAGATGGCCTTCATTTTTTTCTGGTCTTCTTCAGCGCGCTTCTGCTGCTCGGGATCCGGCTGGACAAACTGTTTTTCGACGGTCAGGCGCTCTGTGGGAAATTTTCCGGTGCGCACCGTGACGGGCAGGCTGCAGGTAATGGATTTGCCGTCCGCCGCGGCCCACGAAATTTTCCACTCGTAGCGGCCGGCAGGCTTTTCAAGGTCAATACCGATCAGTGCGCGAAGCATAGGCGAAGCAGGTGACTCGCGCCAAAGCGGAATTGGCCGGCCGTCCCATTCGGCGGAGAATTCCTGCGACAGCTTGGCACCTGAAATTTGCGCGAGGAGAAGACTGCCCTGCGAAGCCGAGGCGGAACTCAGTTTGAGGACAACTCCTGATTCGCAGGTCTTTTTGAGGGGTGCCGAAACGGGCTGTTTTGCATACATTTGCCCGATTGGCAGGCAGGCAAACATCAGCAAGAGGCTTGCTCTCATCAATTTAGTGTTCTCCTGGGGCCATGGCAGCGGCCAGGCTGCCCTATAGAAGATTAAGCGAGCATGTGACTCCAGTCACAGAAAAATTAGCCGGCCTGGTTCAGGATCACAACTGCAATGACCAGCAGACGATCGACGGGAGTGGTCCTGATCGTCGCGCTGCTTGCCTGGTCCGTCAACCAGCAAGTCCTGGCGTGTGCTGGCTTGCCATCTCGAGCAGCAGTTGTGGCGCCGGCAGGATCTCCACCTGCCCCCAAACCTGAACCTTCCCCTTCGCGTCACAACTGCTGCCCTCTCGAGAGCAAGCAGGCGGAAAAGGCCCAGCCCTCTTCCCTGCCCGATTGCAAGATTCACGCAAGTTTGGATCTGAGCTGTTGCTCGATCGCCAAGAATCCCGCGTCGCGGCTGCCGTTCCAGAAAGTTTCGCGTTTCGAATTGCTGCTATTCGCGGCAGTGATTGCTTCCAGTGAAATCCATGCGGCGATTGTTTCATCGGAGGAGACACCACTTTCTGCAAGCATTCCCATCCCCTTAACCAACGGCTCCACAACTGCCCTTCGACTCTGAACTCTCTCCTCAATTGAAATGCCTCATAGCAGTCCGCCTGGGACGCGCCTCCCAGAATGATTTCCCATTCGAAATATTGAGGAGAACACCATGAAAGCGCGAATTTCAGCAGTGATTGCAATACTCGCTCTGGCAGCCTGGCTGCCGCTTCACGCTCAGCAGGCGGCCACGCCAAACGCTCCGGCAACGCAGGCCGCCCCGGCTCCTGACGGAAAGAGCAAAGACGCGACCGCCCACAGCTGCTGCCATCCCAAAACGAAGACGGGCCAAGAAGCAACCTCTGAAAAAGCGGACCAGGCCGCGATGGAGTGTTGCCACGGCAAAGGCGCGGACGCAGCGAAAGCAGCGTGCTGTGCGGGGAAAGATGCAAAAGAGATGGCCGGATGCTGCAGGCAAAAGGACGCAGCGGGCAAATCATCCATGAACTGCTGCGAAGGCAAGAAGGATAGAATGTGCGCGGCGAAAGACGGCAAGACCTGCTGCGGCGACATGTCCGCGAAGGATGGGAAAGGCTGTTGTGCAGGGATGAAAGACCACTGCGCGGCGCACCCGAACGGCCACTAACGCGCGTCCGCTCCAGAAACAAAACGGCTCCGGATTTTAATCCGGAGCCGTTTTCATGACAGTCCTAAATCCTTGACCGATTCTAGATTTTCAGGCCCATTACGCGGACGAGCTTTTCTTCCAGGCGCTTTAATTCTTTTTCCCGCGCGTGCTCTTCGCGGGTGCGATCATTCAGGGCTTCCTTCAAAAGCTGCAGATTCTGGCGGAGCTCCATCTGCCCCAGGGCCAGGCGGCTTAGGGCCCATAATGCTTCTTTCTGTTCGGAGTCGAGCTCGCGCGGCTGGCGGTCGATCACGCACAAAGTGCCCAGGGCAAAGCCGTCTTCGTTGACGATGGGGGCTCCTGTGTAAAAACGGATGTGCGGCTCGCCCAGCACCATCGGATTGTCCTTGAACCGCGGGTCTTTCAGGGTATCGGGGACGATGAAGAGGTCTTCTTGCTGAATGGCATGGGCGCAAAACGAAGTTTCTTTAGGAGTCTCCCGTATTTGCACGCCAACCCGGGATTTGAACCATTGCCGGTGTTCGTCAACCAGGGAAAGCATGGCGATGGGGGTCTTGCAGATATAGGCCGCCAGAATCACCAGGTCATCGAACGTTTGTTCGGGTTCGGTGTCCAGAATTGCGTAGCGGTCCAGCGCCGCGACTCGCGCGGATTCCTGAGAGGGAGCAGTTGCGTCCATGACTGCCTCCGTCCGTGTACCTGCCGGGGGAAAGGCAGGGTCGAGAAGGGCATCATACTCCACAGAGAGGCTTGCTGCACAGGTCAGCACTCGTTTAGAGGTCGGCCTGCTTATGGGCGAAACGAGGCCAAGTCACATACACTAGGCACGATTGTTTCACACCCGCAGAAACCAGGAGAGGAAGAGCGATGCGTAGAAAAATACAAAAAGCTGCTCTGCTGCTGACTGTGATGATAAGTTGCCAGGCGGCAGTCCGGGCGCAAAAGGGGTCCCCGGTTATGGCCGACCGGGAACGCGAACGGCGGAGTTTTGCCCAGAATCTGGTAAAGGCGATCAACGCGGCGGAAGCGGACTATCGCAAGAAGCACGACGTCTACGCAAATTGGGACACTCTGATGGGAATCGGTGACTTCTCATCCAATGGGACCAAGTGGGCGCCCGCCGACTTTCCTACCGTGGCCCACGCGCTTTATGGGAGTGGGGCGGAGATCGTGCCGGGCTGGCGGCTGCGGCTGCAGCTTTCGAACGGCAACAAATCCTACGATCTGCTGCTGGAGGATGTCACCGACCCGAAATGCAGTTACGCCGTGTTCTGCGACGAGCGGGGCCTGATCCGGCAGGGAAAATCGATCGACTGCGTCATGTGAGGGAAATCTTCCTGGTCAAGCGCGAGAGGAAAGTCCGACTTCCTGCTTATCCTGTTGCTGCAACGGTAGAACCGAGAAATATTTATGCCGGCAGGGTTCGCAGCGAAAGGCAGGAATATGCAGATTGCGCCAAACAAACCCAAACGGGGAGTTTACGTGCTCGGGCGCAATGCGCTTGAGCGCCGGATTGCCGCAGATGGGGCAATGGGCGTGGAACGAATCGCTTAAGGATATCAACCGGGAGTGAAAGCGCGCGTTGCAATCCTGACAACGCCACGGGTAGAGACCAAAGACGCTGAGCACATAATCAGCCGCCGATTGGCGGCGCGATCGCCGCGTCTGCCCGCACTTGCAGATGGGACAATTCATGACCCTGGATGGATGCCCCTCCGAATGGGCCACAGGATAGGACAGATACACAAGGGAGGCAAGTGCCGATGGTACCGGGTTCCCGGGTACAATAGTTCCAGAGGAGTTTATGCCGAATTATACCGATGAACACGCGGGGGCGGGGATTGCCGCCAAGCTGCCGCAGCTGGAAACCTGGCCGAATCAGTATCCGGGTTATGTGATTACCACCCGGTTTCCTGAATATTCTTCCGTTTGTCCAAAGACCGGGCTGCCGGATTACGGAACGATCACCATTCAGTACAAGCCGCGCAAGGCCTGTATCGAACTGAAGTCCCTGAAGATGTATCTGCTGGCTTACCGCAACCTGGGTATTTTCTACGAAAACGCCGTGAATAAAATGCTCCACGACATCGTGGAAGCGACCAAGCCCGAATGGTGCGTGGTGAAGGGCGAATTCACGCCTCGTGGCGGGTTGAATACGTCCATCTTCGCGCGCTGGCCGGAGCGCCGCGAGCCGTTGCACCGCAAAAAAGTGGCCAACTCCCGCTGAAGGGCATTAGACTTAGGCGGGGTCTCGTTGGATAATCCCAACGAGCGAGTTCCACGCCATTTGAGACTAATCGAGGAGGAAGAATGAGTATTTCTCCAAATGTTCCGAGCCCGCAGGAGTCCTACCACTATGAGGGCGGGGGAACACCAAGGTGGATCACCATCCTGTTTGCAGTGGTGATTGCCGGAGTGGGAGCCATGGCTTATGCAGGCTATTCGGCGCAATCGCACCTGCAGCAGGAAGTAACCAAAGCCCAGGACCAGAACAAAATCCTGACCGCGCAGCTCGATCAAGCCAACACGCGGCTGGCCGAGCTGAAAGGCCAGATGGACGTAACGTCGCAGAAAATCGGCATGACGCAAGCCGAACTTGCAGACGCCCGGAGCCGCGCAGAAGCGATCCGCAAGGCGCAGACGGCTTCCGACCAGAAGCTTTCGGAAAAGATCGCCCAGGCACAGAAAGAAAGCGAAGCACAGATCGGCGCGGTGGCTACGGACGTGACCGGCGCGAAGAAGGACATCGAATCTACACGCACGGACCTGGAAGCGACTAAATCGAAGCTGGAGCGCGCCACCGGCGATATGGGCGTGATGAGCGGATTGATCGCGCACAACCATGACGACCTGGAAGAATTGAAGCGGCGCGGCGACCGGAACTACTACGAATTCACCGTACAAAAGGCCAAGACGCCACAGCGCGTTGGCCCCGTGCAAATGTCTCTGAACAAAACTGACCCCAAGAAATCCAAGTACACGATGACCGTGCTGGCCGACGATAAGGCCATCGAGAAGAAGGACAAGACCGCGGGCGAACCGGTGCAATTCTATGTGAAGGGCAGCGCACGGACCGCGCCATTCGAAGTTGTGGTGTTTGACGTCGGCAAGAATGCCATCACCGGCTATCTGTCCACCCCGAAGGATGCCAGCAGCGCGCCGGCAACCGCGGCACCCGCAAAACCCTGACCAGATTTCCTGGCCGGGGACGTTCTCCCGGCTAGGTTGGGATAATCCTCGATTCTCCAAGCCCTGTTCCGCTCTGAGCATCACTTCTGGAAACTCAGGCGGGACAGGGCTTTTGTGTTTTTGTGCCGGCAGCTACGATTTTGTGTGGCCCGATTTCTACTGTTCACATCGATCTGTCTGCTCTTTGGGGGACGGGTGTCTGCTCAGCAGTCGCCGGTTGCTGCGGGCCAGTCTATTCGAGTGGACGTGGCGCGAGTGAATGTGGGCGTGGTGGTCACCGATGAAAAGGGAAAATTTGTAGAGGGGCTGCAGCGCGAGGCGTTCCGCGTGTTCGACAATGGAACGGAGCAGCGAATCACGGAGTTCGCGCCCATCGAAGAGCCCGGGCAGGTGCTGCTGCTGGTAGAAGCCGGCCCCGCCGCGTATTTCTTGCAGGGGGCGAACTTGTTCGCCGCGGACGCGATGCTGAAAGGGCTCTCGGCGGGAGATCGCGTGGCGGTTGCACGGTATGTGGATAGCCCGCTCGGGATCCAGGATTTCACCACCGACAAAGCAGTGGTGCAGGCGGCGCTTTCCAGCATTCAATTCAATTTGGGATTTGCGGAGCTGAATCTTTCGAGCAGCCTGAATGGCGTTTTGGATTGGCTGGAACGCGTTCCGGGAAAGAAAACGATTGTCCTGATTTCAAGCGGAGTGGACACCTCTCCAGAGCCTGCTGTGACGGCGCTCCAGACCCGGCTGCAGACAGGCGACGTGCGCATTCTATGCATTTCGACCAGCGGGCCGCTGCGCAACGGAAAGCAGGGCGGCAAAGCGAAAATTCAGCGGACGCAGGATGAGTTTGCAGCGGCGGACCGCCGGTTGCAGTCCCTCGCGGAGCTCACCGGAGGCCGCGCCTATTTCCCCATGAACGGCAAAGCGTTTCAGGAGACATACCGAGAGGTAGCTGAGATTGTGCGCCACGAATATAGCCTGGCGTTTGCGCTGCCCGCAGCGGACGGAGCAATTCACACGATTGAAGTAAAGGTGGATAGACCCGGCGCTGGGGGAAAAGCGGCGGCGTATCGCGTGGACCACCGCACGGGCTATCAGGCGCCGAAAGAATAAGAGACAGGAACACCTCTAGCCGCGATTTCTCACAAACGGTCGGGGCCAAGTCGATTCGCTGTTGCAAGAAAGGTGTCATTCTGAGGCTATCCGATGAGGATAGCCGAAGAACCTCAAGCGACCCGAATGCGCAAACTGTTGATCAGTTGAGATCCTTCGGCCGCAAAGAAACGCGGCCTCAGGATGACACTCTCATGGCGTGTCGGCGTATTGGTTGAGTGGTTTGTGAAAAATACAGACTAGAAGTCATCTCATAAATCGTTTTTCAGGGGTCGGAGCTTTAGCTCCGACATTTAGGCCCTGAATAATCGGGCTTTAGCCCCTGAGGACACTCTTCGATCGTCTGAACCTTATTTATGAGATGGCTCTAGTCGAATTCCTTCATCATGCGGGCCATTTCGATCAAGCGGCGGTCCACTTTTCCGAACACCGTGTTGTCTTCGAAGGAGCCGTCGCCGTTGCGGTGCCCGGCAGCATGGCCGGTGAGAAGCTCAATTCCCTGCTCGATGCGCGCCACGGGCCAAATGTGGAACTTCCCGCTGCTGACCGCATCCAGCACGTCTTCCCGGAGCATCAAGTCCTCGACGTTGGAGGCGGGGATAACAACACCTTGCGACCCCGTAAGGCCGAGGATGCGGCAAACGTCGAAAAAGCCCTCGATCTTCTCGTTTACGCCACCGATGGCCTGGATGTCGCCTTTCTGATTCAGCGAACCGGTGACCGCGACGTCCTGGCGAAGCGGAAGTTCCGAGAGCGCGGAGAGTAGCGCATAGACCTCGGTGGAGCTCGCGCTGTCTCCATCCACGCCGGAGTAGGACTGCTCGAAGCAGATGCTTGCAGCCAGGGAAAGCGGCTTGTCTTTGGCGAAACAACTGCGCAAATAGCCGGCGATGATGTGCACGCCTTTGTCGTGGAAGCGGCCGCTTAAGTTGGCTTCCCGCTCGATATTGATCAAGCCGGCTTTGCCGAGAGCGGCGCTGGCCGTAATGCGGACCGGCTTCCCGAAAGAGTAGCCGCCGATTTCAAGGACGCTGAGGCCGTTCACCTGGCCGATGCAATCGCCGGAAACGTCCACGAGCAGGGTTTTTTCCTCGATCATTTCCCGGATGCGGGTCTCCACCAGGTTGTGGCGCTCCATCTTGGAGGCAATGGCGGAACGCACATGGGCCGCCCGCACCACGTTTTCGCCGGCCGCGGCGGAAGCATAGTGGGCTTCGCGGGCCAGGTCGGCGATGTCCACGAAACGCGCGGTGACCTTGTTGCGGCGGCCGGCTCGCCGCACGCCGTATTCGAGAATCGCCGCGAAGGCCCCTCGATCGAACGGAAAAAGATTTTCCTTTTCACTCAGAGCGCGCAGCCGTCCGGCGTATTCCTCGATCACGCCGTCGGTCATTGGCATCTCTTCATCGAACTCCACGCGGACTTTGAAGATTTTCTGGAAGTCCTCTTCATATTCGTAGAGCACTTCGTACAGGTCGCGATCGCCGATCAGGATGACCTTCACGTTGATATCGACCGGTTCCGGCTTCAGCGCCGTTGCTGTGAAGGGGTAGAAGACTTCGAGCGGCTGAATTTCCAGGCGATTGTGATTGAGCGTGCGCTTCAGGGCGCGCCACACGCCTTGCTCGGAAAGCGCTTCAATCGCATACATGATCAGGAAACCGCCGTCGGCGCGGAGCAGCGAGCCGCCGCGTAGATCCATAAAGTCGCTGGACCAACCGCCGCGTGCGTCATAGGCCCGCTGTATGGTTCCGAAAAGATTGGCGTAACTCGGCGTGGTCTCAAAGATTACGGGCGAAGTATCTTCGGAATTGTGAGCCAGAATGACGTTGACGCCGTAGACCCGGAAGGGATCGCGCTCCGGCCCGGGCGATTTCTGCTGCTGGATTTCGGGAGACTCCGGGGTCTGCTCTTCCTCGCCCTCGCGTTCTTTAAAAGGGCCGAGATTGTCGAGGATGTGGTGGCGGACCTCCTCCAGATATTCGGTCACGCCGCTTCCGGGATATTTTTCCTTTAATTCCTCGATGACACCGTCCACCAGGACGGAAGCCGCTTCCTGCTCGAGGTAGCTGAGTTCGCTGGCCAGTTCGCGGGAAAGCGTCAGCGTCTTGCGATAGACGACCGTAAATTCCTGGCGGAACTGTTCGTACTTCCGCTCGATCTCTTCGGC
>DASYXF010000173.1:0-4832 GCA_035935335.1 Candidatus Acidiferrum sp.
GGCACCCGCCGCGCCGCCTGCTTCACGCTCTCGATGATCGTCGCGATCGCCTGCTCCGTGGACGACTCCCCGCGCGACCCCGGATGCACCACCACAAAGTCCGCGCCCAGTTCCCGTCCGCGCACCAACTCCTCGTGAAACGCCTGGATCGACCGGGTCCGCAGCATCGGCTGCGAAGCCGCCAGATTGATCAGATAATTCGCATGAACCACCAGCGGCCCCAGCCCCAGTTCCTCTCGCCGCGCGCGAAACGCCGCCACATCCGACGCCGGTATCCGCACATTCGCCGTCTGCCACATCCGCGGGCTGGCCGAAAAAATCTGCAGTGCGTTCGCCCCCAGCTTTTTCGCCGATTCAAGCGCGTTCAGGTAGCTCCCCGAAATAGATGTGTGCAAACCGACCCGCAGGCTCCCGTCCATCCACGCCGGCGGCCCGGGCTCCACCTCCGGCACCGGGATGTACTCGTCATCCGCCTCAAACTTCGTATTCTCAATAATTGGAAATTCCGCCATCCCAGCCACAACTTTCTCCCCGCCGCGGACCGTTTCCGCCCCAATGTTCTTAGTGTAGGGGCGGCTTTATGCCGCCTTCTTGCTAGTAAGTTTAAACCTCCATTCTACCACACCGCCCCATTCTTCATTTTGTGGCACGGCCATTCCTGGCTGTGCTCCTGGGGTTCCTTGACTCCAACCAGCGAATCGTCTTGCGACCACCCCATCAATTGACACCACTCCCCAATCCGCCCAAAATACATCCCACGCGTAGCCGCAGGTGAGGTCCCCATGAGCCTCCGCCCCATTCTTCTCGCTGCTCTTTCGCTGCTTCCCTACTTCGTCAACGCCCAACAGGGCCAGGGCCTCCGCAAGCCTACCGCCGAGCAAATCTCCTCCGAGATCACGCGCCTCGCCCTCCGCCGCGTTTATGTCTCCGATTTCCTGGACGCTTCCGGCCAGCGCACTCCCACCGGCGCTTACTTCGCTGCCGCGTTCTCAAAACTCCTGCGCCAGCCCGCCCACGACTTCACCATCATCAGCCGCTTCAACGCCCACAAATTCCTCGACGATTCCGGCTGGACGGACCAGAACCTCTCGAATCCCGACGTCCTTGCAAAATTCACCGCCGCCTTCAATCCGGATGCTGTTCTTTACGGCACCGTTGTGCCCGGCAATCATTCCGTCTCGATCGATTTGGTTCTCACGGACCTTGCAGGCAAAGAACTCTTTCGAGTTCCGTATCGGGAGGAACTCAACGAGCAGTTCGACGGTAACTTCCCTCCCACAACCAACGCCTCCGGCCGCATTTTCTATTTCTACGGTCTAGACGGCATTGCTTTTCCAAAATGCGCCTACTGTCCGAATCCTTCCTATAGCGATTCCGCGCGGCGCGCCAAGATTTCGGGCGCAGTCATTATTTCCGGTGTCGTCACCCCCGATGGGAAAATCGAGCAAGCGCGCGTCACCAAATCCCTGGATGCCTCATTGGACAAAGTCTCGCTCGAAAACCTCAAGAACTGGCGGTTTGAGCCGGCGAAAGATCCCGAAGGTACTCCCGTCCCAATGCGGATCCAGCTGGAAGTTTCTTTCCGCATTCGTTAGTTCCAGTCGCGGCACCGCTTACGATCGGGCATCTCGGTTTTCTTCTCTGCCTTCTGCTCTTCTTTTTTTCCTCAATGCTTTCTGCATTCTCAACTCGTATCCACGTGTTTGACACTATAAAATGTGACTTCTAGACTCGCCGCTATGACTCTCGATTGGAAAAACTGTCCGGCCGTTGAAAGCGTTCCCGATAGACTCAGTGGGGCATGGGTATTTCACGGCACGCGCATTCCCGTCTCCGCTCTCTTCGATAACCTGGAAGACGGCTTGACCGTCCAAGAGATAGTCGCTCTCTATGAGGGCCTTACCAAACAGCACATCGAAGGCGTCCTAGAATTTGTAAGCGGCAGTCTTGTTGCTGAGGCGAATGTTCACTACGCAATTCAAGCTGCGGAGGCACTCCTGCCCGGTCGGCCGGCGCCGGATGGCAAGAATGATCCTCGCTGGCAAGCGATCATGAAGATCGAGGACTTTGTTGAATCTGAACCGGAAGCAATCTGGCCGTTTGTGTTGAAATGGGGCTCGCTTCCGGATGAAGAGGATCTGAGTGCAGCGATTGCAACCCTCTTGGTCGAGCGCTTGCTCCAATTTCATTTCGACCTGATTTTTCCTCGAGTGAGAGCTGCTGCGCAGTCGAATGTTTGGTTTGCAAGAACCTTCGCAAAAAGCTGGAAGCTAGGCCAAGCCGAGGAAGCCGCTCGACCAGAACAATACGATAAACTGCTGTCTGAAATCCGTCACCCGCGCGAGAAGTAGTTTGGTGCAGTACGAGCCGTTCTTGAGGATGATGTTTTCCTCTGCGCTCTCCGCGTTCTCTGCGGGCCCCCTGCTAACTCTGTGGTGAAATCTGTTCTTGCTCGTCACTCGTCACTCGTCACTCGCCACTCGTCACTTCTCCCTCACTTCCTCCACGCCATCCCGTCTGGATCCTTCCCAATCGCAAACGTCGTCGTCACTTCCAGCGTCTTCAGATCCACCACCGCCACCTTGTCGTCGCCACTGACCGCTACAAACGCCCGCGCGCCGTCCGGCTGCACCAGAATCCCTTCCGTGCTCTTCCCCAGATTCAACCGCTTCACTTCCTTCCGGGAAGCCGCATCCACCACCACCAGATCCCCGCTGCCCAAATCCGAAATCAGCACCAGCTTCCCGTCCGGCGTAAACTTCAACCGGTTCGAGTGCTTCGTCTTCACATCCACCGTCTGCGTCACCTTCTTAGACGCCAGATCAATTATCGACACCGTCCCATCGCCCGAATTCGCCGCCCACACTTCCTTCTCATCCGGCGAAATATCGATGCCCTCCGGCCCCTTCCCCACCTTTACGTTCGTCCCAGTCCATTCCGTAATCTTTTTCTTCATCTCTTCCACAGACACGGTGTTCGACTCAATGTTGCTCACGCACATCGTCCGCCCATCCTTGGTCAACGCCAGCATGTGCGGCCGCTTCTGCCCCAGCACCAGGTGCAGATCAATGCTGTTGGCGACAAAATCAAACACGCCCACCGACTTATCTCCCTCCACCGTGAAATAAGCCTTGTCCCCCAGAATCGCAATTCCGTGCGGCCCCACCAGTCCGGGGAACGTCACCTTCCCCACCTCGCTCCGCGACACCAGGTCGATCTCCGACATCGTTGTTCCCGCGTGGTCATTCCCATAATTCGTCACGATCGCAATCTTCCCATCCGCACTCGTCGCCACTTCATGCGGATGCGCCCCCACGTCCACCTTCCCCACCACCTTCAGCGTCGCCGGATCCACAATCGCCAGGAAACTTTCCTCCTTGCTCAACACCAGCAGCGCCGGGCTAGGCGTCTTCCCCTGCCCCCACGCCCCACCCGCAACCATCACGCAAACCGCCGACAACCCGATCACCCTCATCACCAGATTCTTAACCAAATCCGCCTCCCCGATCCATCATCAGAATAATTACAAACCGCACCATCATAATTCCCCTAACAAGAAACGTCACCCCCAGACTCCGCCGTTATCTTTGCGGCCCCTCAGCGGCCTCTGCGGTAAATTCCCGGTTCTTCCGCCGTCGCCCCAAAACAAAAGAGCGTGCCGCAAACGCGGCACGCTCCATCCGGTCGCTTCTCGCAACTAAAACCGGATAAACGGTCCGAACGCCATCCGCAAATTATGGTGCGTCCCGCTCGCGAAATACATCTCGTCGCCGGCCTCCAACCGCAATCCAACCGGCCCCAGGTGCCCTTCCAGCCCGGCGCCGGGATAAAAGACGCCATTCACATTACTGCCGCGCAGATTGGCAATCTGGCTCGAAACGCAACTGAACGAAGTGGGGCAGGAGTTCACAAAAAACTTGTCGAACCCGCCCTTCACTACCACAAACGGCCTCACCCGCCCGTGACCCAATTCGATCTTCGGCCCGACCAATCCGTGCAAAATATGAATGTTCGCATTCTGAATTACCACGGTTCCACCGGTACCTGTCGTCTGTTCCCCGAAGCCCTGGTCGAAGTCATACGCCATTTCCGCTTCCAGCTTCACATGCGGAAACACGCGAATTCCTGCCCGCGCCCCCAAACCCAGATAATTATTATCCGTCTGCGACATCCGGAAATAATCCGCGAACACTCCCGCCTCCACATGATCTCCCTGCGCCCGCACACACGGCACCAACAACACACCAAGCCCCAGCATCAGCAGCATGCGTTTCATGCGTCTCTCCTCCGTGCAGATTTTCAGCAATCGAAAGCGGCGGCTGGACAGTCCACTTCATCCTCAACTGGGCAAGGTTCCGCTTTCGCAAAAATAGATGCTCCCACCTCCCGACAGGTTGCCGGCCAATTTTGGAGTGCGGCAGCCCTGCTCCCGCTTTTCCAGCCAACCCGAAACCGCAAAACCAAACAACGAAGCCCTCTTACTGATCGCTGATTACTGACTCTCGGTTCCTAACTCCCAACTACCAACTCCCGACTACTGACTGCCCTGCTATCCCGCTGGCCCAATTTGCTCGCCTCCGTTTCTCTCTTGTACACTGATTCATTCCGCGCTCCCAAAAGGACACACCGATGCTGGTAGTCATGCAATCCCACGCCACGGACGAACAAGTCCGCTCCGTCTGCGAGAAAATCGAATCCCTCGGCCTGAAAGCCCATCCCATCCCCGGCGCCGGCCGCACCGCTATCGGCATCACCGGCAACAACGGCGCCATCGACCTCGGCGTCCTCGAATCCCTCCCAGGCGTAGTCGAATGCATCCCCGTCACCAAGCC
>DASYXF010000174.1:0-17682 GCA_035935335.1 Candidatus Acidiferrum sp.
GCACCGCCTCCGCCGAAAGCGACGTCGCCTTGCGCGCCGAAATTCTCTCCTACTCTCGCGCTCGCGGGCTCTTCGCCGGCATCTCCCTGGAAGGCTCCACCCTCCGCGCCGACAACAATGCCAACAAAAAACTTTACGGCACGGAAATCATGGCCAGCGAGATAGTCTTTAAGCACGCGGCGCAGGTCCCACCCAGTGCAAAAATGCTGCTCGCCACCCTCCAAAAAGCCTCTCCCAAAAACAAAAGCAACGCCAAGTAACTTTTCTCTCCCCAAAACAAAAATGGCCGGTCACGCCGACCGGCCATTCTTAATTTTCCTCCACCACATCCACCGTGCAGTTCTCAGATTATGTAGGGGCACGATACATCGTGCCCTCTTGTCTTTTCTTGTCTTTTCTTGTCTTTTCTTGTCTTTTCTTGTCTTTTCTTGTCTTTTCTTGTCTTTTCTTCCCCGCACCTAACAACACCCGCTCGACGGCAACCCCTCTCCCACCGCTGGCGGCCCAAACGCCTCCTTCGGGATCGGTTCCCCATGCAAGGTCTGCCAGCACCGCCGCGCCACATTCAGCAACACCAGCACCACGCCGGTCACGAAAATCGCCATCAGCGTCGAATCCAGGTATCCCTGAAAAACAAATCCCGGTTTCTTCGTCATCGGCCAGAAAATATTCTTGATGGAAAGCACCCCCGCCGTCAGCGTTGTCGTTCCCACAAACAGCATCGGCGCCACCGTAATCCACGCATACTTCGCCTTCCCCATGTTGATCAGGAACGCCGTCCCCACCGCCAGCGCAATCGTCGCCAGCAACTGGTTCCCCGTCCCGAACAGCGGCCACAGCGTCGAGATACTTCCCGTATAAATCAAGTAGCCCCACGCCAGCACCACAAAAAACGTAGTGATCATGTTCCCCGGCTGCCAGGCATGATTCGCAAACGGCTTGTGCACTTTGCCCAAGAGCTCCTGCAAAACATACCGCGCCACGCGCGTCCCGGTATCAATCGTCGTCAAAATGAACAACGCCTCAAACATGATCGCGTAGTGATACCAATAGCCCATCAGTCGCGTCATTCCCGGTATTCCCCGGAAAATCTGCGCCATGCCCACGGCCAGCGAAACCGCTCCGCCCGTCCGTCCCGCCAGCTTCTCTCCCACCTCGCTCGAGAAGAGATCCAGATTCACGGTGTGCAGCCCCAGCTTTGCAAACGCATCTGCCGGCACGTTGATCCCGAAATAATCCCCCGGAAACAGTGAGCACGCCGCGATCAGCGACAGCACCGCCACCAGGCTCTCCGCCACCATCGCGCCATATCCGATAAACCTCGCGTCGCACTCCTTGTCCAGCATCTTCGGCGTCGTTCCCGAACTCACCAGCGAGTGAAATCCGGAAATCGCGCCGCACGCAATCGTCACGAACAAAAACGGAAACAGCTTCCCTTTGATGATCGGCCCGCCGCCGTGCACAAATTCAGTAAACGCCGGGAACTTGATGTCCGGATGCACGATGAACACCCCAATCACCAGCAGCGCAATCGTCCCCAGCTTCACGTAGGTCGACAGATAATCCCGCGGCTCCAGCAGCAACCAGACCGGCAACACCGACGCCACAAATCCGTAGATCGCCATCAGGTAAGTAATCTGGTGCGGCGTAAACGTCAGCGAAGACGCCCATTGCGTCCCCGCGAACCAGTGCCCGCCCCACACGCTGGCCAGTAGCAGCACCACGCCCACCGTGCTCGGCACTCCCACCTTGATCTGGCCCGGAGTGCTTTTAAACATGAACCATCCCATCAGCAGCGCGATCGGAATCGTCATCCCGATTGTGAACACGCCCCACGGGCTGTTCGCCAGCGCATTCACCACCACGATTCCCAGCCCCGCCAGCGTCACCAGCAGAATCAGCAGCACCGCGAACATCGTCACCAGCCCCGTGAACCCGCTCACCTCCGTTCGCGCCACGTCCGCCAGCGATCTCCCCTTGTGCCGCACCGAAGCCACCAGCACGATGAAATCCTGCACGCAGCCGGCCAGCACCGCCCCGATCAGAATCCACAAAAATCCCGGCGCAAATCCAAACTGCGCCGCCAGCGTCGGCCCCACCAGCGGCCCCGCTCCGGCAATCGCCGCAAAGTGATGACCGAACAAAACCCACTTCGGCGACGGCACATAATTGTGTCCGTCCTCATACGTGTGCGCGGGCGTCTGCCGCCGGTCGTCCAGCGCCAGCGCCTTCGCCGCGATAAACGCGCTGTAATAGCGGTATCCGATCGCGTACACGCACAGCGCCGCCAGCAACACCGGGAAAGTGTTCATTGCGTTTGCCTCGTAGCCTGCACCGCATTCCGGCCAACTCCTCGCGGAGTCCCCTCAAACCGAAATTTATAATCCTTCTATCACAACTCACGTCCTCCAGCCGCAGAATCTTTACGGGTCACCTGACCTCTGCGTTGTTTACCGATCACATCTCACCTCCGCCAGTCGTTCCCTCTTCCGTTAGTTCCTCCTATCGTTAACGAGGTTCGCCCGTGATTCCGCTTCGCTACTGGCAGTACCCGCCCTGCCCGGCCCCTAAAAACCCTCTTCTCCCCGATTTCCCAAAGGATTTCTTGACATCTGACACTGACCAGTATTAAGTACGGGGCGTTTGAGGCCCGTTCGTGGTTGTTTACCTGACCTACACACTAAACGTAGGTCACAGGGGGGTATTCGTAAATGTTCGGGAAACGATATGGGGTTGTGGTGTATCTCGCCGTGCTTCTCGCTGTAACTTTGACTTGGGCTGGACTCGCGTCCGCGCAGCAGCAAGCGACATCCGCACCTGCTGCCAGTCCGCTTGTCCATATTCTCCAGGCAAAGGGAATTCTCACTCCGGAAGAAGTTGCGCAAATCAATCAGGCATCCTCTGCCAGCGATGCCGATCAACGGCTTGCGAAACTCCTTCTCTCCAAAGGCGTCATTTCGCAGACCGATTACAACCAGATGGTGGGCGCGCCGGGTATCGTGAACGCTTCGGCCAGCAGTTCGGCTCCCACGAGCGTGGTTCCCACCGTCTATCGCGTTCCTGCCGCGGGTGCGCCTGCCTCCGCTGCCGCGCCATCCTCCAGCGCAGTTTCCGCCGATCTGGATGACCAGCAGCAGACTCCGTCAGGCCAAGTGCCCATTCAGCAGAGCGCTTCGGTTTCACCAACCACTCTTTCCGCTGCCAACCCCATCCGCGTTTTCGCGGTGGGCGGCATTCCCAAGGGTGAGCTCAAACCGGCCATCAAGCTCGCCGGCATCGGCATCACGCCGTACGGCTTCCTGAAGGCCACATTCATTCACGATAGCTCTTCGCCTGGCGGCGACGACTTCCCGCTGCCCGGCTTTCTCGGCGACTCAGGTCCGACTGCGGCGCCGGAATTCCACGTCAAGGCGCGCTCCACTCGCCTCGGCACCAACTTCGAATGGGCCGACTCCAGCTCAAGCCTCACGGTCACCGGAAAGTTTGAAATGGACTTCGAAGGAAACTTCAACCGTTCCGATAACCGCAACCTCTCTTCGATTCGCTCCTACAACCCATCCATCCGCCTGGCTTATGGGCGCATTGACTGGCGCGTGGACGAAAAGAACACTCTCACCGCCGTGATGGGTCAGGACTGGACTCCTTTCGGTTCTTCCACCCTGCCCAACATGCTGGAGACCACCGGCCTCGGTATCGCCTTTGGCGACATCTACGAGCGTGCCCCGCAGTTCCGCTCGGGCTACACGCATGACTTCGGCAAATTCCAGCTCATGCCGGAAATCGCCGTCGTCCTGCCCGCCATCGGCTTGCCGCCATCTGCCGCCAACCTTTCCAACCAATTGGGCTACGGCGAACGCCAGGGCCCGGACAGCAACACGCCCCAGGTCGAAGGCCGCATCGTCGGCCAATTCAAGCTCGACAACTCTCCCGGCGTGGCTCCCGCTCAGCTCATCTTCAGCTTTCAAGAGGGCCACCGCACGGCCGTCGTCCTCGGCTCCGCCGTTCCTCTTGCCAACGGCATCAATACCCAAACCGACACCGCATACGACCCCAAGCTGTTTCAAAACGCTTTTCCGACCGGTGCTCGTGTCGGTAGCGACACCAACGGCTGGGACTTTGAATGGCAATTGCCGACACGCTTTGCCACTCTCATCGGCAAATACTACAGCGGCAGCGACCTGCGATATTATTTCGCCGGCCAGCTCTTCTCCAACTACAACGCCGTCGGCGGTTTCACTCCCACGAACCTCAACGCGACAGGCACCGCAACCTCGGTCTTCGCCAGCACAGGTTCCATTGACGGCGCTTCCACCGTGCTCTTCGGCGTAAACTCTGCCGGAGTTCCCGTGGTCATTCCCCAACTTCCGGTCCGCGCCAAGGGCGGCTTCACGCAACTCGGCCTGCCCCTTTCGCGCTGGTTCGGCCATGACCCCGAAGGCCGCCACGCCGGCTGGTCGCTTTACCTGCTCTATGGCACCGACCAGGCCAACACCAACGACCTGCTCCATATTTCAGCCTCGGCCAGCTCGCGCTCTCGCAGCGACATGAGCGTCGGCACCCTCAACTACAAACTCAACAAGTGGGTCTCCTTCGCTTTCGAACAGTCCCTCTACCGTACCCGCGCCAACACGGCAACCGAAATCAATCCGGCAACCGGCCTTCCGCGTTATCCGCTGTTTGAGGGCATTCCTCAACATGAATGGCGCGACCTACGCAGCGAAGGTGGCGTAATCTTCAGCTTCTAAACCAACCGTAGCGTCCACCTTACGGTGGACGCTGCCTCATTCGTGCTTGGTATCAACCATAACCGTGTCATCCTTCGGGGCGCGCCGTCCGTGCCCCGAAGGATCTAAACCTCAACCTTGCGCACAATGTTCCACTGCCGTCGCCGTAAATCCAATTTTCGATTCATCCTCGATCCTTATACTTGGTTCCAAATGTCCTTTTCGGTGTACTCCTGATTTCCGGGGTTTCATATCTCTCGAGGAAAGGTCTTCCACGAAATGAAAAAATCAAAAAAGAATCGCTTCACTCGCCGCGACTTCGTTAAGGTCGCCGGCACCAGCGCCGCCGCTCTCGCCGCCGGCGCCTCTCCCGCATTCCTTTTCCCGGAGCGAGCCATCGCTCAGCAAAAAACGCTCAAGATTCTTCAGTGGAGCCACTTCGTCCCCGCCTACGACACCTGGTTCGACGGCACCTTCTGCAAGCAATGGGGGCAGAAGCACAACACCAACGTCATCGTCGACCACATCAACCTCGTCGACCTCCCCGCCAAGGCCGCCTCCGAAGCCTCCGCGCAAAAGGGCCACGACCTCTTCATGCTCCTCTCTCCGCCCGCCGCGTACGAGAAGCAGACCATCGACATGGGGCCCGTCTATCAGGAAGTCGAAAAGCGCCACGGCAAGAAAATCGATCTCGCCCATAAATCCACCTACAATCCCAAAACCAAGCGCTATTTCGCTTTCTCCGATTCCTACGCTCCCGATCCCGGCAACTGGCACAAGGACTGGTGGACCGAAGCCGGCTATCCCAACGGGCCCGACACCTGGGACGACCTCCGCGCCGGCGCCAAGAAAATCCGCGACAAAAACGGACATCCCTGCGGCCTCGGCCTCTCTCAGGAGCTCGACACCTCCATGGCCATGCGCGCCCTGCTCTGGTCCTTCGGCGGCGCCGAACAGGACGAAGCCGGCAACGTCACCATCAACTCCCCGCAAACCATTGAAGCCCTAAAATTCATGAAGGCCCTCTACCAGGAGTCCGAAACTCCCGAGGTCTTCACCTGGACTCCGCCTTCCAACAACCAGGCCATGCTGGCCGGCCGCGTCTCTTATGTTGCCAACGCCATCTCCATCACGCGTCAATCCGAGCGCGAGCATCTTCCCATCGACAGCAAGATCATGATCTCCCGCGCCCTGAAAGGCCCGGCGCGCCGCATTGCCGCCGAACACGTCATGGACTGCTACTTGATCTGGGAATTCGCCGAAAACAAGGATGGCGCGCAGCAATTCCTCATCGACTACATCGACTCCTTCCACGAAGGCTTCATTGTCGGCCAGTTCTACAATTTCCCCTGCTTCCCCAGCACCGTTCCCGATCTGAAAAAAGAAATTGCCAACGACCCCCGCGCCAATCCGCCGGACAAATACAAAGTCCTCGGCGATGTCCTCGATTGGGCTACCAACATCGGCTATCCCGGCTATGGTACCGCCGCCATCGACGAAGCGTTCAAAGCCTGGATTATCCCCACCATGTTCGCGAAAGTGGCCCGCGGCGACGAAACCCCGGAAAATGCCGCCAAGGCCGCCGAACAGGAATACAACCGCATCTTCGCCCGCTGGAAGTAACATCCGAATGTAGGGGCGGCTTTACGCCGCCCTCTTGCCTGTGTTCTTGGATTTCTGGAATGCTGATCACCAACTGAACTTGAGGGTGCCCATCCTTTGCGAATTTTGCAAGGGGTGGGCTCTTACGATCCAACGCCTCAAATTCTCTTCTCTTCTTTTCGTTGAGAGGTGCCTGTAAAACTCTCCCGTAGGCGCAAGGCCTTGGCAGCCTGGCGCAATCTCCCCACTTCATGTAAGGTGTTCAACGAAACCAAACCACTTCTATCCGCTTCTCCGAGGACGAATCCAGAATGGCTGTCGTCGAAACTCGCAACCTAACCAAAGTTTTCAAGGAAGGTCATCTCGGCGCCGTTAACAATGTCAGCCTCGAAACGCGCGAAGGCGAATTCCTCGTCTTCCTCGGCCCCTCCGGCTCCGGGAAAACCACTCTCCTCCGCATGATCGCCGGCCTCGAAAATCCCTCCTCCGGCGAAATCCTTATCGGCGGAAAAGTCGTCAACAACCTCTCGCCCCGCGATCGCCGCATCGCCATGGTCTTCCAAAGCTACGCGCTCTACCCGCACCTCTCCGTCTACAAGAACATCGCCTTCCCTCTTAAAGCGCAAAATGTCCCCCGGGATCAGCACCAAAAAAAAGTGGAATGGGCCGCCGGACTTCTCGGCATCGGCGCGCTCCTCGACCGCAAGCCGCGCGAACTCTCCGGCGGCGAACGCCAGCGCGTCGCCCTGGCCCGCGCCATCGTCCGCGAGCCCGCCGTCTTCCTGCTCGACGAGCCGCTTTCCAATCTCGACGCCAAGCTGCGCGCCTCCGCCCGCGAAGAGCTGGAGCGCTTCCACCGCAGCGTCGGCACCACCTCCATCTACGTCACTCACGACCAGGTTGAAGCCATGGCCATGGGCGACCGTATCCTGGTCCTCAACAAAGGCCACGTCCATCAGCTCGGCACTCCCACCGAAGTCTACGACGATCCCGCCGACACCTTCGTCGCCACCTTTCTCGGCTCTCCACCCATGAATCTCGCCGAACTCAACGACGTCATCGTCGGTTTCCGCCCTGAACATTTTCTTCCTGCCGCCGGCGTCACCGGCGAAACCATTCCCCTGCGCTTCAGGGTCGAAAACACCGAATACCTCGGCTCCGAGTGGATCGTCTCCGGCCTTCTCGTGGGCGGAAAACTTGACGCCAAAAAAGTCGTCTCCCGCATCCCCAACGCCAAGCACCTGGAACTCGGCGGTGTTTATGATTTTGTCGTCCCCACCCGCACGCTGAAGTTCTTTGACCGCGCCACCCAAAAGCGCGTGCCCTCGAAAGACGTCTCATGGCAGTAGCCGCCGCAAAAATAAAATCCGCCTCTGCGGCGCAAAGCCCCTTCCTCAGCACCGCCATGTTCGCCCCGGCCGCGCTCTATATCCTGCTCCTCGTTGCCGGCCCGTTTCTTCTCGCCGTCTTCTACGCCTTCAGCGACGCGCGCATCGGCAACACCGAACTCCACTATGTCGGCCTGGAAAATTTCCGCAGCATCCTGCAAAGCCCCAGCTTTCGCATCGCCATTCGCAATTCGCTCATCTTCACCATCGGCTCGCAGATCATCGTCCTCGTCTGCGCCAACATTCTCGCCATCGCACTCGAAAACGCTTTCCGCGGCCGCGGCATCGTCCGTTTTCTGATTCTGCTTCCCTGGGTCGCGCCCATCTCGCTCGGCGCCATTGGCTGGAAGTGGCTGCTCGATTCCATCTACAGCGTCATCTCCTGGGTCCTGGTCGCGCTGCATTTCTACAAACCCTTCAGCGCGCCCATGTGGTTGGGCGAACCGTCTCTCGCCATCGCCTCCGTCATGCTCGTTCACAGTTGGCGCGTCATCCCCTTTTCCACCGTAATTCTTCTCGCCGGACGCACCGCCATCCCCAAGGACATTCCTGAAGCCGCTTCGGTCGACGGCGCCGGCTTCTGGCGCACACAACTCCAGATCGTCATTCCTATGATGCGCCCGATTCTCAGTGTCGCCGTTCTCTTCGGCCTCATCTTCACTTTCACGGACATGACGGTCGTTTACATCCTCACCGCCGGCGGCCCGTTTGACTCCACGCAAACTCTGCCTTCGCTCGCCTTCGCTCTCGGCATTCAGGGCAGCGACCTCGCTGCCGGCGCCGCCATCTCCCTCTTCCTCGTTCCGCTTCTCGTCATCCTCGCCTACTTCATGCTTCGCGTCGCGCGCCGTTCGGAGGTCAACTGATGCCTCCAACAAAAACTTCCCTCCGCCTCGCGGGCAAACTCGTCCGCGCCGGTGTCCTGATCGTGTTCACCACCCTGCTGGCTTTTCCGTTTTATTGGATGGTCATCACCAGCTTCAAACAGAACGTCGATCTCTACACGATGGAGAACAATCCCTTCCTCTTCAACGCCAGCCCCACGCTGGCCCACCTGAAATTTCTTTTCACGGAAACTCGCTTTGTTCGTTGGCTGGGCAACACCGCGTTCGTGGGCGTCATCGTCGTGCTCATCACGCTGGTCCTCGCGATTCCCGCGGCCTATTCGCTCGCCCGCCTCGCCGGACGCTGGGGCGAGCGCCTCGGCATCGCCATCTTCCTTACCTATCTCGTACCGCCCACGCTGCTCTTCATTCCACTCTCGCGCGTAATCGCCTTCCTCGGCTTGCAGGATTCCCTGTGGGGGTTGATTCTCGTCTATCCCACCTTCACCGTGCCCTTTTCCATTTGGCTGCTCATGGGCTTCTTCAAATCCATTCCCAGCGAACTTGAAGACGCCGCCATGGTCGACGGCCTCACCCGCTTCGGCGCCTTCCTCAAACTGATGATTCCCATCTCCACGTCCGGCATCCTCACCGTCGTTATTTTCACCTTCACGCTCGTCACCCAGGAATTCGTCTACGCCCTCACCTTCATCTCTTCCGAATCCAACCAGATGATCGGCACCGGCATCCCCATCTTCCTCGTCCGTGGCGACGTTTATTACTGGGGCGCCCTCATGGCCGCCTGCCTGATCGCCAGCCTCCCCGTAGCTTTCCTCTACAACCTCTTCCTCGACCGCTTCATCTCCGGCTTCACCGTCGGCGCCGTCAAGTAACCGCCCCAACCACAAACCTGTAGGGGCACGATACATCGCCGATACATCGTGCCCTCTTGGGTCTTCCTTCTCTGCGCCCTCTGTGCTCTTTCTCTGTGTCCTCCGTGTTACCTCTCCTCCCGATTTTCGATTTTCGATTTTCGATTTTCGATTTTCGATTTTCGATTTTCGATTTTCGATTTTCGATTTTCGATTCCCTTTACCTCAACCTCTCATACAACGCTTCCTTCCACCGCCGATTATCAATCCTCCAAACAATCTTTCCCTTCCGCCCATTCGCAATCTGCTCCGCCCAAACTTCCCGGTTCCTCTCATCCCCCGCCACATTCAACCGGTCCACCACCGTCATTCCCCGCGTCAAATCGCTTTCTGTCTCCACATCCCAAAAATGTTCCGACGCCGACATCACAATCGATGGATCCAAGGCCGCCGCCATCGCCACCGGATCCGGCAACGAAATCCCATGCTCCCCGGTCTGCACATGAAACGCTTCCTGCGCCCGGCTGTTGCACTCGATCGCAAATTTCCCAACTGCCGTCCCAAATCCCATCACCTTTTCAATCTCCTTCAAATTCAGCACCGCTTCTCCACGGCACAAATGCCAGCCCACCATCTCCACCGGCAACCCGCTCCACGCCACCACTCGCGCCGCCTCCGGATCGCACCAGATGTTGTATTCCGCCGCCGGCGTCACATTCCCCTCGCAGCAAGGCGCCCCGCCCATCACTACGCACCGGCTCACCTTCTTCGCAATCTCCGGCCTTTTCTCCAGGGCTCGCGCCACATTCGTCAACGGCCCCAGCGTCACCATCACAATTCCCGGATGCCCCTCGATCAATTCAACAATCGCCTCCGCTGCCTCCATTTTTTCCGGAGCACGCCGCGGCGCCGGATACCCGTGATCCCCCAATCCATCACGCCCGTGAAACCAGTCCGCGCTCCAGTGCGCCCGCCGCAGCGGCTTCTCCGCCCCTGTAAATACCGGCACGTTCGATCCGCATAGCTCCGCCGTGTACAACGCGTTGCGGCTCGCCTGCCGCACGTCCACGTTCCCCGCCACGGTAGTAATCGCCACCACCTCCACGCTAGGGTGCCGCAGCGCCATAATCAATGCCACGGCATCGTCCGAAGCCGTATCCGTATCAATCAAAAATGTGCGTTTCATGCGCCGTAGCATACCAAATGTAGGGGCGGCTTTAGGCCGCCTTCTTGGGTTCTCTTTCTCTGTGCTCTCCGGGTTCCTCCTCCGCGCCCTCTGTGTTAACTCTCCTCTTCCTCTCCTTCCCACGGGAACTTTCTACCTCGACCATTAACTTGCCCCCGGATCTTGTGGCACAGGCACTCCTGTTTACCCTGAGCTTCGAAGGGCCTGTGCTCTTTGCTCGGTGCAAAAACGAAAAAGGGAGGCCATTGGCCTCCCCTCTTCCCATTTTCTATTTTCCAATTTCGATTTTCTATCTTACTTTCCCGCCTGCGCCTCTTTCTGCTTCTTCCGCTCTTCGTCCATCCGCTGGATATACTGCTCAAACTTCGGCAACTGCTCCGGGGTCAGGAACGCCCGCATCTCTCCCCGCGTCTTCATGCGCACTACGTCTACCTCGGAGTCGCTCTTGTCCCGGATTGCCCGGATCTCTGTCTGTGCTTCCTTGATGATCCCGTCCGCCTTCTGCGCCTGCTCCGGCGAAAACCCGATCGCCTGGGTCATCTCGGACAGCTTTTTCGCCCGGCGCTCCGCCTCCGACGGTATTACCGTCTTTGTCGCAGCATAACTCCTTCGTGCCAGGCTGTATCCAAACACTCCTCCAGTTGCTGTTCCAAGTATGAACACCAACGCCAGCCAAATTGCCGCTTTCTTGCGGATATCCGGGATCATGGCCGAACCTCGCTTGTTATCCCAAGCCCGTCGTCATACCAAGTCGGCGCCACCGACGAGTCGAACACCATATCGCCGCTCCGCCGCTCCGCGTTCACCCCATCCGACTTACCAAGCTGTAGTGCCCAGCTTCCGCCCAGTGCTAGCAGCAGCGCGCTCAGCGCCACCAGCCGTGGCGCCAGCCGCCGCACGCTGATCCACACGCCGTCCCGCGCTTCCACTTCCTGTTCCCGCGCATTGATCGCCGCCATCACCCGCGCCGTAAACCATGGCCCAGGCTCGTGCAGGGCCGCTCCCGCCAGGGCATTCCGCGTTTCCGCAAACTCCTCCAGCGCCGCCCGGCAAGCCTCGCAGCCGCCCGCGTGTACGTCTTCCGCTTCGGGCAGGTCTGCCCGCCACTCCTCGGCGCTCTTTCGCGCCCCGCCGCTCAGTGGCAGTTCCTCCAGCGCATCCAGAAAACGCCTGCAATTCTGTTCGTCCCGATTCAAAAGATTCCCCATTCTTCTGTTACCTCTTTTTCTTCCCGATTCCTGTTCTCCCGCCCGCTTTCGAACTCCCCGTCTACCTGGCTGCTGCCCCCCGCCTTCGCCGCATTCGCTCCGTAATGCGTTGCCGAGCACGGAACAGCCTGACTTTCACCGTGTTCGCATTAATCTCCATCAGCTCCGCAATCTCCTCCACCGAAAATCCCTGGACTTCCTTCAGCACCAGCATTGTGCGGTCGCGCTCTTCCAGGCAGCTCAGCAGATTTTCCACTTGCTCCCGCGTCGCCAGCCGCTCGCCCGCATCCGGCCTGCCATCCGACTGCTGCGAAGAATCCTGGTAAACCTGCGCCTGCTCTTCGCTCAACTCCGCCTCAAACACCAGCGGCCGAACCTTCTTTTTTCTTAGCAGGTCCCAGCATTCATTCACCGTGATCTTATACAGCCAGGTGCTGAACGCCGCCCTCTGGTCGAACCTTCTTATAGAAAAGTAAGCTTTCAGGAACACCTGCTGGGCTATGTCTTCCACGTCCTCCCGGTTCCTCAGGATGCCCCCCGCCACCGCAAATACGCGGTTTTGGTGCCTCCTGACCAGCTCCTCAAATGCTTCCTTATCATCCTTTTGCGCGCGCCGGACCAGTTCCCGGTCCTCCCCCACACGCGCCGAGACCTCTTCCCCCGCCGTCCTGGGTTTCCCCAGTCCTGTCAGTGCCAGAGCCACTGGTTTTGGGACGCGTTCCATAGGTCTTTGGTTACGGTAAATTATTTCCCTTGCCCTTGGGATGCCTATCCGAGCCTACCCATATAGCCGCGCCAATTCCACAGCTTTCCACTAGTTTAGACTTGCTACCGTGTACTATCTATGGAATACTCACCGCATGATTATCGGTGATCGTCTTCGCGCTCTGCGCGAGGAAAAGAAACTCTCCCAGGGTGATATCGAGAAGCGTACTGGTCTCCTCCGTTGTTACATTTCCCGTGTTGAAAATGGCCACACGGTTCCGGCCATCGAAACTCTGGAAAAACTGGCGCGCGCTCTCGAATGCCCACTTTATCAACTCTTCTACGACGGTGAAGAGCCGCCTCAACTTCCGAATCTGCCCAAGCGCAAGTCGTCTGACGACATCGCCTGGGGCAGCGCCGGAAAAGAAGCGCGCTATCTCAACAAGCTTCGCCGCTTGCTGAGCAAAGCCGACGAGGAAGATCGCAAACTGCTGCTGTATATGGCCCAGAAAATGGCCAACCGGTAGCCGTTCGGCGATTCGCTCCACGCACTCGTAGGAACAACCCGTACTCGAAGAGGCCGCTCCGCCCCCGCCATGAGCGGCTTTTTCCTTTCCCCTGCTCTGCCCATACTCCGAAAGTTTGTCATCCTGAACCTATCCGACAAGGATAGGTGACGGACCTCAACTTAAACCGAACATCCAAACTCAACCACGAAACTCTCTGCCTGATAACTGGTTACCGATTACTGATTACCTTCTTCCCTCACTCCCACTCAATCGTGCTCGGCGGTTTGCTGCTCACGTCGTACACCACCCGCGTCACGCCCTTTACCTCATTCACGATCCGCGTAGACATCCGCTCCAGCACTTCTCCCGGCAATCTCACCCAGTCCGCCGTCATCGCGTCGTCCGACTGCACCACCCGCACCGCCACCGTCAATCCGTACGTCCTTCCATCCCCCATCACGCCCACACTGCGCACCGGCAGCAGCACCGCAAACGCCTGCCAGACTTTTTCATAGAGTCCAGCTCGCCGGATCTCCTCCACCACAATCGCATCCGCGTCTCGCAGCGTCTCCAAATCTGGCTTGGTGATCGCACCCAGCAGCCGCACCGCCAGCCCCGGCCCGGGGAACGGATGCTTCACCAGAATCTCTTCCGGCAATCCTAAGTCTTTTCCAATCCGCCGCACCTCATCCTTAAATAAATCCCGCAGCGGCTCCACCAGCGCGAACGGCAGATTCTCCGGTAGCCCGCCAACGTTGTGGTGCGACTTGATGGTCGCTGAAGGCCCTTTCACCGACACCGACTCGATCACATCCGGATACAGCGTCCCCTGTACCAGGAACTTGATGTCCCCCGCCGCGCTCTTCTGCAGCTTTTCCGCTTCCGCTGCAAAAATTGTGATGAACTCGCGCCCGATGATCTTCCGTTTCTGTTCCGGATCGCTCACGCCCTCCAGCCTCGCCAGAAAATGTTCCGAAGCGTCCACGCCGATCACGCGAAGGCCCAGTCTTTCCCGGTACATCTCCAGCGTGTGTTCAAATTCGTTCTTACGCAGCAGACCTGTGTTCACGAAAATATTCGTCAGCCGCTCGCCCATCGCGCGGTGCACCAGCACCGCCGCCACCGTCGAGTCCACCCCGCCGCTCAAACCGCAAATCGCGTGGTGCGTTCCCACCTTCTCGCGGATCGCATCCACCGTCTCTTCAATGAACGCTTTCCCGCTCCACTTCGGCTCTGCCTTGCACACCCGAAAAAGAAAATTCCGCAAAATCTCCGTTCCGCGGTCCGTGTGATTCACTTCCGGATGAAACTGCACCGCGTACATCTTCCGCTTGTGATCTTCCGCGGAGGCAATGGCATTCGCCGTCTTCCCCGTGAGCTGAAACCCCGGCGGCAGCTCCAACACGTTGTCCCCGTGGCTCGCCCAGATCTTCAGCGTCTCCGGCAACCCGCCCAGGATGTGGCTCTCCGCTTTTTCCAGATTAAAATGCGCGGGTCCGTACTCGCGCCTCTCGACCGGCTCCACTTTCCCGCCCAGATTCTTCACCATCCACTGCATCCCGTAACAAATTCCCAGCACCGGAATCCCCTGCCCCAGCACCGCCGGATCGCACACCGGCGCATCCTTGTCGTACACAGAACTTGGGCCGCCGGACAAAATAATCCCCGCCGGCTCCAGTTTTTGTATCTCTTCGAGCGAGCTCTTGCAAGGCAACACGGACGAGAACACCTGCTGCTCGCGCACCCGCCGCGCAATCAACTGCGTATACTGCCCGCCAAAATCCAGCACCACAATCCCGCCCCGCTCCGTCTTCAGTATCGCCTTCGCCTCGGTGGCACGGCCATTCCTGGCCGTGCTCTTCGCTTCTGGGTTGCTCTGCGCCATTTTCGCGGTCCCTTCCATTTCCGTCTCCTGTAGGGGCGGCTTTATGCCGCCTTCTTCTCCCCTTCTTTCTCCGCTTCTTTCTCCGCTCGCCTCATCTACCCGCTGATTTTAGTCCGAAAACACGTAGGGGCACGATAAATCGTGCCCCTCTTGGGTCTCTCTTCTCTGCGAACTCCGTGCCTCTGCGTTCAGTTCTTCCTCACCCCACCACAATATTCAACATCTTATCCGCCACGAATATCACTTTCCGGATTGTCTTCCCCGCCAGATGAGCCGCAACTCCCGGATCCGCCGTCGCCTTCTTCATCACCTCATCCTGCGAACTCCCGGCCGGTACAGTCACTCTCCCCCGCACTCTTCCATTCACCTGCACCGGAATTTCCACTTCATCTTCTTTCGCCAACTCCTCATTGATCGCCGGCCACGCCACGGTCCACAGTCCATCCTTGTGCCCCAGCATCTCCCACAACTCTTCCGCCAGGTGCGGCGTCATCGGCGCCAGCATCAACGTCACCAGCTCCAGCACTTCTTTCTGCACCGCTGGCCGCACTCCCTCATCCAACGGCTCGGCCGCATAAATCGCATTCACCAATTCCATAATCTGCGCAATCGCCGAATTGAAATGCCAACGCCCCTCAAAATCCTGCGTCACCCGCTGCAAACTCTGGTGCGCCTTCCTCAGTAGTTCTCTTTCCTTTTCCGTGGGTGCCCCAGGTGCCGTTCTTGCACCTGGGTCTTGGGTTTCTCTTCTCTGCGCACTCTGCGGCCCCTCTGCTAACTCTGTGGTATAGCCTTTCTCTGCTCTGACTCGGTCCGCATGCTTTTCTACTACCCGATATACTCTATTCAAAAATCTCCACGCCCCATCAATACTCTCTTCGCTCCACTCCAAATCCTTCTCCGGCGGCGCCGCAAACAACGTATAAATCCGCCCTGTGTCCGCTCCATATTTCTCCGCCATTTCTTCCGCGCCCACCACGTTCCCGCGCGACTTCGACATCGCCACGCCGCCCTTTTGCACCATTCCCTGTGTAAACAGCCGCGCAATCGGCTCGTCGTGCTTCACCAATCCCAAATCCCGCATCACCTTGCACCAGAACCGCGAGTACAGCAGGTGCAGAATCGCATGCGTAATTCCACCGATGTACTGATCAATCGGAAACCAATACGCCGCCTTCGCCGGATCAAACGGCGCCTTATCATTGTGGGGGTCGCCATAGCGGTAGAAATACCAAGACGAGTCCACGAACGTATCCATCGTGTCCGACTCGCGCCGCGCCGGTCCACCGCACTTCGGACACTTCACATTCACAAACTCCGGATCGGTCGCCAGCGGCGATTCCCCTTCGCCCGTTAATTTCGGATTCGCCGGCAGCAGCACCGGGAGATCTTTGTCCGGCACCGGCACCATTCCATCCTTCTCGCAATAAATCACCGGAATGGGCGTGCCCCAATACCTCTGCCGCGAAATCCCCCAATCCCGCAGCCGGAAAATCGTCTCCTTCTTCCCAAACCCCTGGGCCTCCGCATCCGAAGCCATTCGCTCAATCGCGTCTTCCGACTTCAGCCCCGAATACTTCCCCGAATTCACGCTGTATCCGTAATCTGTGAACGGCGCGGCTGCCTTTTGGCTTTCTTTCTTCGCTTCCTGGTCGCTGATCGCTGGTCGCTGGTCGCCCTTATTTCCAATTTCGCCCGGCGTCACCACCGTGGGTATTGGCAACCCAAACTTACTCGCAAACTCAAAATCCCTCTCATCATGCGCCGGCACCGCCATAATCGCCCCGGTACCATACTCCAGCAGCACAAAATTCCCCACCCAAATGGGCACCTTCTCCCCATTGAACGGATTCACCGCGTACCGCCCCGTAAAAAACCCGTCCTTCTCCGCAGTGGCAATATCCTCCGTTTTCACGGAAGACACTTTCATCTCCGCCAGCTTCTTCTCGTTCTTCGCCTGCTCGGGCGTCCCCGCAATCAACAGCGCAACCAACGGATGCGTCGGCGCCAGCACAATCGCGCTAGCTCCATAAATCGTGTCAATCCGCGTAGTGAAAATCTCAATCTTCGAGGTAGCGCCGGCATCCTGCCGGCCAGCGTTCTTCTCTTCACTCTTCAGCTGTGGACTGTCGGCTGTAGACTGTTCACTCTCCACCTCAAACCAAACCTTCGCCCCAATCGACCTCCCAATCCAATTCCGCTGCATCGCGATCACGCGATCCGGCCAGCTCCCTTCCAACTGTTTCAAATCCTCCAGCAATTGCTCCGAATACGCCGTCGTTTTCAAGAACCACTGCTCAATCTCCCGTGCTTCCACCCGAGTATCTTCATGCCGCCAGCAAAATCCGCCGTTCACCACCTGCTCGTTCGCCAGCACCGTGCAGCACTTCGGACACCAGTTCACCCGGCTCTTTTTCTTGTACGCAATCCCGCGCTCCAGCATGCGCAGGAAAAACCACTGGTTCCACCGGTAATACTCCGGCTCGCACGTGGAAATCTCCCGCCGCCAGTCAAAGCTGAACCCGAAACGCCGCAGCGTCCGCTGAAATTCCCCAATGTTGTTGTTGGTCCAGGTCCGCGGATGCGTCCTGTTCTTGATCGCCGCGTTTTCCGCCGGCAAGCCGAACGCGTCCCACCCCATCGGGTGCAGTACGTTGAACCCGCGCATTCTTTTTACCCGCGCAACCACGTCCCCAATCGTGTAATTGCGCATGTGCCCCATGTGCATCGTCCCCGAAGGATACGGCAGCATTTCCAGCACATAGTATTTGGGTTTCTT
>DASYXF010000175.1:0-22176 GCA_035935335.1 Candidatus Acidiferrum sp.
TCGGTGGGGAGATTGCGGTGGAGCGGGCTGGTAGTGATGCCATAGAAGTTGGGAATGTAGGTGCGGACGAAGGCGCCGAGACGATTGAGATTGAAGTGGGCGTTGCGTGTTTCGAGGGGGTCGAAGGTCCACTCGATGAGGCGGATGTCGCGGGAAAGTGCTTCTTCGCGCTGGAAGAGTTTGAGAGCGCGGCCGATTTTGCGGTCGCGGTATTCGGGGAGGACGCCGGTCATGTGGGAGTGGAGGTAGGGAGTTTTACCGCGGACTCCGACGAGGGCCATGGTGAAGCCGACCATGGTGGGACCGTCGAAAGCGCCGAGGACCTGGCCGCCGGTTTGAGTGGCGACGACGAAGGTGACGTAGGGTTCGGTTTCGAGGTCGGATTCGCCCCAGACGGCGCGCTGGAGTTCGACGCAGCGGTGGAAGTCGGGGAGGGTGGTGCATTTTCGGATTTGGATCTGGGAGGTCATGAGAAAGTCGATAGTCTACAGCCTACAGCTAACAGCCCGGAGAAGAGAAAGGCTTTACCATAGAGAACACAGAGATAAACAGAGTTCGCGGAGGCGTGTCGACTCATTTTGAAAGGATTTGGGAAAGTTCGCGTTGCTTGGATTGGTCCCAGAGAGATTCGAGTTGGGGGCGGGGGATTGCGGCGAGGGTGGTTCCCTGCTCGCGGGCGATCTTTTCCATTTCGTGGAATCGGCGGGTGAATTTGGCGCTGGCTTTGTGGAGCGCGATTTCGGGATCGACGCTGAGAAAGCGGGAGAGATTGACGGCGACGAAGAGGATGTCGCCGAGTTCCCCTTCGATGCGGGCATCGGATTCTTTTTTGCGGAGGACTTCGCGGAGTTCGGCGGACTCTTCGTGGAGTTTGTCGAAGATGCCTTCGACTTCGGGCCAGTCGAAGCCGATGCGGGCGGCTTTGCGGGTGAGCTGGAAGGCTTCGAGAAGGGCGGGGATGGTGTGCGGGACACCGTCGAGGAGGGACCCGCCTTCGCTGTCGCTCCCGCGGGCGGGCTCGTTTTCGGCTTGCCGGCTGGAAGCCGGCGCTACGTGGGAGTCGGAAGATGGCCGGGCAAGCCCGGCCCCTACAAAAGCATTGTCGGCTTTGCTTTGGCGCTCTTGTTTTTTGAGGAGTTCCCAGTTGCGGAGGACCTGGGCGGAGGTTTTGGCCTTGACCTTGCCGAAGACGTGGGGGTGGCGGCGGATCATTTTGTCGTGGATTTCGCGGATGACGTCGTTGATGGAAAAGCGGAGGTCTTCGGCGGCGATTTGGGCGTGGAAGAGGACCTGGAGAAGGAGGTCGCCGAGTTCTTCGGCAAACTTGGAGTCGTCGCGGGAGTCGAGCGCGTCGAGGACTTCGTAGGCTTCCTCGATGAGGTAGGTGCGGAGGGTGGAGTGGGTTTGCTCGCGGTCCCAGGGGCAGCCGCCGGGGGCGCGGAGGCGAGCCATGACGGCGGCGAGCTTGGCGAAAGCGGGGCCGGGATTCTGTGGGCGTGGGGATTTCTTGGCGCGGCGGGGCTTGGGTTTTGATTTTTTGCGGGAGCGAGAGAGTTTTTTCGGAGGCATGCGCGCGTTTTTTCCTGGAAGATTAACTTTACGGCGGGCCAAGTGGTTTGACAAGGAGACTGAACATAGAAATTGGAAAATTGAAGATGGAAAACAGTGAAGAGACGAGAAAGGCTTTACCACAGAAGCCGGAAGGAGGTCCATAGAGGACACAGAGAAGAGAGGAGGACATGGGAAAGGCCGCGCCTGGAGGGAGATTGCCGGGCGCGGGCTTAAGAAAGCAACGGAGCTAGAGAGAGTTGAGGAAGGCGATCAGATCGGCCTTCTCTTCGTCGGTCAGGTTCATCTGGAAACGCTGGTTGTAGAAGTTGAGGAGTTGGTCAAGATTTTGCGCGGCGCCGTTATGGAAATAGGGAGCGCGCGCGGCAAGCCCGCGGAGTATGGGGCCTTTCAGGCGATTGACGTCGCTGCAGAGGCCCGTGAGGAGCGCTTTGCCGGGGTCGGTGGTGTAGATGATGTAGGGTTCGGCGGACGGCGTGGTGGCGAAGGGATTGGGACAACCGTTGATCTGGTAGACGGGCAGATCGGGAAAATCGAGTTGGGAAACGCCGGCGGCGATGAGCGGATCGGATTCGTAGGCTGGATTGTGGCCGGTGCCGATATCGAGCGGAAGCGGGAACGAGTGATTGCCGACGTTGGGAGTGTCGTGGCAAGTGGTGCAGTTGCCGGTGAACGGGGCGATGGGAGTTGCGCCGAGAGCGGCGTTATCGTTGAGGCCGCGAACGCTAGAGATGGTGAGCGGGCGGGTGTTGAAGAGGACTTCGCCAGCGGCGATGCGTTTGCGCATGACGTCGTCCCGGCCGAGGAATGCGAAAAAAGATGAGCGGGAATTGGCCCATGAATTGAAGAGGGTGAAGGTGGCGGCGGGATTGAAGGGTTGGCCGCTGGGATCCTTGCCGAGAGAATCGTTGGCGCCCGGGTGGTAGGCCTGCCGGGAGAGATTGTAAGCGCCGCCGCCCGCGCCATAGTTGGAGAGCAGGCCGGCGGAGTTGTCGTAGGCCTGAGCGGAATTGAGGCCGAGTTCGAAATTGACGATGGCAGTTTGCTGCTCGACGGTTGGAGTAGCACCTTGAGCATGACCGACCGTGGCATCGACAGATTGATGCATGAGGTCGGTGATGAGATTGGCACGGAAGGTTGCCGCGTTGTTGAGCGGTTGAATGGTTTCACGACCATCGAACATGATGGTGCTCAAGAAACCCAGATTGGTCGACGGAAGCGGACGGCGGTAAACGGAAACGGTTGGCAAGCCGGAAGCGGGATCAGGAACGATGGCGCAGCCGTAGGGGTCGTGAACGGCACTGATGGTGAACTGCGTGGTACCGGGGAGAGTGATGCCCACGCGAATGAGGCCGCTTTTCAATAAGAGGCTGTGATCGGAGGGATTTCCAGACGGAGTGACGTTCGGGCAATTGGCTCCATCCACGGAAGCGAAGAGGGGATCCTTGCCGCCGGTCCTTTGGAAGATGGCGTTGACGCTGGAGACTCCGAGGCCGAAGGCATCGCTGGCAAGGTGGCAGGAAGCGCAGGAGCGCCCATTGGTGCCAATGCTTTGGAAGAAAGGATTCTTTCCGTCGATGGGGCCGGCAGCGTTGTAAGTGGAGACGAGGCCGGTGGGGTCGCGGAATGGGAAGAGGTTGGGGATGACGACGGCGGTGGCGGCCGATGCGAGGGCGAGCCAGGCGAGGAGCAGGACGAAGCGCCGGCGACCAGGCAAGATTGCGCGGCTATGGTTGCTATTGCTGAACATCAGGTCCTCCTGGAAATTCGGCCGAGTAAGGTACGAGGGGGGACAGCCGACAGCTTCTTAAGGTTTAAATTGCAGAAAGAAGGGAAAGGAGCAATGGAGGCAGGATAGAAAATAGGTGTAATTGAGGTGAAGGCGCAAGCGGCTGAAAACAGAAAAATTAGGTTGCAATTGATGGACGGTGGGGAGAGAATCCGGCACGCAAGAAAGGCTGGACTATGGCAGCCCCGGGTGCGAGATACCGATTCGGTCCATTTGAGCTGTTGCCCCGTTCGCGAGAACTCCTGAAAGAAGGAAGACGGATAAAGGTGCGGCCCCAGCCGCTTCAGGTGCTAGAGGTGTTGCTGGAGCGCGGCGGGGACGTGGTGACGCGGGAAGAACTGCGGGAACGGGTATGGCAAGCGGATACGTTCGTGGATTTTGAGCATGGGCTGAACACGGCAATCAAGGAGTTGCGGGCGGTGCTGAACGATTCGGCGACAGCGCCCAGGTACATAGAGACAATGCCGAAGGTGGGTTACCGCATGATTGAGGAGGTGGAAGCGCAGGTGGCGGAAGGCAGCGCCAAGAAGGTGATCAAACTGGGAGAGCCAGCCGCGCCGATCCGGGACTTCGTTTGGAGCGGGGAGAGCGGATGGACGGGGGTAGAACGGAAGAAGCCAGAGGAGAAGCCGCGAACGAGCAGGGCGGGTTGGGTGGCAGGCGCTGTCGTTGGGATATTGGTGGTTGCGGGGATTGTGTTTGGCGTTAAGTGGGTACAGGGGCGAGAAGCCGCGAAGCGAGAAGCGGTGAGGCTGGCTGCAGCCAGGAACGGGAGAGTGATGCTGGCCGTGCTTCCCTTCCAGAATCTGACCGGTGACGCGGGGCAGGAATATCTCAGCGATGGGTTGACGGAGGAGATGATTGCGCAGCTCGGACTGATGGACCCGGAACATTTTGGAGTGATCGCGCGAACGTCGGTGATGCATTACAAGAACATTCAAGAGAATGCGGCGCAGATCGGGCGCGAGTTAGGGGTGCAGTACGTGCTGGAAGGAAGCGTGCGGCGCGATGCTGAGCGGGTACGGATCACCGCGCAACTGGTGCGGGCTGGAGACCAGACGCGGCTGTGGACGAAGGAGTTCGATCGGGAATTGCAGAGCTTGTTGGCAGTGCAGAGCGAAATCGCACTGGAGACCGCGGATGAAATCCAACAGACCCTGGGAACGAAAAAATTGGTGGCGGCGAAACCAAAGCTGGCGATGTCCCGCGAAGGGTACGAGGCGTACGACCAATATCTGAAGGGGCTGTATTTCCTGAACAGACGAACGTTACCCGGGTTTGAGCAGGCGGTCGCGTGCTTTCGAGAAGCGATCCGGAAGAATCCGCAATCCGCGGCGGCCTATGCCGGACTGGCAAATACCTATACATTGCTGAGCGGCTACACTCTTTCACCTGCTTCGAAGTACATGCCACGGGCGCGGGCCGCGGCACTGCGGGCGCTGGAACTGGACGACAAGCTGCCAGAAGCACACACGGCCCTGGCACTGATCGTGCAGAATTACGATTGGGACTGGCAGACGGCAGAAAAAGAATTCAAGCGGTCGATCGAGCTGAACCCGAATTATGCGACCGCGCATCACTGGTACGCGGAGCATCTAGGATTTCGAGGGCGGTTCGAAGAGGCGTTTAAGGAGAGCGACGAGGCGAAGAGACTTGACCCGCTGTCGCTGATCATTGCCACGGACCGCGGAGTGCTGTTTTATTTCGCGCGAGATTATGATCGGGCGATAGAACAGTTACGCGTGGTGCTGGACATGGATCCCGCTTTCCCGCACGCACACATGATTGAGTTTGCGTACGCGGGGAAGGGGCAGTACGCCAAAGCGCTTGCGGATATTGAAGACGGTAAGCGGATGATGGGTGGGGACCCGTGGTACTGGTCGGCGAAGGCACGCATTTACGGACAGTGGGGACACCAGACGCAAGCACTAAACGCCCTTGAAAAAATGAAGGAAATGAGCGAGAAGCATTCCCTAGATGCTGCCCCCCTGGCGTGGGCGCACTTGGGGATGGGGCAGCGGGAGGAAGGGCTGAACTGGCTGGAGCAAGCGTACGAGCAGCACTCGAATGCGATGACAGCTTTGAAGGTTGACCCTATTTACGACATTGTGCGGAATGATCCGAGGTTTCAGGATTTGTTGCGCCGGGTGGGGCTCGGAGACTAGGAGAGCCAGAAGGGATTCACTTTGCAGGAAGTAGTTGCGGGTTCCGCGAGATAGTCGCGAGGGCGGAGTTCCCTTCCCGTGATAAACTGAGGGTGATTCCATACAAAGGAATCTGAGGAAGAGGAAGAACACCGTGTCTGAACACAAGCAGGATGAGGGATTCAAGGTGATCGACCGGCGGCCGTTTACCGCCGAAGGCGAAATGCGCAAGGAAGTGGTGGAAGAGCAGGAACGCGAGGCTCGGCGGGAAGAGGTGAAGGAAAAGGCAGTGGCGCAAGCGGCGGCGGAGGCAAAGACATCGGCAGAGACCGCGGCTCCAGTGGAGACACCGAAAAAGGTACAGGCGTTTGAGAATCTGGTGCGGATGATCGGGAGCAATGCGGCGATGGTGCTGGGAGCGTATGCCGATCCGCGGACCGGGGAGCCGGTGATTGATCCGGAGGCGGCGCGGGAGTTGATTGACATGCTGGATGCGCTGCACGTGAAGACGAAGGGAAACCTGGCGCCGGAAGAGGATTCGATGCTGCTGGATCTGCTGGGGAAGCTGAAGATGACGTACCTGGAGATCAATAAGGCGATGGCGGCGCAGATGGCGCAGGCGCAGGGGGCGTTGAAGGGCAAGAAGCAGTAGTTAGAGGTTGGAAATTAGAAGTTAGAAGATTGGGAAGATCCCGGATGCTGGCTAGCGGCATCCGGGATTTTTTGTTTGGGAGAAGAGGAAGAACAAGGAAAACGCGGAGGAGCGGAGAGAAGAGTAAAAGAAAACCGAGAGAGGGCGGCCTAAAGCCGCCCCTACAATGGCGGGTGGGGGTGTGGGACAATTGCGTTGTGACGATGGCGAAAATGGGTAAAGAACGATTGCGGGTGACGGTGCTGGGGTCTGGGACGTCGATGGGCGTGCCGACACTGGGGTGTCACTGCGCGGTGTGCGTGTCGGCGGATGCGCACGACAAGAGGCTGAGGCCTTCGCTGTTGCTTTCGCGGGGCGAGCAGAATGTGGTGATTGATACGACGCCGGATTTCCGGACGCAGGCTTTGCGAGCAGGAATCGACCGGCTGGATGCGGTGATTCTGACGCACGGGCACGCGGATCACATTTTGGGATTTGATGATTTGCGGCCGTACAACTTCAAGCAGCGGGCGGCAATGCCGGTGTATGGGAACGAAGAGACGTTTCGCGTGATTCGGCGGGCGTTCGCGTACGTGTTTGACGACAAGCCGACGTTGAGCAGCATCCCGAGCGTGAAATTGCATGTGATCAAAGGAGCGTTCGAGGTGATGGGAGTGCGGTTCGTGCCGGTGCCGCTGGTACACGGAGAGATGGAGGTGCTGGGATTCCGGTTTGGGCGGGCGGCATACTTGACGGACTTCAGCCGGTTGCCGGAATCGAGTGTGGGATTGCTGGAGGGATTGGACGATTTGATTCTGGATGCGCTGCGGGATGTGCCGCATCCGATGCATATGACGGTGGAGCAGTCGTTGGCGGTGATTGACAGGTTGAAGCCGAAGCGGGCGTGGTTCACGCATGTTGCGCATGAGTTGGGGCATGCGGCTACGAACGAACGATTGCGGAAGGCGGGGTATCCGCAGGTGCAGCTGGCGTATGACGGGTTGACGTTTGAGGTGGACGAAAAAGTGGCGAGTGGCGAGTGGCGAGTGGCGAGTGAAAAGCAAAAGGCTTCTGGGCGGGTGGTGGTGTTCACCTCGGCGGAGGATTGGGCTGCAACTTTTGGGAAAGAAAAAAAAGATTTAACACAGAGGACACAGAGAAAGAGTACAGAGGACGCAGAGAAGAGCACCCCAAGAGCACAGCCAGGAATGGCTGTGCCACAAGAATCGGGACGAGGACGAGGAAGCGTGATTGCGATTGGGAATTTTGATGGGATCCATTTGGGGCACCAGAGGCTGCTGGAGTTTTGCATTGGATTGTCGCGGGAGAGCGGGGCGGTGGCTACGGCGCTGACGTTTGAGCCGCCGCCGCTGAAGGTGCTGCGGCCGGAGTCGGCGCCGCTGCGGATTTCGACGAACGAGCAGAGGCTGGAATGGTTTGGGGCGTTGGGAATGGAAGCGGCGGTGGTTTTGCCGTTTACCGTGGAATTGTCGCGGCTGACGCCGGAAGAGTTTGTGGACGAGATATTGGTGCGGCAGCTGCAAGTGCGGGCTGTGGTGGTGGGAGACAATTTCCGGTTCGGGCACAAGCAGGCGGGGGATGTGAAGTTTTTGCGGGAAATGGGAATGCGGGACGGGTTTGACGTGATCGTGCACGAACCGGTGGTGGTGGACGGAAAGATTGTATCGAGCACGATGATCCGCAAATTGATTGCAGAGGGCGACGTAACTCGGGCCGCGCGGATGCTGGGGCGTGCGTTTGCGTTAACGGGAGAAGTGGTGGCGGGAACGGGGACGGGGCGGAAGTTTACGTTTCCGACGCTGAATTTGCGTGCGGAGCAGGAGTTGCTGCCGGCGCGGGGAGTTTATGTCACGCGGACGGTGATGGAGGGGGAACCGAGCAGTCACCGGAGCGTGACGAATGTGGGGATGCGGCCGACTTTCAATGGAACGGGACTGACGGTGGAGACGCATCTGCTGGATTATTCGGGAAATTTTTCCCCCAAGCGGATTGAGGTTCGGTTCTGGAAGAAATTGCGGGAGGAGAAGAAGTTTGCCGGGCCGGAGGAGTTGAAAGCGCAGATCGCGAAGGATATTGCGCGGGCAAATGGGTTTTTCGCGAGGTTGCGGAGGGAGAGGACGAAGAGGCTGGTCGGGACGGGAGATTAGAAGAAAGAATAAAGATTGGGAGTTAACGCAGAGTTCGCTGAGAGCGCGAAGTTCGCAGAGTCGGAGGGCCGGGCGAGCCCTACAAATCCGTGGAATTCGGCGGGTGATTTGGCGGCAACTGGGATGGTTATGGGTCACAGCGGGGTTGTGTTTTGTGGGGGAGCATGGGGACGGAGGGACGACCATGCGAATGACAAGTGCGTTGGGTGTGTATGCGGCGGGACTGTGCCTGGGTGCGTTTTTGCTTGGGAGCGGGACCGGGCTGGCACAGACGAGCCAGAAGAAGATTGAAAAAGTGCCGGTGGTGAAGAGCGATCCGAGTTCGGGCAAGCAGATGTATAAGGATTATTGTGCGGTTTGCCACGGAACCGATGGCAAGGGCGGAGGGCCCGCGGCGGATGCGTTGAAGACGGCGCCACCGGATTTGACGACGATGGCGAAGCGTTACGGAGAAAAATCGGTGGCGTTGAAGGTGGAATCGGTGCTGGAGTTTGGCGCGCAGAACAGGGCGCATGGGACTTCGGAAATGCCGGTGTGGGGGCCGCTGTTCAGCGCGACGGACAAGAACCAGCAGGCGCGGGCGATGCGGGTCAACAATTTGGCGAAGTATGTGGATTCGCTGCAGCAGAAGTAGGCTTGATTTACAGGTTGAGAAGAGATTTGTTGGAAGAGCGGGACCGGTGACAGTCCTGTAGCCGGCCGGGTGTGGGAATCTTCCTACTTTAGACAGAAGCTAAAGCAAGAGCACAGGCAGGAGTGCCTGTGCCACAGTGCGTTGCCGGCCTTAGTTACTAACAGATATGATATATTTATATTTACTATCTGGCGAAAAGCATTGTTATGACCTTCTATGCAAGGAATCTCCCCCATTGGCATCCAGGGGGCGCATGCATATTTGTCACTTGGCGGCTGTATGGCACCTCGCCGGGTGGCACAGTCACTCCTGACTGTGCGCCTGTCTCACATAGCGGAAGCCTTTCAGAGCGGACCAAAAATGATGAAAACGAGAAGGCTGGAGCACGGTTTAAGCGCCTCGACCTGCAGCTCGATCGTGCGAAAATTGGCCCCAGGTGGCTGTCGGACGCAAGAATTGCAGGATGCGTCGAAGATGCAATGGTTCGCGGTGAGAATCCTCTAGCACAATACCTTCTGCATGCGTACGTCGTGATGCCGAACCATGTTCATTTGCTCATTACGCCGCGACTCCCGTTAAGGAGGATCATGCGCGGGATTAAGGGCGTTAGCGCACGTGATGCAAACCGCATTCTGGGACGGCGTGGCGAGGCATTCTGGCAAGACGAGTCGTATGACCATTGGGTGAGGGACGAGAGGGAGTTTGGCAAAATTCGTTTTTACATTGAGTACAACCCGGTGGGCGCCGGTTTGGTGAAACGACCGGAAGATTGGAAGTGGTCGAGCGCATCATCCCTCAAGGGACTTCAGCGAACATCTACTCCTGATTAATCAAGTGGTTGCATTCTGCGACGGCGACCCAGATGAGGCTTAGCGGACACAGGCAGGAGTGCCTGTGCCACTAGAGTTTGAAGAGTTCGCGGAGGCGCTTGGTTTGCTGGCGGGAGACGGGGATTTCGGAGGATTTTTTGTCGTTCATTTTCAGCATGAAGCTGGATTTGAACCAGGGGACGACTTCCTTGATGTGGTGAATGTTGACGAGATAGGAGCGGTGAGGACGCCAGAAGGAGTCGGGGTCGAGCGTGGCGTGGAGTTCTTCAAGCGTGCGGTAGTTGGAGGAGCCTTCGAGGTCTTTGGCGGTGACGGAGATGAGGCCGCCTTCGATGGAGGCGAAGATGAGGTCTTCGGCGTCGACGAGGAGCATGCGCTGCTGGGAGCGGATGAGGATTTTGGACGGTTGGGTGGAGTTGGATTTGGGAGCGGAGAGCTGGGAGACCAGCTGCTCGAGGCGTTCGGTGGTGCTGGTGTGGGCTTCGATTTCTTTTTTTGCTTTGGTGATGGCTTTGGAGAGGCGGGCCTTGTCGAACGGCTTTAGGACATAGTCGACGGCGTTTACGTCGAAGGCTTGTACAGCGTAGTGATCGAAGGCGGTGGCGAAGACGACGTGGGGGACTTTGAGCTTGCGCTCGACGAGTTTTTGCAGGACGCCGAAGCCGTCGAGGCCGGGCATCTGGACATCGAGGAAAACGAGGTCGGGGTTGTGTTCTTTGATGAGGTTAACGGCTTCGAGTCCGTTTTTGCCCTGGCCGATGAGGGAAATTTCGGGGAAGGCTTTTAAGAGGAAGGCGAGTTCTTCGCGGGCGGGTTTTTCGTCGTCGACGATGATGGTGTTGATGGGCATGTGGTGGAAGAGAAAGTATAGCGCGGGGACGGGGGATTGGATAATAGCGATCAGATAGCAGAGAGCAGGAGGCGGTTGGCGGCCGTATTTGTGATTGTACGTGATCGAAGATCTGCACCTACGGCGCTTGAGAGTTCTTTCGGGATGGGTACCCAGCGCTTACGCGCTGGGCTAATATGTGTCACGCCTCCTGCGTTTAGGCAGAGGACATCGTAAAAGCGGAAGCAGGGCTTCCGCACTCCAAAGGGGGATACGTGACGAAGGCGGGCAAGGGGACGGCGAAGATTTTGGGGAGTGAGATGATTTATGAGGGGCGGGTGTTTGGGTTGCGGCGGGATGAGGTATTGGAGCCGAGCGGGGTGCGGGCTACGCGAGAGGTGGTGACGCATCCGGGTTCGGTAGTGGTGCTGCCGGTACTGCCGGACGGAAGGATTGTGATGGTGAGGCAGTACCGGCATGCGACGCGACAATATTTGTGGGAGCTGGTGGCGGGACGGAAGGAGCCGGAAGAGACGCCGAAGCAGGGAGCGGCTCGGGAACTGCTGGAGGAGACGGGATACCGGGCGAAACGGTACAAGGTTTTCCTGGATGTGTTCCCTACCCCGGGATTTCTGGAGGAACGGATGTTTCTGCTGCTTGCGGAGGGATTGAAGGCAGGGGAGGCTCAGCCTGAGGAGGACGAAAAGATTGAGGTGCGGGCGTTCCGTCTGAAAGAGTTGAAACAAATGATCAAAAGCGGGCGAATGCGGGATGCTAAATCGATTGCGGGGATTTTGTATTACCTTACTTTTTTAAGGTAGGCTTCCCTGCTCTTGCGGATTGAACCGTTTAAAAGCCGTATAAATATGCACAAGGGTGTAAGAAAGTTGTTAGAGTCCGCTTGACTCAGCATTCCATTTTGATACACTCCGCGCAATTCGTGCTCATGGCGGCGTCTAGGTATTCCGCCCCCAGAGTCACCGTCCAAAGGAGACACGAAGTGCAAGGAACAGTAAAGTGGTTCAATAATTCGAAAGGATACGGATTCATAGGCCGGGAAGATGGGCCCGATGTATTCGTACACTATTCGGCAATCACCGGGGATGGCTACCGGACGTTGCAGGAGGGTGATCCGGTCGAATTCGAGATAGTACAGGGACCCAAAGGACCGCAGGCCGCCGAGGTGAAAAAAGGCGCCTGAGAGAGAATTTGGATCTGGAATGAACGGCGGGGGCGAGAGCTTCCGCCGTTTTTATTTTGGGAAGAGAAGGAGAAGAAATAACAAGAGAAGAGAAAGGCTTTACCACAGAGGACGTAGAGGTCGGAGCACCCTTCGCGAAATACGCTCAGGGCAAGCAGAGTTCACAGAGAAGAAACCCCAGGAAGGCGGCGTAAAGCAGCCCGTACATGAAAAAAGAGACGGAGAGGGACCCCAAGAGCACAGGCTAAAGCCTATGCTACCGGGGGGCGGAGAGGAATATAATTACGGGCCATGGACAACAAACAGATTGCCCGGATATTGCGGGAGACGGCTTCGCTGTTGCAGATTGACGGGGCGATCATCGGGCGCTACCGGAGCTACGAGAAGGCAGCGGAGCTGATTGACAGCCTGCCGGAGTCCGTGGAGGAACTGGTGAAGACGCCGGAGAAGCTGACGGAATTGCCGGGGATCGGCGACCGGATGGTGGAGCATCTGGAGGAGATCGTAAAGACGGGCGACTACGCGCTGCGGAAAAAATTGCTGAAGAAATATCCGGAGTCCATTCTGCAGGTGCTGGATTTGCAATCGCTGGGGCCGAAGAAGGCGGCGTTTTTGTGGAGTCAGTTCAAGGCGGGCAGCGTTGCGGATGTGGAAAAACTGGCGAAGGAAGGCAAACTGCGGGATTTGCCGGGATTCGGAGAGAAGAGCGAGCAGAACATTCTGAAAGCGGTGGAAGTGTTCAAGAAGTCGTCGGGGAGATTCTTGATCAGCCGGGGCGAAGAAGCGGCGCTGGCGATTATAACGCATATCAAAAAAGCGGGGGCAGGGGTGGAGAGCGTGACGCCGGCGGGTTCGTTGCGGCGGGGCAAGGAGACGATCGGGGATCTGGATTTGCTGGTCACGCTGGCGGCGGGGCACACGAAACAGAAGGAAGTGGACGCGCTGGCGGAGCATATTTTGAAGTTTCCGGGGATTGACCAGACTCTGGCGCATGGTGAGAACAAGGTGAGTTTCACGCTGGAGGATGGGCTGCAGGTGGATGTAAGGTTGCTGGAGAAGGAGAATTTTGGGGCGGCGCTGCTCTATTTTACGGGGTCGAAAGAGCACAACGTAGCTTTGCGCGGGCGCGCGAATGAGATGGGTTGGACGCTGAACGAGTATGAGTTGGCGGTGTTGGAGGAGGGGGAAAAAACGCCCGCCTCGGAAGGCGGCCGCTACAAAAGCAAAGGCGGGAAGCGCGTTGCCGGCAGGACGGAGGAGGAGATTTACGCGAAGCTGAAGATGGAGTTTGTGCCGCCGGAATTGCGGGAAAACACCGGGGAGATTGCGGCGGCGGAAAAGTACGAGCTGCCAAAGCTGATTGCTCTGCGGGACATCAAGGGCGACCTGCAGATGCACACTACGGCGAGCGATGGGAAAAACTCGATCGAGGAAATGGCGGAAGCCGCGCGGGGACTGGGGCATGAGTACATCGCGATTACGGACCACTCGAAGGCAGTGACGGTGGCAAACGGGCTGACCGAAAAACGGATGGAGGAACACATCAAGAAGCTTCGGGCGGCGGATGCGAAGAAGCTGGGGATACACGTGCTTGCGGGGTCGGAAGTGGACATTTTGAAGGACGGGTCGCTGGATTATTCGGACGAAATTCTGGCGCAACTGGACGTGGTGGTGTGTTCGATTCATTCGTATTTCAACCTGGACCGGGCGGCGATGACGGAGCGGATGCTGGCGGCGATTGAGAATCCGTATTGCCAGATTATCGGGCACCCGACGGGGCGGCTTCTGCTGAAAAGGGATGCGATTGGTTACGACATGGAAAAGGTGCTGGATGCCTGCGCGAAGCACGGTGTGGCGATGGAGTGCAATTCGTATCCGGACCGGCTGGATTTGAAGGATGTGTACCTGCGGATGTGCAAGGAACGCGGGGTGAAGGTGGTGATTTCGACAGACTCGCACAACGCGGGGAATCTGGCGTTTATAAGGTATGGGGTGGTGATGGCCCGGCGGGGTTGGCTGGAGAAGAAGGACGTGATTAATACGTTGCCGGTGAAAGAGTTTTTGGGGGCGCTGCGGGCGAAGCCCTTCGGGGCTCAGGGCAAGCCGGGGGAGAAGAAGAAGGCGGCGAAGAAGTGACTGGTGAGTAGTGACTGGTGACTGGTCGCGAGAGGTTGGTGGCCAGTGGCCAGCGACCGGCGACCAGTGAAGAGAAGACTTAACGCAGAGGGCGCAGAGAGGAAGAGAGGCCCGCCTCGGAAGGCGGGCCCTACACTAGCGGTTTCAAGGGAACATTTTGGGTGGGGATTGCGTTTCTGGTTGTAGGACGGGCGCGGAGGCCTATATATGATGGCATTGGAGCACCGGATGGGGATGCGGACGGTTGGCGTGGTGTTGGCTGGAGCCTTGCTGGGCGGCGGGATGCTGCTGGCACCGGCAGGGGTGCGGGCGGATGAGGTGGCCAAGTCGTTTACCGTGTCGGGGCATGCGCATGTGCGGGTGCAGACGGATGATGGGTCGGTGCGGGTGTCGACGGGGGACATCAAGCAGGTGGAAATCAGGGTGGAGTATACGGGGTACAAGCTGGACCGGGATTTGCAGGTGAGCACTTCGCAGAATGGGGATTCGGTGGAGGTGATCGCGAAGACGCACACCGGGGGCAATTGGTTCAATTTTGGGGTGCGGCATTCGAGCCTGCGGGTGGAAGTGCATATGCCGAAGGATGCGGACCTGGAAGTGACGTCGGGAGATGGGTCGGTGGAAGCGGATTCGATTACCGGGAATCTGGATGTAAGGACGGGCGACGGGCATATTTCCGTGCAGGGGGCGAAGGGGAATATCAGGCTGCATACGGGAGACGGGCATATTGAGGGGCGAGCGCTGGACGGCCGGGCAGACATTACTACCGGCGACGGGCACGTGAATGTAGAAGGGCGGTTTGATGCTCTGACGATTAAGACGGGGGATGGCAGCGTGACGGCTCGTGCCGGGAAGGGATCGACGGTGGCCGCGCCGTGGAATATTCATACCGGGGATGGCAGCGTGGATTTGGACCTGCCCGGCGAGATGCAGGCGAACCTGGATGCCAGTACGCATGATGGGCGGATCAGTTTGGGGATTCCGGTGATGGTGGAGGGGACGTTCAGTTCGACGAAGATTTTGGGGAAGATGAATGGCGGGGGGCAGACGATTGTGGTGAGAACGGGGGATGGGTCGATTCATCTGAATAAGAGCTGAGGGAAGAAGATAAAGACATCAGTAATCAGTAATCGGTAAGAGGCGAACAGATAGCAGCGATCAGATAACAGGAAGCACGCGAGCGGCACGGCTTTGGCTGTGCCGTTTTTGTTTGGGGGGAAGAAGAAAGAGGGGAGACAGCACGCAAGAGGGGAAATTCAGGATGCCCGTGGTAGTTGAGATCCTTCAGCTATCTCCAGTGAACACTACCGGAGTCCACACACCGGACCTTGTCGGATGCGCTGAGGATGACAAGCTTTTTTGAAGTTTCAAGTTGAGCGGGTAATGGGAAAGAAGTTCTAGGACTGCAGTGAAGAGGGTGTGATTTGAATGGCAGAAGTTGTCGGGTAGCGGATACAGACATCCCAAGAGGAGGGTGGTAAGTCGAAGTAAAGCAAGGGTTGGAAGATGGCAGGAGGCTTGCTCTGAAATAAGGTGTTTGGGGGTGAACCCATGACGGTGATGATTCTTGGTCTGGCAGTGTTTGGATTGTTTGTGTTTTCGCTGTTGACCTCGTATTTGTCGGAGCGACGTCGGTCCTGACGAGCGCTTTTTTCCCTGGATACAATTTAGCGCGTAATTCCCTGCTCGGTTTTTTGGGCGTGCAGTGATTCGGTGCGCGTATCGGTGTTTTGGATAAAGAGCGTGCCGCACCTACGGCGCTTTTGTGTGTTCGTGATCGAGTCCCAGCGCTTACGCGCTGTGCTTACGTCCTTCGCGCCTCCGGCGCTCCCGCAAAGGAACCTCGTATCCTTCGCTTAAGCCGCGGCGGCATTTGGGGAAGGCCTCAGGCCCTGCGCGCCGCAGGCAAGCTGAAGGCCTGAGCTACAGCCTTCACTACACGTACCTACTTTGCGGTGGAGTGGGCGTCGACGGCGTCCAGGGCGCGGAGAGAGTAGATGAGGGCGGCGCCGGCATTCATGGCCATGGCGACGCCCAAGGCTTCGGCGATTTCTTCGCGGGTGGCGCCGGCTTTGAGAGCGGCTTCGGTGTGGAAGGTGATGCAGCCGTCGCAGCGGGTGGTGACGGCAACGGCGATGGAGATGAGCTGGCGGGTTTTTTCGCCGAGTTTGGAGTTGGCTTTGTTGGCGTCGGACAGGGTTTGGTAGCCCTTGAGGGAGTCGGGGGTGAGTTTCGCAAATGTAGGAATCAGTTTTGAGAGCTGAGCTTTATAAGCGGTCCAATCGAGCACCATGAGAGCCTCCGGGATGAGGTGAGATGGTGAAGCGGGGAGAGTATACGACAGGAGGAGTGACTGGTGGGGAGGCAGAAAATGGAAATTGGAAAATAGAAAATGGGACAGAGTGGTTTGACGCGAGCGATACAAAAGAGAAAAAGCTCACCACAGAGTTAGCAGAGGAGTCACAGAGAGAACGGAGAAGTCAGAAAATGGAAATTGAAAAATTGAAAATGGAAAAACAGAGTTAGATAGAAAGAGGCTGGCTTAAAAGACCAGCGCTACATCTAGGAACTAAGAGAACGAGGAAAAGGCGCCCGCCTCAGAAGGCGGCCGCTACAGGGAAGAAGGAGGAGAAAGGAGGTCGAGGGACATCAGGATTTCGTCGGAGTAGAGGCCGTTGTGCTTGAGGGCGTTTTTTTCGAGGCCGTATTGTTGGAAGCCGAGGGATTGGTAGAGGCGGAGGGCGGGATCGTTGGTGCTGACTACGGCGAGTTGGAGTTGCTCTACTTTTTGGCGAGCGTGGTCGATGATGGCTTGGACCAGTTGGCGGCCGGCGCCGGAGCGACGCGCGGCGGGGCGGACGTACATGGCGCGGAGAAGGCCCTTGTGAGAGTCCTTGAGGCCGGAGAGTTGGGTGAAGCTGGCGGTGCCGATCAAGTGAGAATTTTGGTAGGCGCCGAAAATAGTGGAGTTGGTCAGCCAGCCGGAATATTTTTCGAGGGGTTGGTCTTTTTCGAATTCGTAGGTGCTGCCGAAGGCTTCCGGGTTGAGGCGGAGGCCTTCGAGGCGGAGTTCGCGGAAGGAGGCGGCGTCGGCGGGGGTGAGTTGGCGGATTAGGATGGAGTTCGCAGACATCTTTTATTGATAGCTCATCAATTTTGTTTGGACAATACCTTTTGGACGCGCTGGAGGATTTCGGGGTGAGGGTGGCGTTGTGATATTGTTTTGGGTTCGGTGAGGGGAAAAGAGAGAAGAGTTCACCACAGAGTTAGCAGAGGGGCCGCAGAGGACACAGAGAACGCGAAGAGTAAGAGGCGGAGGGGCAGGGCTTTCGATCGTAAAGAGCCCACGTATCGCAAAAGGCGCGAAACGTGGGCACTCTTCAAGGCTCAGGGTAAACCCTCAAGTGCGTTTGTTGAGTGACGTTGCGAGGACGATCAAAGAGGCTGGCTTGAAAGACTAGCGCTTGTGGGGATTCAGAGAGAAGAGAAAGGCGCCCGCCCCGTACGGTCATTCGGGACGGGCAAAAGGCGCCCGCCTCAGAAGGCGGCCGCTACAAAGGCTCAGGAACCGGGAGACAGTTATGAAGAATACGTACAACGGGGTGGCGGTGCCGGGAGATGGGAAGGCAATCGGGTATGAGGGCGGGGCGCTGAAGGTGCCGGACAATCCGATTATTCCGTTTATTGAGGGCGATGGAACGGGACGAGATATTTGGAAGGCATCGCGGCGGGTGTTTGATGCGGCGGTGGAGAAGGCGTACGGCGGAAAGCGGCGCGTGGCGTGGTTTGAGGTGTTTGCGGGAGAGAAGGCGTTCAACGCGTTCAAGCAGTGGCTGCCGGATGAGACGGTGGATGCGGCGAGGGACTTCCGCGTGTCGATCAAGGGGCCGCTGACTACTCCGGTGGGCGGTGGGATTCGTTCGCTGAACGTGGCGCTGCGGCAGATTTTGGATTTGTATGCTTGCGTGCGGCCGGTGCGGTATTTCCACGGAGTTCCCTCTCCTGTCCGGGAGCCGGAAAAGATGGATGTGGTGATTTTCCGGGAGAACACGGAGGACGTGTACATCGGGATTGAGTGGAAGAGCGGCACAACTGAAGCAAAGAAATTGTTGGAATTTTTGAACAAGGAAATGCTGGGCAGCGGAAAGAAGCAGATCCGGATGGATTCGGGCGTTGGGATCAAGCCAATTTCGCCTTTTGGAACGAAGCGGCTGGTGCGGCGGGCGATTCAGTATGCGCTGGCGAACAACCGGAAGCTGGTAACGCTGGTGCACAAGGGGAACATCCAGAAGTTTACGGAAGGTGCGTTCCGCGATTGGGGTTATGAGCTGGCGGCGGAAGAGTTCCGCGCGGAGACGGTGACAGAGAGGGAGAGCTGGATTCTGGACAATCTGGAGAAGAATCCGGGTCTGAGCGTGGAACAGAATGCGGCGATGATCGAACCCGGGCTGGAGCAGGCTACGGAAGATTTCAAGAAGGCGATTTACGGCGAGGTGAAGCGGACTTTGGATGCGATTGGTGGTTCGCATGGGAAGGGTCAGTGGAAGAAGAAGTTGATGGTGAACGACCGGATTGCGGATTCGGTGTTTCAGCAGATGCTGCTGCGGCCGAATGAGTATAGCGTGCTGGCTACGCCGAATCTGAATGGGGATTATTTGAGCGATGCTTGTGCGGCTCAGGTGGGGGGACTGGGAATTGCGCCGGGGTCGAATATCGGCGATGGATATGGAGTGTTTGAGGCCACGCACGGGACGGCACCGAAATATGCGGACAAGGATGTAATTAATCCGAGTTCGGTGATGTTGAGCGGGGCGATGATGTTTGAGTTTTTGGGGTGGAAGGAAGCGGCGAAATTGATTGAGGATGGGATTGCGAAGACGATCCAGCAGAAGCGGGTGACGTACGATTTGGAGAGGTTGATGACTGGCGGGACGAAGTTGGGGACGAGCGCGTTTGCGAGCGCGATTATTGAGAATATGGTGGGGGTGGCGGCGGGAAGGTAGGAGAACGTAGTTCGTAGTGCGGGAGGATGAAGAAGAAAAGAGCGGAAGGTTTACGGCGTTCGATCGTAAGAGCCCACCCTTACAAACCAAGGGTGGGGCACCCTTCGAGGCTCAGGGTAAACCCTCAAGTTCAGTTGTTTGGTGGCGTTAAGCAGGAACCCAAGAGCACAGGCAGGAATGCCTGTGCCACAAGAATAAGAGAGGCGGCGTAAAGCCGCCCCTACAGGAGATGGGAATGAGCCGGAAGAAGGTAACGGTGGTGGGCGGTGGGTTTGTGGGGTCGACGACGGCGCAGCGGATTGTGGATATGGAGCTGGCGGACGTGGTGTTGACGGATATTTTGGAGGGGGCGCCGGCGGGGAAAGCTTTGGATATGGTGGAGAGCGGACCGATTACCCGGACAGATTCGTTCGCGACGGGGATTTCCACGGCGAGCGGAGATTACAGCGCTACGGCGGGAAGCGATGTGGTGGTGATTACGGCGGGATTTCCGCGGAAGCCGGGGATGAGCCGTGACGATTTGCTGAAAGCGAATTACGACGTGGTGAAGGCGGTGGTGGAACAGATTGTGAAGCATTCGCCGAAGTGCATCATCGTGGTGGTGACGAATCCGCTGGATGCGATGGCGCAGGCGGCGTTTCGCGTGAGCGGGTTCCCGAAGAATCGTGTGATCGGGATGGCGGGCGTGCTGGATTCGGCGCGGATGAGCGCGTTTGTGGCGATGGAGTGCAAGGTGAGCGTGGAGAACGTGCACTCGTTTGTGCTGGGCGGGCACGGGGATGACATGGTGCCGCTGCCACGGTATTCGACGGTGGCGGGGATTCCCTTGCCGGATTTGCTGCCGAAGGAACGAATTGACGCAATCGTGGAACGGACGAGGAAGGGCGGGGCGGAGATCGTGAATTTGCTGAAGACGGGGTCGGCGTATTACGCGCCATCGGCGGCGGCGGTGGAGATGGTGGAAGCGATTTTGAAGGATAAGAAGAAGATTCTGCCCTGCGCGGTGTATCTGGAAGGCGAGTACGGGATTAAAGGATTGTTTGTTGGCGTTCCGGTGAAGCTGGGGGCCGGCGGGGCGGAAGAGATTATTCAGATTAAGTTGACGGCAGAGGAGAAGGCGGCGCTGGACAAGAGTTCGGCGTCGGTGAAGGAATTGGTGAGTGTGCTGGGAATTTAGGGGAAAGGCGTTCAAGAGTTCAGGAGTTCAGAGGGTAGGTGATGCGTCGGAGAATAATCCTGGTATTTCTTAGGACCCTGCTTGTGCTTTCAATGCTGGGAGGAAGCACCGTCGCAACGCCAAGCCCGGAAACGGATAAACAGAATGAGCAGGGATTGGAGAAACAGTTTGAGGCGTTTTTGAAGGCTTATCAGAGGGGCGACGACAAGGGGATGGATGAGGGTTTTGCCGTGTTCCGGTTGCCGAAATCGAAGGAATGGTTTGAGGATCATTTTTCGGCGGAGGATGCGGCGAAGCTGATCGTGGGTTACGACCGGGAGATGAGCGAAGCGGAAGCTTCGCTGATCGAAGACATGAACAAGGCGGATCCGGGGAGCCGGTTCCGGGTGCGATGTGAAGCGCGCGGGGAGAGTCCCGCGGGGCAAGAGAGTAGCGGAGGGTATGGGTTTAAACCCGTGAAGGCGATAGCCGTGGAACAGTTCCGGTTGGAGTTCCGGTCGGGAAGCCACGATCAGAGATTTTCGTTTATTGCGAATTTTGTTTATGTGGATGGGGCTTACCGGTTTGTGGGCGGGGGCGGAGTGGCGTTTTGGGCGAAGCCGGGGGCGGGGCGATGAGGGGGAATCAAGAAAAGATTTAACGCAGAGGACACGGAGATCGGAGCGCAGAGGTCACAGAGAAGAGTGAGAGGGGCACACGGATGACGTGCCCTTTTTTTTATAGAATCGTGTTTGGCCGAATTTGTATTGGCGGAAATCGAAGAACCGCCGACCTGAAGGTCGGCCACTACAAAAGGCGAAGAAGGCGGCATAACCCTTCGCAAGGCTCAGGGCAAGAAGCCGCCCCAACATTCAGGAAGGGCTAGGCGCGACTGAAGAGGTACCAGTCCACCTGGGCGGGGCGGAAATCGAGGCCGATATGGAAGTCGCCGCCGGCCTGCGGTTCGCAATAGATAACTTTGGCCCGCATATTAATGCCGCTGGCAATGGAAGCGACGCCGAGGCGATCGTTTTGCCGCCAGGGGAGTTTGGTTTTCACGCGGGCGCCGTGAGGACTGACGTTCACGGCCACCGTGCGTTCCAGCGCGGTGCGAAAATCGGGTGCGAGAAGGCGGACCGGGATCTCCGTCCAGGAGCGCCGCTCGATTCTTCCTTCCATATGAACGGGATCGGAACCATGCACAAACACCCCCAAACGAAATGTTAACTACTCGATTCGATTGCAGGGCTGGTGCGGGAGAGCTTCTGGCGTTTGCGTTTCTGCTCATACATGGCCTTGTCGGCCTGGAGCATGAGTTCGCCGAGAGAGACTGGATGCTTCGGATCGAAGCGAGCAGCGCCGACGCTGAAGGAAAGCAGGTAGCGGGATTCGCCAACGTTGGCTTTCTTGAGATTTTTGGCGAGCCGGCGAAGCAGGAGTTCGTGATTTTGGGCCGCGTTTTCGAGAGCCAGGACGACAAATTCATCGCCACCGATGCGCGCCACGATGTCGGCGCCCCGGAAGGAGCGTTCGAGTGCATCGGCGGAGCGAATGAGGGCGAGGTCTCCCTCGCGATGGCCGAACGAATCGTTGATTGACTTGAGATCGTCGAGATCGCAGAACAGGAACAAGAGGCCCTGGGAGTTGCGGGAAGCAAGCTTGAGAAGCTGCGTGCCAGCGGCAAAGAACCCGCGACGGTTATAGAGAGAAGTGAGGTCATCGGTGAGAGCGAGATGGCGGAGTTCCCTATCGAGGAGAGCCTGTTTGACCGCGGACCAGACGGCGGGGTGGACGGCGATGCGCAAGGCCTCTTCGCTGGGGCGATCTGATTTCAAGAGCCGAGAGATTTTGTCAACCTCCTGCAGGATGTCGCCGAATTCGCTGTCGGCCGCGCGGAGTGCGGCGGACAAGAGGGACTCGAGACTCTGGTCGGCGGGGCGCGGAGAGCGATCCATGGAAAGAACCTTCCGCGCGGAACCGTCGCTGGAGTGCTTGGCAGGAACGCCGTTGCCAATTAGCGGATTGCTTATTTGCATGATCTCTCCCGGGGCGATGGAGAAGCACACCGCCGTTCGCGAAAACATGG
>DASYXF010000176.1:0-4190 GCA_035935335.1 Candidatus Acidiferrum sp.
ATAAGAGCAGGCCGCGGCGAGCACAAACCAGGTCGCGTTGATGGGCTCGCCGCGGTGAAAAGCGATTGTGCCGAGCGCGACGGCGCCGAGGGCGGCTACGGCGGTCCAGAGCAGTATCTGCAAAAGTCGTTTCACGGTTTCCCTCTTTGCGTGGCGCGCGTTTACGGAATACTGGTGAATTTCAGAAGCGGATAGACCTCTCGAAATATTTTGGTCAGCTCTTTCGTGAACGCCGGCTTGGTTGCGTCGGCGGTCTTCATTTTCCGGCGCACGATCCAGCCCTGGATCTTCTTCCAGTCATCCGCTTGAACGGGCCAGCCATCGTGCTTCGTCCAATTCCCTTTTTCGGTAGTGTACCAATAGCTGTCGAATTTCCTGCCGAGGCGGCGCTTCTGGCCGGCGATCCAGCGGGGTTTTTCGGCGATGCGGGGTTCCGCCACCAGCGCAAGCGTGGATTCGCGCCGCTTGGGTCCGGAATAGATGCGAAAACCCGCAGTAACTACCTCCGTGGAAAGTCCTGCGTAGAGTTGGCCGCTTTCACGGTCGCCGGGCAACGGCTGCTGAAATTTCAGGTACATCTGTGTTTTGTAAAGCGTTTTGTCCTTCGCGAAACGGATGTCGCGGTTGATGCGGGAAAAATTCGCGCCGGTGCGGCCGGTGGTGTCGAAGCGGTCGTCGAGTTCCAGCACGGCGGGCGCAAGCTCTTCGAGCAGCCGGCGAAACGGCTGGACCACGGCGGCCTGGTAGCGGTCGCGATGCGCGTCCATCCAGACTTTCTTGTTGTTCCGGCCAAGATCGCGAAAGAAGCGAAACGTCTCCTGCGTGAAGACGGGTTTAGCTGGAGCCATCAGAATTCCCCTTTTTGGTCGCGGGCATCAGACTACACCATTCCCAATTTGCGTCAATTCCACTATTCTCGTTGCGCGCCTGATTAAATGAAAAGCACGCGCCGAAAAGCACATCACAGACTGAGGATCCCGATGACATTCCGCCGGCTTCGTTTTCTTGTGTTTGTAGCCCTTTGCTGCGCATTCGCGAATGCGGCGCGGACGACGGAGGATACCAAACCGTCCGCGAAGATCTCGCCTTGGAAACCGGAGGACGTGGTGTTCGCGGAGAGCGCGCGGCAATTCCGGATCTCGCCGGCCCGTCAGGGAGTAGCGTGGATCAAGGCACAAGGCGATAAGGAAAAAGATGGCGCGGTTTCGAATTTATTTCTTTCGAGCATGGCGATGGATCAGGAAATTCAGCTGACCCGCGGCACCGATACGATTTCGTCGTTCAACTGGTCGCCGGACGGCAAGTGGATCGCGTTTATCAGCAATCGAGCGCGGCCCCAAGCCAAGCCAGATACAGCGGCTACGCAGATCTGGCTGATCAATCCGAACGGCGGGGAGCCTTATGTCCTGACCGAACTTGCGCGGGGGCCGCAGCGCGTGGACTGGCTGGACAACGAAACGGTGATTTTCAGCGCGGAAGAGGATCCGAGCGCTTACGAGCAAGCGGAAAAGAAGCGGAAAGACGATTCGGAAGTGGCCGACGATGCCGACCACAAACCGCCGGTGCGCCTGTTCAAAATCGGCATTAAGGACAAGAAAATCACCCGGCTGACGACGAATACGGACTGGATTGGAAACTGGAGCGTCTCCACGATGGGAGAGTACGTGGTTGCGGTTCACGAGAAGAGCCTGCACTACACGTTCGACCAGAAAGTTCCGCCAGTCACGATTCTGCACAATCTTGCGGATGGCACGGAGAAACAGATTTTCACCGAGGGCCGGATCTATCCACGCGCTTTTTCGTGGACACCGGGCCACGACAGCTTTTACACCATGGCGCCGTTTTCAACGGATCCCAAGTTCATCACTGCTTCCATCGAGTTGCTCTATTTCTACGACGTTGCCACGGGGAAGAGTACGGCGGTTCCTCTTGATTGGGAAAATGGCATTGGGGGCGGACTTTCGGCGACGAGCGACGGGTTTGTCGCAGGCCTTGCGGCGGGGAGCCGGTTCGAGGTGGCCCGCTACAACGCGAGCGTCACCAGCGGCGTATGGACGTGGAAGCGGGCGCCGATCGAAGGCGACACGGTGAAAAACATCGTGCGCTTTGACGTGACGCCGGACAGCAAAACGATCGTCTACGAATATTCGACGGCAAGCGTGATGCCGCAGCTTTACCACGCGCGGCTGGAGGGAAACAAACTGGTTACGCCGGTTCAGTTTACGCATATGAATGAAGGCCTGATCAAGGCGCGAGCGTTCGCGAGGGGGGAAGTGATCCGCTGGAAGGGCGCGAACGGCGATGAGGTGGAAGGCATCCTGCACTACCCGGTGAAATATGAAGCCGGGAAAAAGTATCCTCTCATCACCGCGATTCACGGCGGCCCAACAGGCTCCGACATGGATTTCTGGGACAACAACTGGGCGTATCCGCTGCAGTTGTTGACGCAGCGCGGCGCGTTTGTACTGCAGGTGAACTATCACGGCAGCGGCAACCACGGACTAAAGTGGGTGGAATCGATCTGCTGCGGCAAGTATTACGACCTGGAAACGCCGGACATCAATGCGGGCGTGGATTTCCTGATCGAAAAGGGATTCGTGGATGGGGACAAGGTGGGGACGCTCGGCTGGTCGAACGGCTCGATCCTTTCGACAAGCCTGCTGGTCACCTACCCGGACCGCTACAAAGTGGCGAGTGTGGGCGCAGGCGACGTGGAATGGATCAGCGACTGGGGCAACGTGATTTTCGGCGATTCGTTCGATTCCTACTATTTCGGCAAATCGCCGATGGAAGATCCGAACCTGTACATCCGGAAATCGCCGTTCTTCAAAATGGACAAGATCAAGGCGCCGGTGCTGATTTTCCACGGCACCGCGGACAACAACGTGCCGCCCGCGCAAAGCTGGTCGTATTTTCGAGCGCTGCAATACTACGGAAAGGTGCCGGTGAAGTTCGTGCTGTTCCCCGGCGAACCGCATGGGCCGCGCAAGCTGACGCACCAGATGCGCAAGGTCGAGGAGGAGATGGCGTGGTTCGACAAATACTTCTTCAAGACTGCACCGAGCGAAAATGAAGCGCTGAAGGCGGGTTCTCCGCTGGACGCTGCGCTGAAAACGAAGAATATCGCCCGCACGGCCGGAGATTACGGCACAAACCTCGCGGGCAGGGGTAAATCGGTGCTGATCCCCGAAGTAGTGAAGCGCGGCGACGTTGAAATTGGCCGTTTCGAGGTGACGCGCGCCCAGTTTGCGGCGTTCGACAAGAACTACAAAGTGGAGCCGGGCACGGAGAATTACCCGGCGAACGGCGTGACGTTTGAACAGGCCAATGCTTATGCCGAATGGCTTTCCAAATTGACTGGCCAGAGTTGGCGGCTGCCGACGGAGAAAGAAGGGGTAGGCTGGTACGAAAAAAAGGATGGCGAAAACACGCTGGATTACTGGGCGGGCTATGCGCCGAATCCGGACGACGCGAACCTGCTGCGGCAAAAGGTGAAGGAACTTGGCGGCAATGCGCCATTGCTGAAACCGGTGGGAACCTTCCCGGGACGAGGACAGGAAGATCAGGAGTTGGTGTTTGACCTCGGTGGAAATGTGGCAGAGTGGGCCGTGCTTCCCGACGGAAAAGGAAAAGCGGAAGGCGGGAGCGCGGATTGCCCCTCGGACCCGCGTTCCGCGTGTGTCGCGGCTGCCGAGTACACTGGCTTTCGTGTGGTGCGCGGCACAGGGAAACCGTAGCGTGACACCGTATGGAAGCTTGCAAGGCGCCCGCCTCAGAAGGCGGCCGCTACAGGGGAATTGCCGAATGCAGAAGCGGTGGATCTGGAGCAAAGTGGATGTTCTGATGATGCTCGCACTGGTTCTGCCCCCCTTTGCTTTGGGCGGGCAGTTGACGAAAGACGACATCGAATTCCGCAAGAAGGTGTACGCGAGCAAAGCAGGCGAGCGCTTGCCGTATCGCCTGTACGTGCCGCTCGGTTACGATGCTAACCGGAAATATCCGCTGTTGCTATGGTTGCATGGCGGCGACGGCCGTGGCAGCGACAATGTGAAACAACTGAACGGCGGGAATCAGATCGGCACGCATTTCTGGACGGGCAAGGACGTGCAGCTGAAATTCCCCATGTTTGTGCTGTTGCCGCAGTGCCCTTCCGGCGATAACTGGTCCGACCCGGACCTGAACCAGCCGAC
>DASYXF010000177.1:0-14602 GCA_035935335.1 Candidatus Acidiferrum sp.
TGTGGGTCACGTATTTTCCCGAGTGCATCGGCTGCCGCCTTTTGAACATTTTCGTCATCGTCATTGAGTGCTCGGCCTAGCGGCTCTACAGCTCTGTCGTCACGCAGGTCACCCAAAGAGTTAGCGGCATTCCAACGCACACCATCATCGGAATCAAGGAGTGCAGCAATGAGCGGGTCCACTGCGTGCGCGTCCCCAATTTGCCCGAGGGCATCTGCAGCATATCTTCGTAGAACCTCGTCCTTGCCGTTCAATGCCGCACATAGGGGACCTACTGCCCGGCTATCGCTCATGGGACCTAAAGACTCGGCAGCCGTTCGTCGGTCTTCAGCGTCACCTGAATTGAGCATTTTAAGTAGAGGGTCAACACCTGCGCTGATCTGAAGCCTACCGAGGCTCCATGCCGCTGCCCACCTTGTTTTCGGAGAGTTGAGTGCTACCAATAGCAACTCAGCAGTGCGAGGGTCATTGATAGCTCGGAGAGCGTTTTCGTATACCTGAACGTAGCGAGGGTATTCTTCCGCGAATCTTGCACCTACTAGGGGTTCAACCGCTCTCCTGTCTCCTAACGCTCCCAAGCATTCCGCGGCGGCTAAACGAACCATCGATTCTTTGCTTCTAAGTGAGGAAACCAATTTGTCAAAAGACGAAGAACAGGATTCGTCTGGGAGCATTTCCAATTGCTCTGGCCTTGTACCAGAATGGGACTCCTGTGCGGAAGAGCAGACGCAAACCCCTGACGCCAACATGACAAAGAGCACGGAAACTAACGCAGAGCGCAGGCTCGACACCCCACACCTCCAGAATTGGTTGCCAGCGAATACACTACGATAATAGACGCTAGGTGCTCATCCTGGGTTCCCAATATGAAAGTCCTGGTAAGTCGGCTTACCGGACAAGTGGAGTAATGGTACGGCATTCTCTTGACAAAGCGAAAGGCACTCGGTATAAAAGTTGCCAACATGAATCTAGCCAGCACACACAGTGTAATGCCCTTCCCTCCATATAATTGTGTGTCATGCGCGCTATATTATGTTAACCGCTAACTCTGGCTCCCTGAGCGTCAGGCACATCCCAATCAGCCCTTTTCCTTTCCGCGGATCCCCTACTTCCCTCGGTTAGTTTGCTTCCACCAAAACTGATAGCAAGGGCGTTTCCAGAGCGACAGCAGAGCTATCCCGCTCCAAAGGGAGACACGGCGATTATTTCTTGGCGGATTTTTGCTGGGCGAGTTCGTAGTCGATGTACTGCTGGAGCGCGTGGGGGTCGGCGCCGACCAGGCGGCGGCCGTTGACGAAGAGCGTCGGCGTGCTGCGGACTTCGACGAGGTTGCCGTTGGCGAGGCTGGCATCCACCTCGGCGGTGGCCTGGGGCGCGGCGAGGCAGGCCTTGAAGGTGTCCTGGTTCAGGTTCGCCTGTCCGGCAAAGTCGAGGACCTTGTCATACACGTTGGCGGCGGAGACCAGATCCTGCTTGTCGTAAATAAAATCGTAGAACTTCCAGAAGGCGGCGGGGTCCTGCTGATAAGTGCAGCGTCCGGCGAGCGACGCGGTGCGCGCCCAGGGATGGATCTGGTCGATGGGGAAATCCTTGAAGATAAGCTTGACCTGAGGGTAGTTGGGCAGCAGGCCGCGAAGCGCGTCGTGGAGGTTGCGGCAGACGGGGCATTCGAAGTCGGCGAACTCGACGATGGTGACCGTGGCTTTGGGGTCGCCGAGGACGGGAGACTTGGACAGATCGAGCTTGGAGGTGTTTTCGGCGAGTGGATCTTTGGAGAGGTCGGCAAGTTCGCCGCGAAGGAGGTAATGGCCGTCCTTGGTGATGTACATCTTGACCTTGTCGGAGCCCTGCTCGGTTTTCACGTCGATGGTGGTTTCCTGCAGGCCGGAGTTCCCTATTTCCGTGGGCGCGCCGACGGAAATTTGGACTTCGGGCCCGAGAGCGTAAGCGCGGCGGAGATAATTCTCGATAATTTTTTGCAGCGGGGATTGCGCGGCGGGTTGTTGCGCGTGAGCGGTGGACGCGGCGAACATTGTGAAGAACAGAAATGCGAGTGGGTGGAGTTTGTTTTTCACGCGATGGTGGTCCTTTTAGTTGAAGTCAAAATGCGCCCGCCTCGGAAGGCGGCCGCTACAAATTCACGGCCCTCATGGGACGAAACGCTGGGCGATGGGAAAGGGACGGCCAAAGCCGAAGGCGCGCGAAGTGATTTTAAGGCCGGGCGCGGCTTGCTTGCGCTTGTATTCGTTGCGGTCGACGAGCATGGCGATATTTCGAACGAGCTGCAGGTCGTAGCCGAACTCTTCGGCAATCTCCACGGGCGTTTGCACGTCCTCGATGTACGCCTTCAGGATGCGGTCCAGCACTTCATAGGGCGGCAGGGAGTCCGAGTCCTTCTGGTTTGGACGCAGCTCGGCGCTGGGAGGTTTCTCGATGGTCGAGCGGGGGATCAGTTCCCTTTCGCGGTTTATATATTCCGCGAGCTCATAGACCATGAGCTTGGGCACGTCGGAAATGACAGCCAGGCCGCCGGCCATGTCGCCATAGAGCGTGCAATAGCCAACCGCAATTTCCGATTTATTGCCGGTGCTGAGGACCATGGAGCCGAATTTGTTCGATAATGCCATCAGGTAATTGCCGCGTATACGCGCCTGAATATTTTCTTCGGTGGCGTCCACGGGGCGATTGCAGAACGCGGGCCTCAGGGCGCCGATGTAGGAATCGAAAACCGCGGTGATGGGAATCGTGAGAAATTCGATGCCGAGATTGCGGGCCAGGCTCCTGGCGTCGGTCTGGCTGCCTTCGGAGGAATACGGGCCGGGCATGGAAACGCCGAGAACGTTTTCCTTGCCGAGGGCGTCCACAGCGATGGCGGCGACGACGGCGGAATCCACTCCTCCACTGAGGCCGACGATGGTTTTGCTGAAATTGCATTTGCGGACGTAGTCGCGCGTGCCGGTAATGATCGCCTGGTAGGCGTATGCGATTTCGTCTTTCGCTTGCGTGTGTATATCGCCTCTGCCGGTGACGGTGTCGAAGAGGACGAGGTCTTCCTCGAAGGCCTTGGCCTGCGCGGCGATGTGGCCGTCGGGCGTGAGGGCCATGCTGGCGCCATCGAAAATAAGCGAATCATCGCCGCCGACCTGATTGACGTAGATGATGGGGCGGCCGTGCTGCTGGGCGATCGAGCGGAGCATTTCGATGCGCAGCGAACGCTTGTCCAGGGTGTAGGGAGACGCGGAGATATTGAGCAGGATGCTGGTTCCCTGCTGGACCAGTTCGGTTACCGGATCGCGGGCGTAGCGAGGTTTGACCCAGAAATTTTTGTCGTTCCAGACATCTTCGCAGATGGTGATGCCGAGTTGTTCACGGCCAAGACCGTAGACGTAGTCCCGATCGCCGGGCTGAAAGTAACGCGATTCGTCGAAGACGTCGTAGGTAGGCAGCAGCATTTTGCTCTGCTCGAAGACCACGCGGCCGTCCTGGATAAGAGCGGCTTTGTTGGCAATGGCCGGCCCGTTGCGGGGATGATCGACGCGTCCCGCAAATCCTACGACAGCGGGAAGCGGCATGCGGTAGGCGATGTCCTTCAGAGTGTCGAGATTGCGCTGGATAAAGGCGGGGCGCTCAAGAAGATCGAGGGGCAGATAACCGCAGATGCAGAGCTCGGAAAAGACGGCGAGTTCCGCGCCGCGGCGCTTGGCTTGGTCCGCAAGGTCGAGAATGCGGGAGGAGTTGCCTTCAAAGTCGCCGACGGTGGGGTTGAATTGAGCGAGAGCTATCTTCATTCGGACTGGATATTAGAATAAGGCTTTCGCAGCCACATTGTCTAATCGTGTGGCAGGAACAAATCTGAAAGAAATGTAACTCGGGCCTTCAGGCCTGAGGGTTTTCCCTGAGAATCCACAACGTTGCATGGGTGATATAAACCCACACTCCTGAAGGGGTGAGCTACAGCTAATCCGCGCCGGCGGCTTCGCGCTGTACGAAGGCGGTTTCGGCAGTGAGGCCGAACATTTCGAGGAGGCGCGATTGGGCGCGTTCGCAGGTGGCGTTGACTTCGTCCACGCCGAGGTCCGACTTGCTGACCCGATAGCGCAGCTTCTTCTGCCCTGCCGGCGTTTCGATAATGCGCAGAACTGCATCGGCAACTTCCTGGGGATCGCCGGCTGTGCCGGCGAGGAGTGCGTTCATTTTGGTGGGAATTTGATTGGCGATGCCGTAGGTGTCCGTTCGTTCCTGGTCGTCGGCAGTGGCGATCTTGCCAAAGATAGGAGTCTGGTAGGCACCAGGTTCGACGACGACGGATTCGATGCCCTGGGAGGCGAGTTCGTAGCGATACGTTTCCGCGAGAGCTTCCATGGCGAATTTGCTGCATGTGTAGAGCGAGAAGGAAGGGATCACCACTCGGCCGGCACCGCTGCTGATATGCATCAGCAAGCCCTTGCGGTGGCGGCGCATGTGGGGAAGAACGGCGCGATTCACGCGGACGCAACCCATAAAATTCGTGTCCATGATCTGCTGGGCTTGTTGTGTGGTGAAAGCCTCGGTCAGGCCGATGACGGCGTAGCCGGCGTTGTTGATAGCGACGTCGATGCGGCCGGATTGCGCGATGGCCGATCGAACGGCGAGTTCGACGGAAGCGTCGCTGGTGACGTCGCACTCGAGCGTGAAGATGGAGAGCGATTCCCTTCCGGCAAGGGCAAGAAGGTCGGCGGCGTTTTTGGCGTTCTTGCCCTGGGGGTCGCGCATGGTGGCGAAGACGGTGTGGCCGCTGCGCGCAAGGGTCTCGGTAAACAGGCGGCCAAAGCCGGTGCTTGCTCCGGTGATGAAGATGACTTGTTTGGTATCCATGGGGTAGCCTCCATGAAGCTGCATGATGATTGGATGCCGGGAGGAAGTAAAGTGGAACAAAAAGTGACTATGAGACTGGCTGCAGAGAATAGGGAGATAATTGCAAGGTAGAGCGAACCGTTGTACCTTTTGTCAGGCCGGTTGGTATCCCAGGGATCAATAATGAAAGTCTATGGAGGGGGATATGCGTGTGCTGAAATCAATTCTGGTGTTGGCGGCGGCTGGACTATTTATTGCGGCGGTCAGCCGGACCGCTCAGAAGGAAATGTCGGACGCGGAGTACATGAAGACGGCGCTCTCGGCGGCTCCGGCGGCGGTGGCTAAGGACGCTGGTGTGATGCGGATGGATGCCGGTGGCAAAATGCGGATGCTGCGGGAGGCAAAGAATGACTTTACGTGCATGATCGCCGGGACGGACATCATGTGCAACGACAAAAACAGCATGGAATTCATCAGCGCAATGATGAGCCACACGGCCCCTCCGGACAAAGTGGGGATTTCGTACATGCTGACGGGCGATATCGGCGCAAGCAATACGGATCCCTACGCGACCGGAAAGACGGCGGACAATCACTGGATCGTCACCGGGCCGCATATCATGGTGTTTGGGCCGCCAAGCAAGACTTTGGGCTATACGGAAGCGAAGGATCCAGACCCGAACAAACCTTACATGATGTGGGCCGGGACGCCGTATGAGCACGCGATGATTCCCATAGCCCCGGCGAAGTAAGCGGCGGAACGGGTTAAAAGAAAATCCCCGATGCAAAAGAAAAGGCTCCTGGTTGGCCAGGAGCCTGGGAGATCGCGACAAAAAAGCGCCGGCCTCAGAAGGCCGCCGCTACAAACGCTTAAACGCTGAAAGAGCTGCCGCAGCCGCAGGTGCTCTTGACGTTCGGGTTGTTGAACTTGAACCCGGCGCCTTCAAGCGTTTCGACGTAGTCGATTTCCACGCCTTCCAGGTACATGGAGCTCATCTGGTCGACGGCAACCTTCAAGCCGTTGAAATCCACGACTTCATCGGAATCGTTGGTCTGGTTTTCAAACGCCATGTGGTATTGAAAACCGGAGCAGCCGCCGCCGACAACGGCAACACGCAGGGCCACCGGCACGGGCGTCTGCATGGACATGATTTCCTTCACTTTGGTCGCGGCAACGGGGGTCAGATTAATCATAATTTTTATGGCCTCCACTCGCGGAATCCTCCACGAGGATAGTTACGTAGTTAGTATAACACAGCTGCAATTGGCGCAAAATCGGGTGTCGAATCGGGTAAAGCTAGCCAGAAAACCGGATAGCAGATAACAGCGATCCGATAGCAGGGGGCAAGAAAGCTCCAAACTCGGCGCACTTCGACAAGCGGCTCCACTTCCCTTAAAATAGATGCCCTTATGAAACATACCGTTACATTGTTGCCTGGCGAAGGAATTGGACCCGAAGTTTCCGCCGCGACCCAGCGTGTGCTGGATGCCTCCGGCGTGAAGATTGACTGGGAAATCCTGGGGGCGCGCGCGGAAAACACCGACAAAAAGACCATTGGCGCGGATGTGCTGAACGCCGCGGCGATCGAGTCTGTGCGGCGAAACAAGGTGGCGCTGAAGGGCCCGATGGCCACGGCCATTGCCGGCGGCGCGCGCAGCGTGAACGTGGCATTGCGAAAGAGCCTGGATTTGTACGCCAACCTGCGGCCGGTGAAAAACCTGCCGGGGGTGAAGTCCCACTTCGAGGGCGTGGACGTGGTGATCGTGCGGGAGAACACCGAGGATTTGTACTCGGGTTTGGAGCACGAGGTGGTCCCCGGCGTGGTGGAAAGCCTGAAGATTATTACGGAGAAGGCTTCGACGCGGATCGCCAAATTTGCGTTCGAATATGCCCGCAAAATGGGCCGCAAGAAGATCCACGCGATTCACAAAGCGAACATCATGAAAATGAGCGACGGGCTGTTTTTGCACTCGGTGCGGGCGGTGGCCGAAAAGTTCAAAGACATCGAGTACAAAGAGCTGATCGTGGACAACGCCTGCATGCAGATTGTGATCAATCCAGACCAGTTCGATGTGCTGCTGCTGCCGAATCTCTATGGCGACGTGATGAGCGACCTGGCTGCGGGGCTGGTGGGCGGTTTGGGCGTGGTGCCGAGCGGCAACATTGGGGCGGATAGCGCGATTTTTGAGGCGGTGCACGGGACGGCGCCGGATATCGCGGGCAAGGGATTGGCGAATCCGACGGCGCTGCTGATGAGTTCCATCCTGATGCTGAATCACCTGGGGGAGCAATCGGCAGCCCAGCGCATTGAGAAGGCGCTGATCAAGGTCTATAAAGATGGGAAAAACGTCACAAAGGACGTGGGCGGAAAAGCGGGGACGCAGGAGTTTACGGACGCGGTGATCGCGGCGCTGCCGAAGAGCTGAAGCGGCGAACAGCGAGCATGTAGCGTCCGCCTCCCGAGGTCCGTTTTTTGGACTCCGGATGCGTCTGCGGAGCGGGCGCCTTGAGCGTGGTGGCTTGATCACCGCTATTTGCGCCCATGCCCAACCCAATCAGCAAACAGCGCGCATACCGCCCGCCGCAGACGGCGGCCGCTACAAAAACCAGCGGGGCCACCCATCCTTCGTCAGGGCAAGCATTGAGAGTGGCCCCTACGTTAGAAGCCGGCGCGGGCGGCGATTTGGCGGATTTCCGAGTTTTCGACGGTGCGGCGGCGTAGCTTCTCGACCGTGGCTTGCAGCATGGCGCGGCCGAGGTCGTGGCCATGGATATAGAGGCTGGGGAAAGGTTTCAGCAGGCGGCCAACCGGCTGGATGAGCGCGTAGAGTTTGGGGATGCTTGGAGACGGTTTAGCGTCAATGAAGGCGGGGCGCCAGCAGTCGGCGTCGACTAGATCGATGAGATCGTGCTCGGTTTGCGCCTTCACGCGGGACCAGAACATGCGGCTGCCGGCTTTGGTTCCCTGCCCGCTGATGTAATGGAAGGCCGCGCCGGGGCTTTTGGCTTTGAACATGTTGGCGGCGGAAAGCGTGTAGGAGTAGGTGATGGTCCGGTACTCCTCCTGGGAAACCTGCGTGGCGGAAATGCCGAGGCAGAAGAGGCAGGCGTCCACGGAGCGAAAAGCTTCCTCGACCGTAGCGTAATTCAGAAAATCCTTGTGGACGTAGGTGCGCAGTTTAGGAGATGTGTGCATCAACGGACGGCGGGTGATGGCGCGGACTTCGTCGACGATAGATGCCGCCAGGCACGCATCGAGGACAGCCGCGCCGGCTGAGCCTGTTGCTCCGAAGAGAAGGATTTTCATGAAGGAGGAGTGTACACGAATCATACTATTGAGGTAAGGAGTGGCAATGGCCAAATGGCAATTTCAGGAAGCGAAATCACGCTTCAGCGAGTTGATTGACCACGCACTCGAAAAGGGACCACAAGTGGTCATCCGGCGCGGGGTTGATACCGCCGTGGTGGTTTCCATGAATGAATGGACGGAGTTGAAGGGCGAAAAGCGTGCGACCTGGGAGAAAGTCCTTCTCGGGGAAGGCCCCCGCTTCGATATTCCGCTACCAAAACGTGGCAAGACAAGATCCCGCAACGCACCGGTCTTCGATTGATCCACCCGTTTCAGACAAATTACGATTTCGAAAGCGCGCGATCTAGGGAGAGGGGACCCGAGCCTTTGATCATGATGAACAGGGCGATCGCGACGGCCAGGATGTGGAATTCGTAGCCCTCGCCTTTCTGATTGCCGTACCAGTTCGCGAAGAACCCAATATGGATGTGAATCATAGCGACGGCGACCACCATGTTGCACGCAATGCCAAAGGCAGCGATGCGGCTTAGCAGGCCGACCAGCAGGCCGATGCCGCCGAGGAACTCCGCGGCGATCGCCAGCACGGCGAACGGCGCGGGAACGTTCAGCTTCTGCGTGAAAAATCCCATGGTGCCCGCGAAGCCGTAGCCACCGAACCATCCCAGCGCTTTCTGCGCGCCATGCGCGAAAAATACAATGCCGAAAAGCAACCGGAGAAGGGTGATGGTGTAATCGTCAGTCGTGCTCATCAGCTTGCGGAACATAGGCAGGCGCTCCTCTTCGTAGACTCAACGGCAAAGGGGATGACAGGGAGGATACCATCGTTTGAGCAAGATTAGCTCAGTGCGGGGCGTAGATCTGATAGACCAGGAAGTAAACGATTACGCCGGTGACGCTGACGTAGAACCAGAGGGGGAGGGTCCAGCGGGCGATCTGGCGGTGCTTGTCGAAGCGTTCGGTCCAGGCACGGCGAAGCGTGATGAGAATCAGCGGGACGATCACTACGGCAAGAATGGTGTGCGATATAAGGAGCGTGAAATAGATGGGGCGAATCCAGCCCTGGCCCTGGAAATGGATTACCTGGTGAATGCGGACGTGGTAGATGACGTAGGAGACGAGGAATGCACACGAGACGAAGAACGCGGAGAGCATGCATTTCTTGTGGAGCTGCATCCTTCCGGAGCGGATGGCGGCGTAACCGCTGGCAAGGAGGATGGCCGCAACGCCGTTGAGGGTGGCGTTTAGGGCGGGGTGGGAGAGCATGGAGTCGGGTGAGGCCCTTTCTTCGGGTTTACGGCGAACAGATAACAGCGATCAGATAACAGGAACCGGAAAAGCAAACCCAAGCGCACAGACTGAAGTCTATGCTACAGGGCGGCTACCGCGGGAGCTTGTCGTACACCATCAGGCCGAGCAGGATCGGGATGTGGAGGACCGTGGCGTGCATCAGCCATTTGGCGCGGGTGTTTGTTTTGGCGTGGTTGGCCCAGAGGCAAACCTGGACGAGGCCCGTGCAGGTGATGAGCGCGCCGAAGAAATAGAGCACGCCGGCAAAGCCCATGACGGCGGGCAGCAGGCTGACGGCGACGAGCGCCGCCGCATAGAGAATGATCTGACGGAAGGTGCGTTTCCCTTCCTTGTCCACCACGGGAAGCATCAGGATGCCGGCGCGGGCGTAGTCTTCGCGGTACATCCAGGCGATAGCGTGGAAGTGCGGGAACTGCCAGGCGAACAAAATAGCGAAGAGCAGCCAGGCGCCCGCGTCCACTTTGCCGGTGGCGGCGGTCCAGCCGATCATCGGCGGGATGGCGCCGGGAATCGCGCCGATGAACGTGGCCCAGACCGTGTGCTTCTTGAGCGGCGTGTACGCCAGCAAATAACTGAGGCAGGTGAAGACGCCGAGGAAGCAAGGCCAGAAACCGGCGGTGAGATAGAGATCGACCGCGCCGGCAAGCGAAAGCACGATACCGAAGCGCAAAGCTTCCGTCGGTGTCAGCACTCCCGTCGGCAGCGGGCGGGAAGCGGTGCGGCGCATATAGCGGTCGGATTCGCGCTCGATGTAATGGTTCAGCGCAGCCGTGCCTGCAGCGATCATCATCGTGGCCACGATGATGTGAATCATGTGCAGCCAGCCGATGGGGCCGCGCACACCCATGTAGTAGCCCGCACCGGTGGTCATCAGCACCAGGAAAGAAACGTCCGGCTTCGTCAGCGTGATATAAGCGCTGAGTTTGCCTGCCAGGACGGCAGGTTTGCTTGGCTGGGCAAGCGCCGTGACGCGGACTTCATTCATCAGGCAGGCACCTCATCCGTTGTAGTTGCAAAAACAACTTCCTTTTTTCGCGGCACCAGGCGATAGCAGAACAACACCGCCAGGATCGAAGTGGCGAAGAGAACCGCGCCAAATACCGTGTGCACAACCGTGGTGATAATCAGGGAAGGCAATGGCTGCGGATCGTTGGCGGATTGCATGCGCGTCCAAAGCGCTGCAATGCCGAGGAGCAGTTGTACTCCTACGATGCCGTGGAGCAAGGTGCGGATGCGGGAAATCTCGGGAGAGTTCGAGAAGCGCTTACGAAGCTGGATGGCGGTCCACGACGCGACCAGCAGAACGCCCATAGCCCAAACGACATGCGGCGTGGCCGGGCTATATCTGTGGCGGAACGCGGCGCCGAGGGCGATCTGCAGGAAAATGGCGCCGGCGTTCAGGATCACGACCGTGTGAATCGTGGGAGAAGTTTTGTCTTCATATTGCGGGCGCTCGGAAACCCACCAGCGGCTGGTGACGACGGCGATGGCAACGAGCGTGACGAACATGATTTGCGCGAGGCACGCGTGCATGACCGGCAGCCAGTAATGGAGGAGTTTCAGCACGGTGAGTCCGCCAAGGACGCCCTGGAGGATAACGCCGCCGACCGCGGCGACGCCCAGCCAACGGACGGCGGGGCGCTCATCTTTGCGCCACAGGACGGTGGAAAGAGCGATGATCAAAAGTCCGAGAATGGCGGCGATGACGCGGTGGGAGTGTTCAAAAGCGATACCGCCGACCATGGGCGGGGTGATGGAGCCGTAGGAAAGGGGCCAATCAGGGACGGCGAGGGCGGCATCTTCAGAGGTAACCAGCGCGCCGGCACAGAGGAGGAGGACCGCCCAGGCGACTACGAACAGAGCAAATTTATGGACACCAGAGTGATACGTCGCTTTCATGAATTTCGGGCCCCATCCCGAAAGACAGATTATAGCGCACCGGCCGTAGCGATGTTGAGACAGCCAATCCTGAACCGCGTGGGAGTGTAGTACGGATGGAATGGCGAGGCAAGGGGAAGAAGGGTTTAACACAGAGATCACGGAGGAAGAGCACAGAGGGCGCGGAGAATGACCACGGAGAAGAAAAAAACAGGAAGGCGGCCTAAAGCCGCCCCTACAACTTGCGTCAGGCGGTGGTGCTGGAGGCGTCGGGGTGGATTTCGGCGGCGCGGAGGACGAGTTGTTTCAGGCACTCGATGAAAAGGGGTGAATCGCCTACGGCGGGCATCATGCGGAAGCGCTCGATGCCTGCTTTTTTGGCGTCGGCGCGGCCTTCGATATTGATTTCGTGCAGGGTTTCGATGTGTTCGGTGACGAAGGAGATGGGGACGACCAGCACTTCCTTTACGCCTTCATGGCCGAGTTTGTGCAGGGTGCCAACGAAGGAGGGTTCCAGCCACTTGGCAGGACCCACCTTGCTCTGGAAGCAGAGCAGGTGCGTTCGCGGCCAATTAGGGAATTTTTGCGCGCCGCTTTCGCAAACCAAGCGGACAGTTTCTTCGATGTGGCGCGGGTAGGGGTCGCCGTTTTCGACGAGGCTCATCGGCAGGCCGTGGGCGCTGAAGACGAGATGGATGCGCGAACTGTCCGGAAACTGGCGCAGGCATTTGCCGATGTTCGTAACCAGCGCCTGGATATAAAGCGGATGGTCGAAGAAATGCTCGATGCTGCGCTCGGGGAGGGAGTCTTCCGGTTCGCCGTAGACTCGGCGCCATTCCTTCAGGCTGCTCAGCGTTGTTGCGTAGGAAAAGTGCGGGTAAAGCGGCAGAAGCACGAGTTCATCGAGGTTGTGGGCATTTTTGATGGCGGCAACGGCATCTTCGGTCAGCGGCTTCCAGTAACGCATGGCAGTGACGGCGACGGGTTCCATATACGGACTGACGGCGGCCACGAGTTTGGTACGCTGGCGTTCGGTCAGGATGCCAATGGGGGAGCGGCGGCCGATCTGACCGTAGCGCTGCGCGACAGGCGGGGTGCGCTTCTTGGCGATGTAACGCGCGAGTGGACCACGGATGAAATTGAGCGGGCCGAGGGGAATGATGTCGGGGTCGAGAAAGAGATTGCGGAGGAAGGGTTCCACCGTCGCGAGAGAGTCGGGACCGCCAAGTTGGAAGAGGACGATGCCGACGCGTTTTTTGTTCTTTGAGTCCACCGATTGTTCCCTTTCACCGAGTGCCGGAATAAACCCAAGAAGGCGGCTTAAAGCCGCCCCTACAAGGTCCGCTTACTTCGCTCGAGGGAGCGAGTTTTTCAGGCGGTCGAGTTCGGCGCGCAGGTTGGAGGTGCGTTTGGCGATGGTGAGATAGAACACGAAGAATACACCCCAACCGATGGCGTAGGCTGCGAATACACTGTCGAGATTTTTCATTGAGCCTCCACTTCACGAGCAAGAAAATCGGTTTCGGTCTGCATTTTTTCGAGCGCATAGCGCTCCGCGACCAGGAAGGCCATGAAGACGTGCATGGCGAACGCGGAAAAGAAAAAGACCAGCTTCATGGTGTGTTCCAGGCCGGAGCCCTGGCCTCCGGCGATGACCGGTTGAGGATGCTGGGTGCGCCACCAGCGGATAGCGCCAAAGACGAGCGGCACGTCGATGAAGGCGAAGATGCCGAAAAGCGAACTGAGCAGCGCGCGGCGGTCGGGTTCTTCGACCAGCGTGCGAAGCAAAAGATAGGAAACGTAGAGCAGCCACAGCACGAACGTGGAGGTGAGGCGCGCGTCCCAGGTCCACCAGATGCCCCAGACAGGATGCGCCCAGATGGGGCCGGTGACCAGCACGACGGTGGTAAAGGCGAGGCCGACTTCCGCGCCGGAGACGGCGAGCCAGTCGTATTTCTGCGAACGCTTCCAGACGTAGAGAAGATTGCCTGTGAAACAAACGAAGAACGCCGTGAACCCGGCCCAGGCGCTGGCCACGTGGAAATAAAAAATGCGCTGGATGACGCCCATGGTGCGCTCTTCGGGCGCGATGAAGAAGGACGCATAGGCCGACGCAATCACCAGCACGATCGCGACAGCGCCAAGGACGATGCGTTTGGACATGGCCGGTTATTCCTCCAGAAGATATTCGCCGAAAAGCCATAGCGCCGTCAAAAAGACGACGTCAAAAACGGCGAGGAACGCGATTCCCCGCCCTTTCACGACGGGCTCGCGCTCGAAAAGACTGACGGTGACGGTGGCGCTGACAACCAGCACGGGCGTAAGCAGCGGCAGTAACAACAAAGGCAGAAGCAATTCGCGCATGCGGGCTTGCGCGGAAATGGCGGAAAGCGCCGTGCCGGCAACGGAGATACCGAGGCTGCCGAGAAATAGTACGAGGACAAGCCAATGAAATTCGGGAAGGATGGGCACGTTGTAGAAAATGGCAAAAAACGGAAGCATGATCAGCTCGGTAAGGAGGAGGAAGAGCGTGTTGGCGACGAGCTTCGCCAGAAAAATGGAAAAGGGATCGCTGACGGCCAGGCGAAGCGAGCTGAGCGTGTCGTTGCTCTGCTCACGGAGAAAACAAGGTTGCAGCATCAGAGAGGCGGCGAAAAGAATCGCAAGCCACAGGAGGCCGGGACCGAACTCGCGCGACTCTTCCGTGGTGGGGCTGATGGCAAAGCTGAAAAGAATGAGGACAACGAGGATGAACACGACCGTGGTGGTGAGGAGTTCGCGGGACCGGAATTCGGTGCGAAGTTCCTTGCTGAGGAGGACCGCCGTGTTGGAAAAGAGGCTCATGACGGCTGCTCAGGCGGCTCCAAAGGTAAGGATGTCGTGAAGCGACGCGCCGGTTTTCGTGTCGGCGATGACGTTGCCCGCGTCGAGGCGCACGGCACGCGTGGCCAGCGAGGAGATTTCGGATTCCCCGTGAAGGCTCATAACGATGGTGCATCCGGCCTGGTTCAGTTCACGAAGTGAGTTCGCGAGCCAGGTGATGCCCAGAGGGTCGAGGCCCGTGGCAGGCTCGTCGAGAAGCAGCACCGAAGGGCGGTGAATCAGCGCGCGAGCGATGGCGATGCGCTGGCGCATGCCGCGGGAAAACGTGCGGACCAGCGAAGTGCGCCGATCGTAGAGGCCGACCTCGCGGAGAAGGGCTTCGGCGCGGACGGCAGGCGATTCCACCTTCTGCAGCCGGGCGAAGAGCAGGAGATTTTCCTCGGCAGTGAG
>DASYXF010000178.1:0-15610 GCA_035935335.1 Candidatus Acidiferrum sp.
CCCTCCACCGCTTCCGCGGGATTGGTGAAGAGTTCAATCTTCGCGCGCGTTTCCTTCGCCACGCGCTTGGCGTCGGCCAGCACATCTTGCGGTGGGGCATAACTCGCCGGAGTGGCAATGCGCAAATTCACTCCGAGCCGCGCAGCCAGAAAAATCAACGAATTGCAGACGTTGTTGCCGTCACCGACATAGGCGAGCTTCAACCCCTTCAGGGAGCCAAATTTCTCTTCCAGGGTCAGAAAATCGGCCAGCGCCTGGCAAGGATGGAACTTATCGGAAAGCGCGTTGATCACGGGAATGGAAATGTTCTGCGCCATTTCCTCCAGCACCCGCTGCTCGTAAACGCGGGCGACGATACCTTGCACCCAGCATTGCAGGTTCCGCGCCACATCGGGAATGGACTCGCGTTCGCCGAGCCGCGCCTGGGTATGGTCGAGAAACACCACAAACCCGCCCATGCTCTGGATGCCGACCTCAAACGTGACCCGCGTGCGGAGCGAAGGCTTCTCAAAAATCAGGGCAATGTGCTTGCCGCGGAGCGTCGAAGCGTACCGCGCCGGCTTCGCCTTGATTTCAGCCGCGCGTTGCAGCAGGTCACGGACGTCCGAGGGGCTCCACTCCGCACCCGTGAGGAGGTCTTTGGTTACGGCAACAGGAAGCGTGATCGTCGTAGTCATCGATTTCTCCAATATCTCCTTTGGCTAGACTGCCGCGCTGGCCGAATGCCCAGCGGAAGAAAACTCCCGGAACACTCGGGTTCCGGGAAGTTCGAGAGACGCGGTTTTTGCTGGAGTTGCCGCAAACCGGCTGGGAGCAAGTGCCGCGGCAGCGGAGCCTCCGCCAACGATGTGGACTTCGCGAACGCCGGATTGCAGTGCGCGCTTCGCCGCTTCCAGCTTCAGGATCATCCCGCCCGAAACCACCCGCGAGTGAATCAGGCGGTCGATCTCTTCGCAGGAAATAGCCGAAAGCACTTTTTCGCCGTCCAGCACCCCGGCTACGTCGGTGAGATAAATCAGGTGATCCGCTTCCACAAACTCCGCGCAGGCAGCCGCCATATGGTCGGCATTAATGTTGTAAAGCTCATTGTCTGCGCCAAGGCCGAGGCACGCCGCGACAGGCAGCAACTTTGCCCGCCATAGCGATTCGAGAAAACGAACATTCACGCTGGTGAGGTAGCCAACATAGCCCAGGCCGCCTTCTATATCGTTGTGTACCAACGGCGCAGCCGAAAAACTGGCGGCATCCGCGGCGGAAATGCCAATCGCCGGCTGGCCCTGCGCCGTGATCGCGGCGGAGAGCTGCTTGTTCAGCAGGCCACCGAAGACCATCACGGCCGCATCGCGCGTTTCCTTGTCCGTGACGCGCAGACCTCCAACAAACTTGCTCTCGATCCCCAGGCGCTTCAGCGTGGCAGTGAAAATCTTGCCGCCGCCGTGGATCACCAGAATTTCGTGCTTGTGCCGGGCGAGCGTGGCGATCTGCTGGGCCAGCATGCGTACAGTCGTGGCATCTTCCAGCAACGCGCCGGCGAATTTCACGACGATCCTCATACGAGCCCCGTCCTTTCTTCGAGCCCCATTGTCAGATTCAGGTTCTGCACCGCCTGGCCCGCCGCTCCTTTGCCGAGATTGTCGAGGCAGGAAACGACCACCAGCCGCTTCCCATCGGCATGGAGCGCGAAACCTATGTCGCAAAAGTTGGTTTTGATGATGTGCTGCACCTCCGGCAGCGTCCCTGCTGGATGAATCCGCATCAACGAATGGCCCGCGTAAAATTTTCTGTATAGCGCCTCGATGTCCTGTGGCGCTTGGTGCTCCCCCAGAGTTACGTAAATCGAAGACAGAATGCCCCGAGGAATCGGCAGCAAATGCGTGGAGAACACCACTCGCGATTCCGGCAGGCCGGTGTGTTCCAGGATTTCCGGGGTATGCCGGTGGGTGAACAGGTTATAAGCCCGAAAGTTCCCATCCACTTCCACGAATTGCAGGTCGCGCCGCGGTTCCTTCCCCGCGCCGCTGGCGCCGGATTTGCAATCGCAAACGACCGTATGCCCGGCCGCAAGCAATCCCGCGTCCTGCAGCGGGCGCAGCCCGAGAATCACGCTGGTGGCATAGCACCCGGGATTGGCAATCAACTTCGCGGTCTTGATCTGCACCGCATAAAGTTCCGGCAGTCCGTAAACCGCCTCGCCAAGTCGCGAGGCATGCGGCGTGGGCAATTTGTACCAGGTGGAATAGGTGTCCGCGGACGCAAAACGAAACGCGCCGCTCAAATCAATCACGCGCAACCCGGAATCCAGAAGTTTGGGCGCAAGTTCGGCCGAAACCTCGTGCGGCGTGGCCAGAAAAGCGGTCCCGACAGTGCTGGCGGCAATCGCCTCCAGCGAAAGCGTTTTCAATGAAGCCTCGCCCCACCCGCGCAATTGGGGAAACATGTCCGAAAGGCAGCGCGCCCCGTTCGTTTCGCGCACATAAAAGGTTGGCTTGCCGATGCCCGGATGGCGCAGCAGCAGCGTTGCCAGCTCAAAACCCGTGTAGCCGGTGACACCAATGACGGCGATGTTGCGGGGATCTCTCATTTCACGTGCGCTTCAATCTTCTTTTGCAGAGAGTCCCGCGTTTTGCGGTTGGGCGTGATGATCAGGACGGTGTCGTCTCCCGCGATCGTACCGGCGATTTCCGGGAACTTTGCGGCGTCCACGGCCGCGGCAAGCGGCTGAGCGCCACTCGGAGGCGTCTTCAGCACCAAAAGGTTTTCCGCGGGACGGATATCCAGCAGGAATTCACGCAGCGCGCGCGTCAGCGGAGGCAAGCTGGCCGATTCATCCGGCAACGCGGAAACGGTCTTGTAGCCATCCGAGGTCTTGATGAGCTTCAGTTCCTGCAGGTCGCGCGAAAGGGTGGCTTGCGTGACGCGCAGCCGCTGTTGCGCCAAACGGCGGCGTAAATCTTCCTGGTTGCCGATGCGCTCGCTCGAAACCAGCCGCAGGATCTGTCCGTGCCGGTATGTTTTCGTCGCGCTCATGCGAAATATACAGTCTCCTGTATATTTATACAGTTGCACGCGAGGCGCTGTCAAACGTTTTGACAAATTTTGCCGGTGGCAACTGGAAATGCGCCTTCGCCCGGCGCCCAAGACGGCTCCCGCAAGGCAACCCACTGTTCGAACGGGCAGGTTGTTCCCAAATAGGGCAGCTACTTCATACGCCGCAGGGCCAATCTCACTGCTGGATTTTCCGTGCTAAGAATGTTACCTATCAAAAACCACCCTTTTGGGTACGATGAGCGAGACTTGCCACATCTCGGGATGCAAACACGACGTCCCCGCCGCCCTGGCGGAGCAGAAGGTCTGTATTCTGCACTTTACCTTGTCATTGGAAGCTAGTTGCGCCGAGATGCGCCGGGAAACCGCGCTCGGAAACGCCCCGCAGGACCGGCAGCGGGAAATCCTGAAATTCATCACCACCAACGGCGAATCACTGGCCCGCGTGGCCACCAGCGGCCTGCATCTCACCGATGACCTCAAAGCCCGCGTCCTCAGCACTTTTTTGACGCTGATGAACCTGCGCGAGAATCTCGACCGGGCCTCCATGCGCACTCCGGCCGGCCGGAGCGGCATCTTCCGCTAAGGCATTTCAAGCACCGATATATTTCGAGTAGAGCGAACGCGCGATGGCGGGGTCCTTCGTGCCTTTCAGGATTGCCCGGCCGTCACTGAAGATGGTCATCTCGTATGGGGCCACCTGAAAGCGCAGCAGAAAGCCGTTCTGCCGGACGCCCGGAATGCTGGAGGCAAGCCGCCGCTGCAAAGCCGGCAGATCCAGGCTTCGTCCCCGTTCGTGAATCTGCACGGAGTCACGCCCGCACATCGTGATATGCGGCTGCGCCTGGCCCTCCAGATAGGGAAATTCCCGCCGGGCACATGCGCGGCAGCCGGGATTCCGCTCGGGCTGAACCGATTGGAAGCGGCCAGTCCAGACGTCGCAGGAAAGCAATCGGCCATGCAGTTGGCTTTCATTGCCGGAGAGCAGCTTCAGCGCCTCGGCTGCTTCCAGCGACGCAATCAGATTCACGATCGGGCCCAGCACGCCGACGGTGTCGCAGGTTTCTTCCAGACCCGGCGCTCCGCCCGCTTCCAGCAGGCAAGCGAGACAAGCCGTTTGCCGCGGCCGGATCGTCAGGGTCAGGCCATAGCTGGCGACTGCCGCAGCATAAATCCACGGAATGCCCGAGTGGACGGCAAAATCGTTAACCAAAAAGCGCGTTTCAAAATTGTCCGTGCCATCGAGAATCAAGGGAAAGCCGGAAAGAAATTCCTCTGCGTTCCTGGAATTCAGATCCGCCACAACGCCTTCGATATGAATCTCCGAATTCAGAGCGCGAAGTTTGCGCTCCGCGGCAACCGCCTTGGGCAGCGCCTCCCGCGCGTCGGCCTCATCGAAAAGAATCTGCCGCTGCAGATTGGACGGCTCCACAAAATCCCGGTCCAGGATGCGAACCCGCCCGACGCCCGCGCGCACCAGCAGATTCGCCACCGCCGCGCCGATGGCTCCGCAGCCCACAATCACCGCACTCGCACCGGTCAGCCGGGCCTGCCCTTCGGGCCCAATCCCAGCGAACAACATTTGACGGGAGTACTTTTCGTTAAGCGAAGGAGTCACGTAAAATAGAATCCCAGCACCGCAGGTTCATTTCCTCTTCATCACATCATAGCGCCAAAGTGACCGGGGGAGGCAACGTGCCTGTGCTACGCTTCGTCTGTGTACTAGAGAGCATGAAATGCCGCCGGAACAATGGGTTGCGGGCGATTCTCCTCCTGGCCTTCGCGCTGGGAGGAGCAAAGCTGCACGCCCAGTCTCCTCCCAAATCGCCCCCCGGTAAACCAGCCGAGTTGAAGTTGTCCAGCGTACGCGTGGTAACCGAAGACGGTAAGGTGCTGCAGGCCAATCTGCAAGCATTGCCGCTTAAGGCCGGCGAACCATTGCAGGCCGAGCAGGTCGCGGCCAGTATCCACATCCTCTATCAAACCGGGAATTACGCCGATTTGCGAGCCGTCGTCTACCCCGAAGGCGACGGAGTTCGCCTCGATTTCATCGCCCGCGAAAATCTTTATTTCAATCAGATCCTGATCAACGGTCTTACGCCGCCGCCCACCGAAGCCTCGGCCGTCGCCGCCATGCAGCTTTCGCTCGGGCAAACCTACCACGAGCAGGATGTAAAGGACGGCGTGGAGCGCCTGCGCGACGCCCTGCGTGAGGAAGGTCTATACCGGGCCAAGATCAGTGTCGAGGAACGCCCCTCTCCCGAAACCCACCAGCTTGATGTAATTGTCACGCTCGATCCCGGCCCCCGGGTCCGCGCCAAGAAGATCGAGTTGATCAACAACACCGAATACCGCGACGCCGAACTCCTTGCCCGATTCAAGCTCAAGTCCGGAAGTCCTTTGACAATCGCCAAAGTCCAGTCCGGCACCGAGCGTATCCGCAAATTCCTCGAGAAAAAAGGACACCTCAGCGCTCGCGTTTCGGTCCGCAGAGGCGAATTTGATTCAACAACCGGCGCCATCCCGCTCACTTTGGAAATCACCGAAGGTCCCCGGGTGCGCGTCGCGCTGGTCGGCGCCAAGCTCTCCGGCCGCGATCTGAAAAAAATGATTCCCGTCTATCAGGAAGGTTCCGTTGACACGGACCTGCTTGAAGAGGGGCGCCGGAATATTCGGGAGCGCATGGAGCGCGAGGGCTACTTCGATGCGAAGGTGGACTACGCCGTGGCGGCCCGCGACGTGGAAAGCGCCGGGAAGAAGACCTCCGAGGAGATCATTACCTATACGGTACAGCGCGGTTCCCGCCACCAGCTTTCCCGCATCGAATTTAATGGGAACCGCTACTTCAGCACCGACCTCCTGAAGAGCCGGCTCACCATCTCCACCGTCAGCCTCTTCACCCGGCCGCGCTTCAGCCGCCGCCTGATGGACGCCGACGCCCTCTCCATGAAGAACCTGTACATCTCGAACGGGTTTCTCTCGGCAAGAGTGGATGGGCAAGTGGAGGAAACGACCGGCAAGAAGGGCGGCGATTTGATCGTTCATTTCAACATCGAGGAGGGAAAACAGACCCTGGTCTCGAGCCTCCAGGTGGAAGGCATGCACGCCCTGCCCGAGGAAGAGATTCGCGGGGTTCTGGGCTCCTTGCCGGGGCAGCCCTTCTCCGATATCAACGTTTCCAGCGACCGCGACAACGTTCTGGCCCTCTACTACAACCAGGGCTTCCCCGAGGCGACGTTCACCTACACTTCGGAACCCGACACTTCTCCGGAAGCGCAAACAGCCACCGACAAGGAAAACGCAAGAGAAGAAAAGCTGACCGGAGAAGCTCGCAAGTATGCGATCGAACGCGCACAGCCGGTGAAGCTGGTGTACAAAATCGTCGAAGGCCATCGCGTCTCTGTAAAGAGAGTTTTCTACACCGGATACAACCACACCCGCCAGCGAGTGATCCGCCGCGAAGTCAAAGTCGCGCCCGGCGCGCCGCTGCGCGAAGGCGACGTCGTCGAATCCCAGCAGAAACTCTACAATCTCGGGGTTTTCAACCGCGTCACCATAGAGCCGCAAAACGCCAGCGGCAGCGATCCCGAAAAAGACGTCGTGGTCCTGGTCGAAGAGGCCAAGCGCTACACCATCGCCTACGGCGGCGGCTTCGAAGTGCAACGCCTGGCCAGCACCACGGATCCCACCGGCGGCGAAATCCAGGCCTCGCCCCGCGGCATCCTGGAAATTTCCAAGCAGAATGTCACCGGCCGCGCCGACACCCTTGCGCTGAAACTTCGCGGCTCCACCATCCAGGGCCGCGCGCTGCTCGCTTACAACGCGCCGAACACCTTTAACGTTTCGAAATTAAGTTTGCAGGCAAACACCTACGTCGAAAAAACGCAGGACATCAACACCTTCGGCCAGACTCGCTATGAAGGAAATATCCAGCTTACCGACCAGGTTACTTCCCGCTCGTCCCTGTTGTTCCGCTATGTCTTCCGCAAAGTCACCGTCAGCAACCTGAACATTCCCGCGGAAGAGGTGCCGCTCTTCAACCAGCCGACTCTGGTTTCCGAATTCGGCGCCACCTACGTTCGCGATTACCGCGACAATCCCGCGGACGCCACCAAAGGTTCTTTCAACACCGTCGACATCAGCGCCGCAGCCACGTCCATCGGCTCCAGTGCGAGCTTTCTCCGTTATTTCGTCCAGAATTCCACTTACACTCCGCTCTCACGCAACTGGAATTTTGCCCGCTCGCTTCGCATCGGCATTCTGCAGCCGTTTGGCAACACGGTCTCTCTTAGTTTCCCGGCGCCAACCGTGGCGCCGTTGCCGCAAGTGATTCCGCTTCCGGAAAGGCTCTTCGCCGGAGGCGGCACGTCGATCCGGGGTTTCGCTTTGAATCAGGCTGGGCCCCGTGATGCTCTCACCGGTTTCCCCGTGGGCGGCCAGGCGCTTGTCCTGCTCAACCAGGAAATCCGTTTTCCCATGAAGCTCCCGGTTATCGGCACAAAGCTGGGCGGCGCTTTGTTCTACGACGCAGGCAACGTCTACAGCCGCGCCAGCCGCGTCAATCTGCGCTGGTCGCCGCCGAAGCCCGTCTTCGTGGCCGCCATTCCCAGCCAGCCACCGGGACCCTTTAACCCGACGCGCTGTGTCGCTAACTGCACCAATGAACTGAACTACTTCTCGCATACCGTCGGCTTTGGCTTGCGCTACGCCACGCCGATTGGTCCCATCCGCATTGATATGGGGTATCAGCTGAATCCGGCCGAATTCGTGATCCCTTGCCAGAACAGCCGCGCCTTCTGCCAGCAGGGCGCGCACCTGCAGAAGTTTCAGATATTCTTCAACCTGGGCTCGAGCTTCTGATGCGCAAACGGCTTACACTCACGGCGCTCTTCCTCGGCCTGTTGCCGGCGCCGAACCACGGTTGCGCGCAGGAAGTGATGGACCGGATCGTCGCCAGGGTCGAGACCGACATCATCCTGCAGAGCGACGTGCGCCAGCTCAGCCGCTACCAGGCCTTTCTTGACGGCAAACCGCAAAGCGACGCGGACATTCTCAATCGCCTGATCGACCAGTGGATCGTCCGCAACGAAGCAGGCGTGGCCCGGTTTCCTCAGCCTTCCGATGAGGATGTAAACCGCAGCATCGAACGGCTAAAACGGTCGTTCTCTTCGCCGGAAGAATTTCAGACGCGCCAGAAACTGAGCGGAATCACCGACGACGAGATTCGCCGCTTCGTCCGCGCGCAGCTTTACCTGAGCAATTACCTCGACAGCCGCTTCCGCCCGGCGATCCAGATTGACGAAAAGGCGATCGAAGAATTTTACCGGTCGCGCGTGGTGCCGCGGGCGGAATCCCGCGGCCAGACCCCGCCGACGCTCGAAAACGCGCGCGACTTTATTCAGGAAGCGCTGGTCCAGCAGGCCATCAACGAGCAAGCCGACCGCTGGCTTAAGGAAAGCCGCTCGCGCGTTCGGGTTGAAACTATGCTCGACGAGAAATCCAAATGACCAAGGAGTCTCGCCTCAAAAAGATTCTCTGGCTCGAGCATCTTTTCTGGGTGCTCGGCACATGGACCCTCCTCGGGGTTGCCTTGGCGGTTATCGCGCTTGGCAGCGGCCTGTTGAATCCGGTCTTGCGGCACTTTCTGGTCAACCGCCTGCAGAATCTGACCGCCAGCCGCGTGGAAGTGCGCACAGTGTCGGTCGGCTGGTTCTCCCTGACAGTCACCGTGAACGGCCTGGTGATTCACGGAAAAGAGCCGCCAACCACCGAAGCGCTTTTCAGCGCCGAGCAGGCGAAGATCGGGCTGCGCATCGATTCCTTCTGGGGACGCCGCGTCTCGCTGAATGATCTGGTCCTATTGCAGCCCAAAGTTCACCTGCGCGTCGAAAAGGACGGCAGCAACAATCTTCCTGTCCTGAAGAAAAGCGGATCCAAGCAGCCTCTGCAACAAACGCTGCTCGATTTGCATGTGCGCCACGTTGAAATCAAGGACGGCTGGTTTCTCTACAACAACTTGCGTTCGCTGGTGGCGGTGGAAGGCGGCGACCTTCGCCTGAATCTAAGCGCCGGCGGAACGCCCGAACTCCCGCTTTATCTCGGAACCGTCGACTGGGATTCCATCCAACTGGCCCGCCGGCGCGATGTGCCGATGCCTGCGAATCTCTCGGCCAAATTTTCCGTGGACCGCGACGCCTTCACCGTGGAACAAGCCGTTGTGGATGCCGGGCGTTCTCACGTGGATCTGCAGGCGAAAACGAAAAACTTCGAATCGCCGGACTGGGACTATCGTTACCGCGCCTGGCTCGATCTCCTGGACATTCGCGAGGCGTTTCGCACTCCCGAAGTGCCGCTGGGCCGCATCGACATGCGCGGCGAGGGCACACTTGCCTCCGGAGTCTTCGGCGGGAAGGGCGAGTTCGCGGCGGACAACATTGTTCTGAGCTTCGACGACTTTCACTCCGCCAATCTCACCAGCCGCTCCAGCTACGTGCTCGAGCCCGATGGCGTCGTCTTGCCCGACTTCGGCGCATATGCTCTCGGCGGAAGCGTGAAAGGCCGCATCACCATGAAGTACGACGGCCTGAAGTTCCGCGGCGAGACCAAAGTTCAGGGCATCCGCCTCGGCGCGGTCACACCCGCCATTGACCATCCGGGCTTCCCCATCGACAGCCTCCACTGGGACGCCGTGATTTTTGCCGACACCGTCGAAACCTGGCACGACAATTTCCGCGACTTTGATATTTCCGCCCGCATGCGTTGGGACGAACCCGACGAAACCATGCCCGGCCATATTCCCATCACCAGCGAGGCCGTTCTCCGCTACCGCTATACTCCCAACTCTCTCGAGCTCAGCCAGTTCGATTTCGACACGCCCTCTTCCCGCGGCAGCTTCACGGGAGTTCTCCATCCGAAAAACACCTCCCTCGATGTCCACATGGATATCGGCGCGCTTCGCCCCTGGGACGATTTCATTCACGCGCTTTCTGGGGACAAGCCCGGCACGCGGGATGCGAAAATCGTCATCGATGGCGCGCTGCAGTGGAATGGAAAGATTCTTGGGCCCTCGGACGGCCCCACTTTCCAGGGCCACTTCCACGGCGAACGCGCGCGCTACGACAATTTCTTTCTCGACTCGCTGGATGGCGACATGACCTACTCCCCGGATGAGCTGGTGATTACCCGGGGCCGCGCCCGCCGCGGAACGATGGAAGCCGGCGTTGATGGGCAATTGCAACTGACCGATTGGGAGTTCCGCCCGCAAAACCAGTGGGAGAGCGAACTGGATCTCGAGAAGGTTCCTCTTGAATCGCTCGAACAGCTTGCCGGTGCAAAATATCCTGTGCAGGGTCTGCTCACGGGCCAATTCCACGGCCGCGGCACCCGTGCTGAACCATCTCTAACGGGCCTGGTAGACCTGGCGGACGCTACCGTCTACACCGTTCCGTTCAACCGGCTGCGCGGCCAACTGACAGTGCTGCCGGATGAAGTCCGACTCTCGAATGCCGAGCTGCGCTTCTTTGGTCCCGGTGCGGAAAAAACCGGCGGCGCCGGCATTGTCACGGGTTCCGTCGCTTACCGCTACGCCGATGAAACGCTTACCACGGATCTGGTCGGCGCATCACTGCCGCTGGCAAATTTCGGCCGCATCAAAGCGTCAGGACTTCCCCTTGACGGGCAGCTGTCTTTCCGCTTGAAATCCAGCGGCCCGGTGGCTGCGCCGCTTGCCGACGGCTCTTTCCGCGTTGTGAACTTGCAGGTCGGCTCGGAAGTCATCGGCAGCTTCGGCGGCGACCTTCAATCCGATGGAAAGGTCGCGAAACTCCAGCTCAATTCCGCGATGAGCGAGGGCGCCATCACGGGTGGAGCAACCCTGGGTCTCTCGGACCCGCTGCTGCTCGACGGCAAAATCTCCGTCCGCAACCTCAACCTGGATCCATTTTTGCTTTCTGCTTTGCATTTGGGAAAATTCAAAGGCCACGGCACTGCCGACGGCGACATCACGTTCCAGGGAGAACTGCAGCGTCCCGAGACGCTCACCCTCGATGGCAATTTCTCCCGCCTGGTCTTCAACTACGGCAGCGTGCAGCTCGAAAACCAGGGTCCGATCCATCTCACGTCCACAAAAGACAGCTTGAAAATCCTCAGCCTGGCGCTCAAGGGCACGGACACGAACGCGGAATTGACTGGCTCCGTTCAATTCACCGGGCGTCGCACCGTGGCCATGAAGCTCAACGGCTCCGTGGACCTGCGCCTCCTAAGCGGTTATATGACCGATGTGGAAGTAAACGGCCACGCCGACATCAACACTTCCTTTGAAGGCACTCTCGACCGTCCGCGCATCATCGGCCGGGTGAAGTTAAACGGCGCGTCGGTGCGCTCCGCCGACTTTCCCACCGGACTCAGCAATGTGAACGGCGACCTGGTCTTCGACGCCAACCGCCTTTTCTTCAACAATGTCATCGGCGAAGCTGGTGGCGGCGTCATTTCGCTCTCAGGCACGGCCAATTATTCCGAAAAGCCGCTTCGCTACGACATTACCGCGAAAACGGATCGCATCCGCATCCGGTATCCGGAGGGCATGAGCTGGCTCGTTGGCGGCTCGCTGCGACTTTCCGGAACTCCCGATGGAGGGTTGCTCTCCGGAAAAGTTCAAGTGCAGCGGGTAACGCTGAGTGAAGGCATCGAAGCGGTTGGTGCGCTGACTTCCAACTCCGCCAGTGGCAGCACCAGTTCGGATTTTCTCCGCAACCTGCAACTCGACGTGGAAGGCAGCTCCACGCCTGACACGCGCCTCGAATGGCCCGGCGCTCACCTCGAAGCAGAATCCAGCCTGCGTGCCCGCGGCACCGCCGAGCATCCGATTCTCCTGGGGCACATCCACGTACTGTCGGGTGATCTCTATTTCCACGACAACCGTTACAAGGTCACGCGCGGCGATTTGAACTTCGCCAATCCTTTCCGCATGGACCCGGTGATCAATTTCGAAGCCACCACCAACATCCAGCAGTACGAGATCACTCTCAATTTCACGGGGCAGGCCAGCAAGATGAGCCTGTCCTATCGGTCCGATCCGCCATTGCCCGGAAACGATATCGTCACCCTGCTGGCGCTCGGCCAGACCAGTTCGGAGACCTCAATGCACGGGGGCGTCACTGGCCAGGCCGGAGCCGCCGGTAACAGCGGAGCGACGGCGTTGCTCACGGAAGCGATTTCCAGCCAACTGGGAGGCCGCGCGGAGCGTTTGTTCGGCATCACCCGGTTCCGTGTGGATCCCGGCCTCGCCGGGTTCGGCACCGCCACTTCCGGGCAGAACGTCGGCGCGCGCATTACCGTTGAACAGCAGGTTACTCGCGAGCTCACGGTGACCTATGTCTCCAACGTCAGCTCCTCCCAGCAACAGGTGATCCAGGTGGAGTACAACCTGAACCGCAATATTTCAATTGTGGGATTGCGCGATCAGAACGGCACGTTCGGCGTGGACATCAAGATCAAGAAGCGCTTTCCGTAGCGCGGTTCAAAACAAAAATCCGTAGCAACGGCTTACTGCGGATCCTGCTGCTGCGCCGATTGCTGCGAGCTGTCGGATTGCCTCGGAAGCCGGCCTTGAAATCGTCTGCCAGGCGTGGCGAGCCGGGCATTCTGTCCGACGCCCGGATTATCCTGCTTGGCCTCTTGCAATGCTTCCTTCGCGGCTTTTCCAGAAGAGATGCGGATCGATTCCTGGATTTCACGCCCGATCTTAGGGGATTCGGCCGCCACTTTCTGGCCGAGCGGCGAGCCGTAAAATTGCAACAGCCCCTTGATCTCTTCATCGCTGTAGTGCTTGTCGTAAACCGAAATCAATTGTTCGGTCACCGCATCCACGTCAAATTTCTTCTCGTAGCTGCTGATCACCACATTCACGAATGCTTGCCCCTGCTGGTTGTTCGGTACCGTTTCGAGCAGCTTTTCGCGGTATTGCTCGGCCGCCCGCGTCATGGAGTCCTGCACCTGGTCGTGCGCGCCGACAAGTTCCAGAAGGGCGCGGATGTCCGCTTCCTTAGCCGGGTCAATCGCGCTGGCCGCCAGTTCGCCGCTTTGCGCGGTTGAAGAAGCTTGCGGAGCCGCCTGGACCTCTGCAAACGAACCGCCCTGGATGGCCACGAGAAATGTCCCGATGTAAATCACGATGAGTGCCAGAACCGCCTTCATGACTTCCTCCACATCTTTGCCAGGGCTTGCCCAACTGCCCGGCACCTTACTGCAAGAAGAAGTCTAAAGAGACGCTTTGTCCCTGCCTCCTGCTCTGAAGTCCAGAATTGTGGAGTACGTCACTGACCCTTCGTGCAGGTCATGGCAGACTCGGAAACATCCAACCGTGTCATAGTGGAGCGGCAGGACGGCATTTGCCGGATTGCAAAGGTCCAAATGGCCACGAATCCCCAGTGTAACGGTCCGGAAAACGTCAGGTTTGCGGAGCAACGCCGGTTGATGGTCGAAAGCCAGATCCGCAAGCGTGGCGTCACCGATGAACGTGTGCTGCGAGCGATGGCCGCCGTGCCCCGCCACGAATTTGTGCCGCCATTCTGGATCTATCAAGCCTATGCGGACGAGCCGCTTCCCATTGGCCGCGGTCAAACCATTTCCCAACCGTACATCGTAGCGGCGATGGTAGCTTCGCTTGCGCTTACCGGCTCGGAAAACGTCCTCGAAATCGGCACCGGTTGCGGCTATCAGGCTGCGGTTGTCTCGCTCCTGGCGAGGGAAGTCCACTCCGTCGAAATCCTGACCGACCTGGTGCAGCCGGCCGCCGAGCGCCTCCAGCGGCTTGGCTATTTCAACGTGCATGTTCACTGCGGCGATGGGACGCTCGGCTGGCGGGAGTCCAGCCCGCACGATGCAATCCTCATCGCCGCTGCGGCACCCGCGATTCCCGACCCTCTTCTGGAACAACTCGCCGAAGGCGGCCGGCTGATCGCGCCCGTAGGCGACGAGGATAAGCAGGAATTGCAGCTGATCACCAAGCACGAGGGCAAGCTGATTGCCCGGCAAGGCGGCCCCTGCCGGTTTGTGCCGCTGATGGGACGCCACGGCTGGCCGAAATAACCCTGAACTTTGCGCCACAAAGTACTTGACACAGCTTCCCCCTTTTCCTATCCTTCCCTCGTGCCTATCCCGCTTCCCAACCGCACTCCACTTCCCCGGCCGATTCCTATCGACGCCCGCGCCGCCGACCATCTTCGCTATATCCGCGAAACCATGGAGAGCGCCGCCGAATTCACCGCCGTTCCCGGTTGGGGCGGAGTCGCCATGGGCGCCACGGCTCTCGCCGCTGCGTTTCTCGCTTCGCGCCAAAATTCCCCGCGTGCCTGGCTCGCCGTCTGGTTGGCGGAGGTCTTCGTTGCCGTCGCCATTGCCGCTCCGGCGGCTGCCACCAAAGCCCGACGCGCCAATTCTTCGCTCTTCCGCGGGCCGGGGCGCAAATTCACTCTGAGCTTCGCGCCTCCGATCATCGTCGGCGGATTGCTGACCCTGGCGTTATTCCAATTTGGGGCTGTCGCCGTCTTGCCTGGCGTCTGGCTCTTGCTCTATGGCACGGCCATCGTCACCGGAGGTGCCTTTTCCGTTCGCGCCGTGCCGATCATGGGGATGTGCCTGATGGCCCTCGGCGCCGCGGCGCTCTTTGCACCCGCATCCTGGGGCAATCTGTTTATGGCCGCGGGATTTGGAATCGTGCAGATTGCCTTTGGGGTTTGGATCGCCTTGCGGTACGGCGGCTAAGCGAGCAGGTTTTCGAGCGAAAGGAATATATGGCCAAGTCGTCGACAGCCCGCCAGGAACGCACGCAGCGCGAAGAGGGCCCTTCACCTGTTCGCACCGCGGCCTCGCAGCCCGTGTCCGTGCCGCTCGACCGCCTGATCCACGAGCGGATCCGCTTGGGCATTGTCAGCGCCCTCGCGGTAAACCGCGCGCTCACTTTCAACGAACTGAAAGCGCTGCTGAAAACGACGGACGGAAATCTCAGCGTCCACGCTCGCAAGCTTGAGGAAGCCGACTACATCCTGTGCACCAAGTCGTTTGACGGCCGCCTGCCCAAGACCGAATACCGGCTGGCACCGGCCGGGCGCAAGGCGCTGGAACGCTACCTTGATCACATGGAGGCCTTGATTCGCGCAACGCGCGAAAAGTGAAATTTTTTTGCCTTTATGCTTTGTATTATAAAGTACATTACGTCAGTCGGCGGCGGAGAAAGAATCATGCTCGTGCACAACCCTGTTCTCGCAAAAACTGTCCTTCATCCTCGCCCGTATGTCCCCGCGGCGGCTTCCCAACTTCACGTCGCCATCATTTGTGACGGCAACGGCCGCTGGGCCACCGCTCGCGCTCTGCCGCGGTCCACTGGCCATCGCGCCGGCGCTGAAGCTGCGCGCCGCGTCATTCGCAGCGCCCCGCATCTCGGTATTCACACTCTTACCCTCTTCGCGCTCTCTTCCGCCAACTGGAAGCGCCCCCCCGCCGAAGTCGCCGCGATTCTTGAAATCCTCCAGGAATATCTGCTGGCCGAAACTTCCCACTGCCTCGA
>DASYXF010000179.1:0-5176 GCA_035935335.1 Candidatus Acidiferrum sp.
GCCGACCTCTTATACGCCGACTCCAGCAAATCCCCCATCTGCCCCGCCACATTCCCAATCACCGCCATCGCCACCAAATGCCCAATCGGAATCCGAATCCAATAATGAAACGCCCAAGCCACAATCAACGACCCAACCATGCTCCCAACCGACCCTTCCCAAGTCTTCTTAGGCGAAATATGCGGCGCCAATGGGTGCTTTCCAATCGCCCTCCCCACAAAGTAAGCCGCCGTATCCCCCGCCCAGGTAATCACCAATGCAAATAGCAATAACTGAGGCCCCTGCTCTCGATAACCGTGCAACATGATCGCGAAGGACAGCGGAAACGCCACCATGAATAACCCACTGCAACTAATCCCGGCCGCCGGCAGTGCCTCGACCAGCGGACGCTTACTCCAAAGTGTCGCGGCGGCAATTCCTAGAACAAAAACGAACAACGCGAGTGCGAGAGGAGATCCAAACCCTGTGAAGAGGTCGAAGTAACTATGTGTCGTCGCGACCTTGGTTTGAGCAAGAAGCATCAGAAGTGTGCCGACCGTGCTCCAAACTCGATACGCCCGGTGACCAATCGCCTCTCCCAATGCAAAATATTCCCAAAGCGCCAGCACCGTAACCACCGCCGTAGCGATCGCCACTACCCACGTGGGCGTAAACAACACCAACCCCACCACCACCGGTATCAACACCAGCGCCGTCGCCACGCGTTTCCAAGTCATGCAAACAGTCCTAACCGGCCGCCTGCCACATCCCAGCCAAATTGATTCTGGATTCCCTACCGAATTATACAGTGTACCGCTTGTAGGGGCGGCTTTAGGCCGCCTTCTTGGGTTCGGGCCCCGCTACCATCTCAGACCCGATCTACTCCACCGTCGCTTTTCGTCCCGTGTTGCTTACACTTGTACGGAGGAACAAACGGTTTCTGCGGTGCCCTGAATTTTTCCCAATCCAACACGAATGAACCCGAATGCGGCCAGCTGTAGAAATCCTTCGTCAGTCCCGCACGTACGGGATTCTCAAAAATATATGCCATGGCCGACGAGCAATCTTCACCGGAACGAAGAATGTGCTCGTAGAATCCTTTCTGCCAGGCATCAAAGATGCCAAAGTGCCGAAGACTCTTCGCCGAGCATCCCTTGAAGCCGCGGATCATCGCCGAGAGATTTGCATCCGCCGTTCTACCGGTCACCAGCAGATGGCAGTGATCAGGCATGAAGTAGTACGCATGCACATCGAATGCAAAACGCCCGCTTTGTTCGCCCAAAATCGGCACGAGGCTTTCCACAACCCGAGGAATGGCAAATAGCCTCCTTCGGTCCCTTGCGCAGATGGTCACAAAATAAGACCGAAACCCCATGTAGTAAGGTTGGGGAAGTCGAATTCGCTTGCGCTCTAGATCGGACATGTAGGGGCGGCTTTAGGCCGCCTTCTTCGGGTGCTTCGCATGGAAAGGCGGCCGGATGCCGTCCCATCATTTACCACAATGCCATATAAATTAACAAGAATTAGAGTGAAGAAAAGAACCTGGAAGGCGGCGTAAAGCCGCCCCTACATCAAGGCTACCTCGCCGCCGCCTTCCGTCCATCAATCCCGCCATACCGCCGCTCTCTCCCCTGAAAATCCACCAGCGCCTCCAGCAACCGCGCCCGGTTAAAATCCGGCCACAACGTCTCCGTCACAAAAATCTCCGCATACGCAATCTGCCACAACAAAAAATTGCTAACCCGCATCTCCCCGCTAGTCCGGATCAACAAATCCGGGTCCGGCAAATTCGCCGTATAGAGGTGCCGCGAAAGCTGCTCCTCCGTAACCGCCACGCCTCCATGCCCGTTCCGTTCCGCCAGGATTGCGTTCATCGCGTCCACAATCTCCGCCCGCCCTCCGTAATTCAACGCAATCGAAAGCACCATCCCGGTGTTCCCCGCCGTAGCCTCCATCGCCTCTCGCGTATCTTTCTGCACGCCCGCGGGCAACTCTTCCGGCCGTCCCAGAAACCTCATCCGGACATTATTCTTCTGGATCAGCGGCATCTCTTTCCGCAAATACTCCCGCAGCAACTGCATCAAAAACTCAATCTCCGCCTTCGGCCGCCGCCAATTCTCCACGGAAAACGCGTACAGCGTCAGCGCCTCCACCCTCAGCCGTGCGCAAGTCTCAATCGTTGTCCGCGCCGACTGCGTCCCCGCCCGGTGCCCGGCCACGCGCGGCAAATGGCGCTTCTGCGCCCAACGGCCGTTCCCATCCATGATCACCGCGATGTGCCGCGGCAACCGTTCCCAATCCAGTTTTCTCAGGAAATGCGCTTCCTCTGCGGTCACCGGACCGAGAGCAGCAGCAGCAGAAAGTTCAATCGAGTGAGCCACGTTGGTTCCAGGTCCATCTTCCTTTACGCCGCAAAGTTAACATACCCCTTCGCACCCGCGCAACGCACTTTTCCATTCATTGTAATGTCCCAGCAACGTGGCACAGCCATTCCTGGCTGTGCTCTTGGGTTCCTCTTCACGCTGCATTCTTAAATGTAGCGCTGGTCTTTTAAGCCAGCATCTTGCCTTCCGCTTTCCAGCGTCCTCTGCGTTAAGTCCCTTCTTCTCTTCCTATTTTCTATTTTCCAATCCCTAGACTCAACCAGGCACTCCCTTCACCCACTGATAAATCCCCTGCCCCACCAGCACAAACGTCAGCACAATCATCGCCACGGCGGTAATCCACGCCACAATGTTAAACATCAGCGTATTCGTATGCTCCCCCATTAAATCTTTCCGGTTCACCAGCAGCAGAATAAAAATCACCACAATCGGCAACCACACGCCATTCCCCACCTGCGAAAATATAAAAATCTTCCACAACGGCACATTCGGAATCAGCACGATCCCCGCGCCCACCACAATCAGAATCGTATACAGCCAGTAAAACGCCGGCGCCTCCCGGAACTTGTGGTCAATCCCCGCCTCAAACCCCATCCCTTCGCAAATCACATGCGCCGTCGAAAGCGGCAGAATTGTCGCCGCAAACATGGAAGCATTCAGCAATCCGAACGCAAATGTGAACGCCGCCCACTGACCTGCCAGCGGGATCAACGATTTCGCCGCCTCTCCCGCATCGGTGATATTCGTCAGTCCGGAAGCATGTAAAGTCGCCGCCGTGCAAACGATGATGAAAGACACAATCACCATGCAACTGATGCTGCCGAGCAGCACATCCATTCGTGCCTGCGGATATTGCCGGGGGCCCACTTTTTTCTCCACGAATCCCGCTTGTAAATAGAAAAATTGCCACGGCGCGATCGTCGTCCCCACCAGCGCCGTCAAGGTAATCAGATATCCTGTATCGATATGAAAGGACGAAATCGGCGGAATCAACGTCATCCGTGCCGCCAACAGCCAATCCGGATGCGATAACAACGCCGAGAAGAGATAGCTAAGGTAAAAAATACAGGCGATCAGGAACACCACTTCCACTTGCCGGTACGTCCCCTTCAACACCAGCACCCACACCACCACCGCCGCGAGCGGCACCGCAATGTACTTGCTCACCCCAAAAATCTGCGCCGCGGCCGCCACGCCCGCGAACTCCGCCACCACGTTTCCCAAATCCACCAGGAATCCCGTGATCATCACAAAAAACGTGGAACGAAACCCAAACTCCTCGCGGATCAAGTCCGAAAGCCCTTTTCCGGTAATCACTCCCATCCGCGAACACATCTCCATCGTCACGTACAGCGCAATGGTCATCGGGATCAACGACCACAGCAGCGTATATCCGTACGCACTGCCCGCCTGCGTATACGTCGCAATCCCGCCCGCGTCGTTGTCCACGTTGGAGGTAATGATCCCCGGCCCCACCACCGCCAGAAACAGCGCAATGCGCCGCCGCCACTGGTTTCCCGCCGAAAAAAACGCCAGCGTTCGCCCGCGGATCCGGTCGATTAAACTATTGATGGCCGTCAGGTTCATGCGTTCACAAGCCGCGACACCACGTCATCCACGGTGACCGTCCCGATCGGGCGCTTCTCTTCGTCAATCACCGTGAGCATCCGCAGATTGTATTTGTCAAACAGTTCGAAGACGTCCTTCTCGCTTGCGTCCGGCGTAATGCTCACCAGCGGCTCTGTCTTCAGGTCCGACATCAATTGTTCCGGTGAAGCCAGCAACATCCGCGCCACCGGCACGGTCCCCGAAAATTGCGCGTGCGGGTCCACCAGCACAATCGTGTCCAGTTGCTCCATGCTGAAGTCCTGCTTCCGCAGCCACCCCAGCACCTCCTCGCGCGTCGAAGCCTCGCTCACATATGCAAACTCCGTATTCATCATCCCGCCCGCTGTCGAAGAGTCGTAGCTCAGCAGCTCGCGGACCTCCTCCGCCTCCAGGTTCGGCATCTCTTCCAGCAACTCTTCCGAAGTCTCTTTCGGCAAATCCGCCAGGAGGTCTGCCGCCGCGTCCGGCGCCATCTCCTCCAGAATGTCCGCGGCCTTTTCGGGATCCAACTTCTCCACGATCTGCGTCGTCAACCGCTCATCCAACTCCGCCAGCACCTTCGCGGCCGTCTCCTCATCCAGCGAAGCGATAATTCCCTGCCGCTCCGCCGCCGAAAGTTCCTCCATCATCTCCGCCAGGTCCGCGGGATGCAGGTCCTCCAGCTTCTCGTGCGTAATCCGCAGCTTCACGCGCCGCAGCGGATCCGGCTCAATTAAGTTCACAAACTCCCAGCGAATCGACCTCTGCGGCAACTTCCCCTGCAGCTTCCGCACCAGCGCCGACGGCGCAATTCCCTGCAACAGCCTCCGCATCGCTCCCGGCAGCCCTACATCTACCTGCGCGATTCGCAACTCCACGTGCTCGTTCGCGCGCATCTCCGTCAGATCCACGTCGTTTACGCGCACCACTTTTCGTCCTGCGGTATCGATAATCTGCTGATCCAGCAGATCCTTTTGCACCGCCAGCCACGCCTCATTCGGTCTGTACGCGTCCAGTGCCCGTTCGCTCACATTTAAATCAATCCGCCCGGGCGCCACTTTTGAAACCTGGTTGTATCGCGCCACCAGCGGCTGAAATCTGCCGCGCGAAATCAGAAAGTGCGAAATCCGGTTCGGCTGCTCCGCCGGTTCCACAAAAAACTCCCGCACCCGTCCCACAAAATGCGCCTGCGAGTCATAAGCCGACGCTCCTACCAACTCCGTAGC
>DASYXF010000180.1:0-10054 GCA_035935335.1 Candidatus Acidiferrum sp.
CGACGCCACGGCCTTTTGTCTGAACCCCAGCTGCACCGTTACGAAGCCGATCACTAGCCTTAGCCAGTTGCGGGCCCCTGCCGGGGCACTCGGCGATTTCTTCGGGCCGGGTACCACGGTTGGCATTCCGTTCGCCGCACAATTGGGACTAAAACTAGCGTTCTGATCTCCCCGCAAAATGAGGTAAACACAACCTATGCTGCGCCCCGGCGCAGCTGGCGTTACAATAATAGAGGCATAAATAAGAGCCCAAGACACCCATGTTTGAAAACCTGACAGAACGGCTGCAACGAACCTTCAAAAATCTACGTGGCCAGGGAAAGCTCTCCGAAGAGCACCTGGACGCGGCGCTGGCGGAAATTCGTGAAGCGCTGCTTGAGGGCGACGTTGCCGTCGCCGTCGCCGACGAACTGCTTGCCAACATCCGCGCGAAGGCGCTGGGCACGGAAGTAATGCTGCAGCTTTCGCCGGACCAACAGGTGGTTAAAATTGTCCGCGACGAACTGCTCAACCTGCTCGGCAAGCACGCCAAGCCCCTGTTTGCGTCGCGCCCTCCTTCGGTCTGGATGATCGTGGGCTTGCAAGGCTCGGGCAAAACCACCACCACCGGCAAACTCGCGAAATGGCTTTCACAGCATGGCCATCGGCCCATTGTGGTTTCGACCGACGTCTACCGGCCCGCGGCGCGCGAACAGCTTTCGCAGGTCGCCAAGTCCATCGGCATTTCCGTCTGGCCGGCCACGGGCACCGACAAACCGCTCGAGATCGTACGCGGCGCGATCAAGGAAGCGAAACTTTCGGCGAGCGACGTCGTGATTGTCGATACCGCGGGCCGCCTGCACATTGACGACGAGCTGATGAATGAGCTTTCCACGCTGAAGAAGGAATTACAGCCCGCCGAGATGCTCTTCATCGCGGATTCCATGATCGGTCAGGACGCGGTGCGTTCAGCCGGCGAGTTTCACAAACGCCTGGGCCTGACGGGCGTTATCCTCACGAAGCTCGACGGCGATGCGCGCGGCGGCGCGGCGCTTTCCATCAGCAAAGTTTCCGGAGCGCCGGTGAAGTTTGTGGGCCTCGGCGAAAAGTATGACGCACTAGAAGCGTTCTATCCCGAGCGCATTGTTTCCCGCGTGCTGGGGATGGGCGACATTCTTTCGCTGATCGAGCGCGCCGAATCCGCCTTCGACAAGAAGGCGGCGATGGAGCTCGAGCGCAAGCTGCGCAAGGAAGAGTTCACGCTGGAAGATTTCCGGGATCAATTGAAGCAGATTCGCAAGATGGGCCCGCTCGATCAGCTGGTGGACATGCTCCCGAAAGTCGGACCGCTGCAGAATCTGCCGAAGGACGCTTCTGTGGATGAGGGCAAGCTGAAGCAGGTGGAAGCGATTATCAACTCAATGACCAACGAGGAGCGCCGCGACCACAACGTAATCGACGGCAAGCGGCGTAAGCGCATTGCCAAGGGAAGCGGCACCACCGTGCAGGACGTAAACCAGGTGCTCAAGCAATACCTGCAAATGCGCACGATGATGAAGCAGTACGGCGCGATGGCCGCGCGCTCCCGCATGAAGGGCCTCGGCAAACTGGCCGGAATGGGATAAAGCGAAGAATCCGCACGCCTTAGAAATCGAAGGAAGTCCCTCTACTACAAACAAAATAAGGTGGATAGGCACCGCCGATTATATTATAATGTGGATGGTAATTGAGGAGGACTCATGAAACTCAAACTCCGCTCCATTGGCACATCCACCGGTGTCATTCTCCCCAAACAATTCCTCGACCGGATGAAACTGAAGAAGGACGACGTTCTGTTTGTCTCGGAAACTCCGGACGGATACCTGTTGACGTCTTACGATCCGGAAGTTGAGAGACAGATCAAGCTCGGCCTCGAAATCATGAAAGAGCATCGGGAGACGCTGCGGGCACTGGCGAAATGAAGGAGCCCGTCTGGCTTGATCGTCAAAGCATCATTTTGTTGCAGGCGGAAAGTCTCGCGCAGCATGGCGGAAGCTCGGGGATTCGAGATGGAGGACTGCTCGATTCCGCGCTGGCACGGCCTGTCAATAAGTGGAACTACAATTCTGAGGTGGACCTGGCCGCCTTGGCAGCCGCCTACGGATTTGGGCTGGCACGAAATCGTGCGTTCGTGGATGGCAACAAGCGGATTGCTTTCATCGCGACAGCTCTGTTTCTGCGCCTGAACGGGTACCGGCTTGCTTCTGACCCTCTCGACGAAATTCAAATCATGCTGAGCCTGGCGGCAGGAGAGCTAAGCGAAGAGGATTTTGCTGTCTGGATACGGAACCACACAAAATCAACCAAATAAACCTTCCGGACGGCAAGATTTTCGCCAGGATTGTCTTCTGATTGCAGCTGGTTTTATTTTCTTTTTGTCCAGATAAAGATCGGCAATCTTGAGCGCGAGGGCGGTCGCCACATTTTTTGAGGAGACATGGGACACTCCGCCAGATGCAGCAGCAGACCATCAAGAAACACTATTCATCTCGCTGCAACACGCGTGAGATACTTTATCCCGCCCGCGAACTGCGGTTGGATGAATCCCATGCGTCGCCAGGGAAACGAGTTGAGGGAACACGCAGATTTGGCGCTGCAAGTCGCTTATACTAATACTGCGGAAGGAGCCGCCCCCGCAGAACCCGCGGTACCCGCCGAAGAAGTTCAGGATTCCCTAGATGCGACCGTTTGATCTGGTAGTCATCGGCTCCGGCCCCGGCGGGCAGCGGGCCGCCATTCAAGCCTCGAAAATCGGCAAAGCCGTTGCCGTGGTGGAAAAGCAGACCATGGTCGGTGGCGTGTGCATCAACACGGGAACCATTCCCAGCAAGACGATGCGCGAGGCGGTGCTGCACCTTTCCGGCTTTTACGACCAGGCGTTCTACGGCGCAAATTACCACGCCAAAGAAAACGTCACCATGAACGATCTGAATTTTCGCGTGAATCGCGTCATTGAAAATGAAGCGGCGGTGCTGCAGGATCAGTTGCGCCGCAACAATGTGGAACTGTTCCACGGTACAGCCTCGTTCACGGATTCCCACCACGTCCGCGTGGAAAACAGCACCGGCTTCAGCGAACTGGAAGCCGCCTATATTGTAGTAGCCACTGGGACGAAGCCCGCCACCAATGAGAAGGTCGCGATCAACGGCCGCAACATCATCAACAGCGACCAGATTCTGACTATGCCGGTAATTCCGCGAACGATCATCGTGGTTGGCGGCGGCGTGATCGGCGTTGAATATGCCTGCATGTACGCGACTTTGGGTGTCCGTGTCATCATCGTCGAAAAGCGGCCGCGCCTACTGGAATTTGCCGACGCGGAAATGGTGGAGGCGCTCAGCTACCATATGCGCGATCGCCGGGCGACGATGCGCCTGAATGAAGAAGTGGAAAGCGTGGAAGAGTTGCCCGACGGTAAAGTTGCCGCGAATCTCGGCAGCAACAAACGGATCGTCGGCGACGCGTTGCTCTACGCCGTCGGCAGGCAGGGAAACATTGATCGCTTGAATCTTGCGGCGGCCGGAATCGAAGCGGACGATCGCGGCCGAATCAATGTGGACAAGGATTTCCGCACCAACCAGCCGCACATTTTTGCCGTGGGCGACGTCATCGGATTTCCGAGCCTTGCGTCGGTTTCCATGGAGCAGGGCCGCATCGCCGCCGCGCGCGCGTTCGGGCTGCCGATGGAGTCTGATCCTGCCGGCTATCCTTATGGGATTTACACGATTCCCCAGATTTCTTTCATTGGAAAGACGGAAGAGCAGCTTACGGAAAGTGACGTGCCCTACGAAGTGGGAGTTGCCTACTACCGCGAAATTGCCCGCGGCCAGATTTCCGGACACACCGATGGCCGGCTGAAGCTTCTCTTTCACCGCGAAACGCTGGAGTTGCTGGGCGTGCACATCTTCGGAGAAGACGCGGCGGAGTTGCTTCACATCGGACAAGCCGTGCTGCTGCTGAAGGGGAAAATCACCTATTTCATCAATACAGTGTTCAATTATCCGACACTCGCCGAATGCTACAAGGCGGCCGCCTTTAACGGTTTAAACCGCCTGAACTGATTCTAAGAGCCGGCAGCGCCGCACCATTAACCACTCGGAACTTTAGCTTCGGGGGCTTGGCTTTCCTTTGGCTTCTCGATGCTCCGCTGATCTTCGACCCAAAAGAACACATAGTTGCTGAGGTCCTGACGCCGGTGAATCCGGTGAGCGTCGAAGTCCAAGTAGATATCCGCGGAATAGGGCAACCATAGGACAAGTTGTTTTTGCTTCAGAGACACCGGGCCATACGTGATGTCTTGATGTTCGGCATTCAGCCGTAGTTCGGGGACCTGGGTAACCAGGTCACTCTCCATTCGCACAACCTGAAACGAATCAGCAGAGATCCAGGCTCGCCCTTTGATGCCTACACGAAAATATTTCGTGCCGAGCCGATAGCTTCGAAGTCGAGACGGGCGCCCGATTTTTTGCTGGAAGTGCACCTGCCACGTCGGCTGATTCTCGCGGTACGTTTGCCCCTCACATTGGAAATCAAAATCATCGGCATAGTTTGGATGAAAGACAAAAACGAGCGCGACCGTGCCAAGCGTGGCTATATGTTCCGGAAAGACTTCCGCTGAATTCGTGCCATCGCGGAATTCCGAAACATCAAAGACCCCTGGCTTTACCTCCCGGATGGCCACCAGGTAATTGAAATTCAGTTGTTCGGTGCGCACAGCAAGGCCAAATTCGTTGAGAGCCTGGTGCTTCAGTCTTTCCGTGGCTGAGAAACGTTCCAGATTGTCCGCAAATTCCAGCACGCGCTGTCCGGTCCGCTGGAGAATCAGTGGCAAAGGGCAGGTCGCACCGTTTTGCACGGGTGGAACGCCATCATCCACATTTGGCGGAGCCCACCTGGAATGATCCGCCAACGGGTTATCCGAAACTGGAGGAAGGCTGGGGGCAAGAGGAAGGGTGGGAATGGACAAAACAGCATCCGTCGAAGGATAGGAAACAGAAATTGCGTCTCCCTGAGCAGAAGGCGGAACACGCGCCTGGCGATTTGCTTCGAGGAGCTGAATCGCGGCTTTTTCCTGTTCCCGCGTGGGATTTTGCTTCAGCAACTCGTTGAGAATCTGAGTGGCGCGTTCTAGGTTGCCACTAGCAGACAGCGCTTCTGCAAGGGTTAGACGCGCTCCTTTGGCCTCGGTTTTGCCCAGTGCCAGGGCCTGCTCAGCGTCCCGGACCGCATCCGAGTACGAATGTTCGCGGAGTTCGACGGCTGCAAGTAATTGCTCTGCGCGCCAACTATTGGGATCGGCCTTCAGCGCATCTTTGAGGCGGGCTTCCGCGGGTCCTAGATTACCCTCAATAAGATAGATTTCTCCAAGCGCGGTGAGCGAACGAACATGCTGGTAGCGGGCAGCGGCGTTTTCCAAATATTGCTTGGCGCTAACGACATCGCCCGTCATGGAGGCAATCACGCCGAGCAGATAATCCACGTCAGGATGGTTGGGATTCGTTTTGGCTGCCGACCGGAAGTGTTTTCGAGCGGATGAAATGTTTTGCGCCTGAAGAGCGCGCAGCCCAGCGGTAAGCTCCTTTTGTTCTCGCAGCGTTAACGAGGGTGGCGGCGGAGGGCCGTTCAGTGTGACGCCAGGGGCAGCAATCGTAATGTCCATGGCGTGAGTTTCGCCAGCCAACTGCAGGGAGACTGTCGCTCGCGTGGTGGAAAAACCCGGGACCTCGACATCCACTTCATAGCTATCGAGGGCCAGAGCGCGAAACAGAACACGGCCCTTTGCCGATATAGTGCCACCGGGAAGAACTCCCTTCGAATTTCGCAAGGTGACTTTTGCAAGCTGCGTGAGTTCCGAGTTTTTTTCATCGCGAAGAGTGATGAGCAGATCGGCGGTTCCCGCGGACGCATTGGACGGCTTTCCACGGGCAGATTGCGGCGCGGGACCCGTGCGTTGCGCCATGGTCTGGGGAGAGACGACAATCTGGATTGCCGCGATGACGAAAAGAAAGCTAAAGCGCTTCATGGTCCACCAACGAGCAGAGCTGCAAAACTGCCAAGGCTCGCCGGCCGAGCGCGGTTCCGCCGGTTTGTGACCAGGTAGTTTTGCCGAGTGGGCCGGGGAAAGCAAGATCAATCCGGCCAGACCAAACTCCCTGGCCGCCTGAACCCGCGATTGCCGCTGGCTGGGAACTCACGTAGAATAGAAAGTCTCTAGGGAGGACGTAATTTAGTGTTAACGATTCGTTTGGCCAGAATTGGCAAAAAGAAGAAGCCGTATTACCGCGTGGTGGTCATTGAGCGGACCCGCGCCCGCGATGGGCGTGTGCGTGAAGCCGTCGGGACTTACGACCCGCTGAAAAAGCCCGCGGAGCTTAAGTTGGATTCCGATCGCATCAAGTATTGGCTTGGCGTAGGCGCACAGCCCAGCGATACTGTTCGGAGTTTTCTCAAGCAGCAAAAAATAGCTTAGTTTAGGCTCAAGCTCAGCTCTCTAGCCCATGTCCAGGTCAGAGACTCGCTGGCACTCCTTTCGGCGGAGGAGGGGTCATGCGGATTACTCCGTCGATTGGACGCGGAAGCGAGGGCCCCAATGAAGGAGCTGGTTGAGGAGATTGCCAAATCCTTGGTGGATCACCCCGAGGGCGTGCGAGTAAATGCCGTGGAAGGCTCGCAAGTGACCGTTCTTGAATTGCGGGTGCATCCCGAAGACCTGGGCAAAGTGATCGGACGCCAGGGGCGCACCGCCAAGGCGATTCGTACGCTCCTCGGCGCCGCCGGAATGAAGCTGCATAAGCGCTTCACGCTTGAGATACTCGAAGATTGAATCCCTCCATCGAAGAACAAGGCTGGGTACTGGTTGCGCGCATCCTTCGTCCGCGCGGCAACAAGGGCGAAGTTCTGGCCGAATTGTTCACCGATTTTCCCGCGCGACTTTCCTCCCGCTTGCAGATCTTCCTGCGCCAAGCCCAGGGCGAGCCGCGAACCATCGGTTTGCAAAATTTCTGGGTGGACCGCAATCACCCGGAAAATGGAATTTTTCATTTCGACGGATGCTCCTCCATTGACGACGCGGAAAAGCTCCGCGGGTTCGACGTCCTGATCCCGGTTGCCGACCGGGTGAAACTTCCGGATGGCAAATATTTCGTCAGCGACCTGATTGGCTGCTCCGTGTTTGAAAATCCAGCGATGGAAACGAAGCTCGCCTCACCTGCTTGCGCCATAGAAGAAGCTCCGCGCCTGTTGGGCAGCGTGCGCGATGTGTTCTTTCCCGGCGAAGGAACGGCGGGCACGCCGCTGCTGCAGGTGGATACCGCGGCGGGGGAGCTCCTGGTGCCGTTGGCGGAGGATATCTGCCGCCGCATCGATGTCGCCGCCCGGCGCATTGATGTTACGCTGCCAGAAGGACTTGGCGACCTGAACGCAGGCGGTTAACGTGCGATTTGACCTAATCACCATTTTCCCAGAATTTTTCGCCGGCCCCCTGGACCACGGCATCGTACGCCGCGCCCGGGAGGCGGGAATTGTGCAGATTCACGTGCAAGACCTGCGCGAATTCACGAAGGACCGGCACAAGACAGTGGACGATCGCCCGTTTGGCGGCGGTGAGGGGATGGTCTTGAAGCCGGAGCCGCTGTTCGAGGCTGTGGAGAAATTGCTGGGGCAACCCATGGGAGATTCGGCTAAGAAAGCGGCACTTCCTTCGGGCACGGCCGTGGTGCTGCTGTCAGCGGCGGGAAAATTGTTTACGCAGGAAACGGCGCGGCGCCTGGCCAGGCTGGAGCGAATCGTCTTAATTTGTGGCCGCTATGAGGGCGTGGACGAACGTGTGGCGGAGCATCTGGCCACGGAAGAAATCTCCATCGGCGACTATGTTTTAAGTGGGGGAGAATTGCCGGCGGCCATTGTGCTGGATGCGGTGACGCGGTTGCTGCCCGGCGCGCTCGGCAATGAAGCGTCGACAGAAAACGAGTCCTTCCGTAAACTCGAAGCCGATCCATCCGTTGTAGCGGTCAGCAATTCCCACACACGAAAAGCCAGGTTGCTTCTGGATTATCCACATTACACGCGGCCGGCCGAATTTCGCGGCTGGAAGGTGCCGGAAGTCCTGATCGGCGGGCATCACGCGGAAGTGGCCAAATGGCGTGCCCAACAGGCCGCCGAGAAGACCCGACGCAACCGGCCAGACCTTTTTGGGTAGGGAAGAAAGACTGGTATCAATGTCCTGCCAGTCATTGCTTCGCTTTGCTCTGGGCTCGTGTCGGAAGGAACGCCAAAATTTTTTCTCGTCGAACTCCTACTTTACCTTCCTTGGTTCGTTTTAGCAGGTCCATTTCGACGAGCGCGGCGACATCCCTCATCATGGTCTTTTCAGATTTTCCCGCGTATGCCGAAGCTACCCCGGGGCTAATTTTCGAAAGCTCTCCGATAACAATCGGTTCGGATGACTTTGATAGGTCGAGAACTAGATCACGTCTCCGCTTGTCGCTAGCACTCCGCTTATTTTTGAAGGCGTCATGGACATAGTTCTCCCAGGCGACGTTCAATTGTTGTTCACGGATTGTGGCCAGTTGGGCGATTAACCCGTCCCTTAGACCTTCAACGGCGTAAGTTACAAACCCGCGAATGTCACCGCCGGTCCGACTAGCCGCATCGAGTTGACGGTAGTACTCGGTCCTGGTCGCGTTATAGTGATTGCTGAGTAGGTGCGCTGCGGGCGCTGGGACGCCGGAACAAATCAGTATTTGAAACTCGAGGAGTCTTGCTGTGCGGCCGTTGCCGTCTCCGAACGGATGTATCCAAGCTAGGTAGAGGTGAGCAAGAATGGACTTTAGGATCGCGAACGCAATCTCTCTTCCTTCAACCCCACCGAATTCCATTGCATCAAGCCACTCACTGAGACGATCTAGGAGGTGAGCGCAGTCTTCTGCGGGGGCGCCACGGTACCGTGCAACTCCCACGGAGGTTTTCCTGATTTCTCCTGCGACTACCCCCTCATCAAGCGCCAAGTTGTCGAGGACCATTCGATTGAGTTCAACAATTCGCTGCCTCGTTAATTTAGGTGGTGAGTTCGAATTGATCTCCTTGAGCATCTTGTTACACGCGTTGATAATGTTGTCGATTTCATGCTTCAGATACTCACGAGATCGTGGGAGTTCTAGCTTTCCATCCAGGTGCTGGAGCACCTGCTCTTCCGAGAGAGTGTTTCCCTCGATAGCTGTGGTTGCCAAGACGCCCTTGGCGAGATAAAGCCTGTGGAGCTCGCTGGCTGTTGAGGGTTGCAATGGCACGCCAGCAATGTGTTCACATTTTGATTGACACTCGCCCAGTGTCATCCAGAATTCGTGGCTAAATTTGCGAAGATCGGCAGTAAAACTCAGCCAGGGATGTGTCTTCTCATATGTCCGTGAGGATGTCATGCTTAAGTCTCTCTTCCTCTGCTATATACCTAACATCCTGGGTTTGATATGTCCAATCAAGTGTCCAAGACGGTGTCCATCTAGGTGTCCGTCCGGATGTCCAGGATTGGCGCAAAGAATAGAAAGGTGCCCCTAGCGGCTTCAGCCGATATAGGCTGCGTCTCTCACGAGACTACCCGTTACTACACGCGCCCGGCCGAATTTCGCGGCTGGAAGGTGCCGGAAGTCCTGATTGGTGGAAATCATGCCGAAGTGGCCAAATGGCGCGCTCAACAAGCTGCCGAGAAGACCCGGGCCAACCGGCCCGACCTTTTGGTATCCTGACGAATCACCGGACCCGCGCATCCAACGAAAGGCAGCAAAGGGGAAATCATGAGCGGAACCAGCGGCGCCCCCGTGCGCGGGGTGCAACTATCGAAACCGATCGGCGTCTATTACGAGCACCCGGATTGGTACCGGCCGTTGTTTCAGCAACTGGACGCACGCGGCGTGAACTGGGAGAAGATTCACGCCGGCGAGCACTCTTACGATCTAGCGTTGAGCGAACCGGAATACTCGCTGGTATTCAACCGCATGAGCCCCTCGGCGTGGCAGCGTGGCCTGGGCCATGTGATTTTCTA
>DASYXF010000181.1:0-56703 GCA_035935335.1 Candidatus Acidiferrum sp.
TCTCCGGATCCGCCTTGCTCCCCAGTTCCGTCACAACTTTTCCGTTCACCGCCACCTGCCCCGACAATATCAACTGCTCCGCATGCCTCCTCGAAGCAATCCCCGCCCGCGCAATAATCTTCTGCAATCGTTCCAGCATAGTCCTCGTGTAGGGGCGGCCTGCCTGCCGCAGGCAGGCTTTACGCCGCCTTCTTTCTCTTGTGGCACAGCCATTCCTGGCTGTGCTCCTGGGTTACCGAAACTCCCGCCAAACACAACTCCCCGTAGCGGCCACCTTCAGGTGGCCAACATCGCTATGACTTGTCCGATCCGGTAATCTATTCCCCAGCTGCGGTCGTCTTCGCATTCGGTGGCGGCGCATCCTCATCCAACTGCCCGCTCGGCATCCCCTCTGCCGTAGCCAGCGCCTCATGTTCCCGAAACTCTTCCGCCTCGCCCAATTCCTCTTTAACATGCTCAATCGCATCCGTCGTCGTCGCGTGAGCATGCCCGCGCATATCCTGTGGCACAGCCATTCCTGGCTGTGCTCCGACATGCGCCGCATCCACTTCCGGATGTAACTCCCCAACCTGCTCCTCTGTCACATCTCCCGGCGCAATCCCTTCATCCGTCCCCAGCGCCTCGCGCGCCAATGCTTCAAACTCTTTCAAGCTGGGCAGTTCATCCAGATCGCTCAATCCAAACCGCATCAGAAACTCTTTCGAAGTCTTGTAAAGAATCGGCCGCCCCATCACCTCTTTGCGCCCGGCCGTAGTAATCAATTTCTTATCCAGCAAAGTCGAAATCACGCCCGAAGTATTCACGCTGCGAATGTCCGAAATCTCCGGCGCCGTCACCGGCTGCTTGTACGCAATCACCGCCAACGTCTCCAGCGCCGGCATCGAAAGCCGCAAGGGTGGCCGCAGCGACTTGATAAATCTCCTCACCACATCGTGGTGCTGCGGCTTCGTGTACATCTTGTACCCGCCCGCAACCGCGCGAATCTCAACCCCGCGCTCCTCCACCGCATAACCGGCCACCAGTTCATCCAGCGCCGATTGCACCGCCAGCTTCTCTTCGCCCAGCGCCGCGCTCAGTTGATCAATCGTAGCCGGCTCATCCGCGGCATAAATAATCGCTTCCAGTGCAGCTTTTCGTTCTTCGTTAGTCATTTAAGCGCTCTTCCACAATTTGCGGGGACATCAAATGATACACCATCCTCCGGGTAGCATAGGCTTCAGCCTGTGCTCCTGAGTTTTCCCATCTCTCTATCTCCCCGCCGTCCCCGCCAACAACTGAATCAACTCCCTCGTAAACTTCTCATTATCCAAATCCGTCTGCACATGCACCAACGCCTCTCCCATTCCTGGCCGATCCTCCTCCGTCCAAACGAGCGTGTTCCCATACCCAGCCGTATGCGAAATATCCATGTCCATATACAAAGAAACTTCCTTTGTAATTACACTCGGGTCCAGCCAAGCCACCGCCGCCAGCTCATCCCACAAATACTCCTCATCCGAATACTTTCCGATATACGCAGCCGACGCCGTCCCCATCCCCGCAATCTTCTGGATCATCTCGTTCGTCATCCGCGTCTTCACGGAAATATCCACGGTGGTCACCGTAATCTTTTTCCACGGAGCCCGCAACACAATGTGCACCGCCTCCGGATCCCACCAGAAGTTAAACTCCCTCCGGTTCTCCGTCTTCCAAGCCAGCGGCACTTCCGGTGCAATGCTGCCCCCCATCACCACCAGTTCCTGCGCCAACTCCGCCACTTTCGGATCCAGCATCAGCGCCAGCGCGATATTCGTCAGCGGCCCGCCCGCATAAATCGTCACTTCATGCGGATACTTGTGCACCATCCGGATAATGAAGTGCGCCGCATCCTCTTCCTCGGGCTTCCGCGCGGGATTTCCTTCCGGTAAATCCGGCACTTCGTACGGCCCATGCACCTCCCGCACAAATTTCCCCGTTCCGTTCTTCGTCCACGCGCCCTGGTAGCGCACCTTTCCATATAGCCGTGACCACCGCGCAATCTCCTCCTTGCTGTTGATCAGAGGAAAAATCGCGCCGGGGTACACCTTGATCTCCGGATGGTTCGTCAGCTCCAGCATCCGCAAAGTGTGTGCCACCTCTTCATCCCGCCACTGATCGCCGCTCACGATCGTCAGCCCCAGCACCTCCGCCTGCGGCGCCTGAATCAGCGCCAGCATCGACTGCTGGTCCGTAGTCGCCGGCCCCCGCGCGTCCTGGTCCACAATCACTTTCCGTTTGGCCTGCCCGTGCACCGAACCCACTCCCGTCAGAAGTAAAAAGCAAAGCATTACGGCTGCGCGGCGTATCATTTCAAATCCCCCCGAGTCACAAAAATAGCAAACCAAAAATTGGAAGAAGAATGGCTTACGGCTAACAGCTTACGGCTTTGCGCCGCCCCCACAGCCTACTGTTCTCCTCTCACCCTTTCAAGCGCAATCCCATCAAGAATTCTTCTTGTATTCAATCGGTTTAATGTAAGCTAAGGGCGTCCGCAACCCATCCGCGGCTACCTCCTTGACCACGAGGCTTCCCTATGTCCCGGTTTCGTACCGCGCTCGTTACGCTGTCCGCTCTCGTTCTCAGTTCTGCTTTTGCTGCAACCGCACATCCTGACGATTCTCCCGCCTCGCCAATTTTTCTTCACGGCAATTGGCGCCTCGAATCTTCCTGTAAACTCACCGCGCAGGCCGAAGCCATCTCCGTCCCCGGCTTTGACGACTCCAAATGGCACCCCGCTCTCGTTCCAGGCACCGTGGTCGGTGCTCTCGTCGCCGATAAAACCCTCCCCGATCCCAACTACGGCAAGAATCTCAACTCCTTTCCCGGCGCCTTCACCGACAACAAGCGTCAAGCCGCCAATCTCGACATGCCGGCCGACAGCCCCTTCCGCTGCTCCCACTGGTTCCGCACTGAATTTGCCGCTCCCGCCGCCTTCACTAATCGCGCCATCTGGCTCCATTTCCTCGGCATCAACTACCGCGCCAACATCTGGCTCAACGGCAAGCAACTCGCCGATCGCAACGAAGTTGCTGGCGCCTACCGCGCTTACGAATTTTCCATCGGCGACCTTCTGCACAGGGAAGGGAAGAACGCGCTGGTAGTCGAAATCTTCGCCCCCGAGAAAAATGATCTCGGCCTCACCTGGGTCGATTGGAACCCCACTCCGCCCGACAAAGACACCGGCATGTGGCGCGAGGTCTTCCTCACTTCCAGCGGTGAAGTCACGCTCCGCCATCCTTTCGCCAACGCCAAGCTCGACTCCGCCTACAAATCCGCCGCTCTCACCCTATCTGCCGAACTTCGCAACACGTCCGACCACGCCGTTAAAGCCACCTTCGTCGTCGACGTCGCCGATATCCACGTGGCACAACCCGTCGAGCTCGCCGCCAAAGAAACCAAAATTGTTCGCTTCTCCCCCGATCAATTCCCCCAGCTCAAACTCGCGAGCCCCCGCCTCTGGTGGCCCTACCAGATGGGCGAACCCTATCTTTACACCGCCAAATTCCGAGTCGAAATCTCTGAAGCCACCTCCGATTCCGCCTCCGTCCCCTTCGGCATCCGCGAAGTCACCTCCGAACTTACCGAAACCGGCGGCCGCCTCTTCAAAGTAAACGGCAAGCGCGTCCTCATCCGCGGCGCCGCTTGGACTTCCGACATGCTCCTCCGCTGGGACTCCAAAAAAATCGACGCCGACCTTGCTTACGTCAAGGACATGGGCCTCAACTCGATCCGCCTCGAAGGCAACAAGCCCGACCGCGACGAGTTCTTCGACAAAACCGACAAGCTCGGCATCCTCGTCATGACCGGCTGGATCTGCTGCGACGCCTGGGAACACTGGAACAAGTGGACGCCTGAAACCAAAAAAATCGCCGCCGCCTCCATGGTCGACCAGGCCTCCCGCCTCCGCAATCATCCCAGCGTTTTCGTCTGGCTCTACGGCAGCGACGGCCCGCCGCCCGCCGAAATCGAGAACATGTATCTCGACATTCTCAAACAGCTGGAATGGCCGAATCCTACAATCTCTTCCGCTTCCGAAACTCCCACCAAAGTCACCGGCAAATCCGGCGTCAAAATGACCGGCCCCTACGAATACGTTCCGCCCATGTACTGGCTCTCCGACAAAAAGGCCGGCGGCGCCTGGAGCTACAACACCGAAACCAGCCCCGGCCCCGCAATCCCGCCGAAAGAAAGCCTCGCTAAATTCATCCCGAAAGAACACCTCTGGCCCATCGACGACTACTGGAATTTCCATGCCGGCGGCGAACGCTTCACCACGATCGACGTCTTTCGCGACGCCCTCGCCAAACGCTACGGCGCCCCCACATCCCTCGATGACCTTGAACGCAAGTCTCAGGCCATGACTTACGACAACCAGCGTTCCATGTTCGAAGCCTATGGCCGCAACAAATACGTCTCCACCGGCGTCATCCAGTGGATGCTCAACAACGCCTGGCCCTCGCTCATTTGGCATCTCTACGACTACTATCTCGTTCCCGCCGGCGGCTACTTCGGCACCAAAAAAGCCCAGGAAATCGTTCACGTCCAATACGATTGGGACACGAATTCCGTCTCTGTCGTGAATGGCAAATACGAAGATCTGAAAGGCTATAAAGTCACCGCGAAGCTCTACAACATTGACGCCAAGGAAGCCGGTTCGCGCGATGCCACCATCGATCTACCAGCCGACGCCGCCACAAAAGCCTTCGATCTCCCAACCCCCGCGAATCTGTCCACCACCTATTTCCTGAAGCTCCAGCTCAAAGATGCTTCCGGCGCCCTCGTCAGCGACAATTTCTACTGGCTCTCCACCAAGCTCGACACTATGGACTGGAAGCACAAAAAAGACACCGTCTACACCCCCCAAAAAGACTTCGCCGACCTCACCGGCCTAAACTCCTTGCCGCAGGTCAAACTCGATGTCGCTCCTGCTTGGGTCGAGGCGAGTCAGGCTGCTATCAGTCAGGTGCGCATCAAGAACCCGAGCAATAGCATCGCTTTCATGATTCACGTTCGCCTTTTTCAGCGTGAGAATGGAGACGACGTGACTCCGGTATTTTGGAGTGACAATTACTTCTCACTCTTACCGGGCGAAGAAAAAAGCGTCTCTGGCCATTTCAGTGCAGAGAGCGCCAGTGGAAACCACGTCGGCGTCCAAATCGATGGCTACAACATTACCCCGCAAACATTTTAGGGGCCCTGGTAGCGCCTGCTTCCAGCAGGCAAGGCATGTAGGGCCCGCCTTCCGCCTGCCCTGACGAAGGAAGGGAGGCGGGCCGCTGTCCCCGTAGCGGCGACCTTCAGAGCTTGCCCTGACGAAGGAAGGGTCGCCCAGCTTAAACTGGCCAGCAGATTGTCATTCTGAGGGCATCCGGTGAGGATGCCCGAAGAACCTCAACCTCAAATTACCCCACAAAATTTGATTGGAACGCGGCACGGCTTACCGCTAAAGGCTTACGGCTGCAGCCTTTCCCCGCCTCCGTTACCTTTTCGCTACCACCACCCCCACATTCCCCCTTGCTACCTCTACTGTTAGCGACTACGCTATCAGTTCGATTGGAGAAAACCGTGCCTAAAGAGAAACCTCAAGTCAACATCGGCGAAGTCATCAAAACCTACCGCAGCCAACGCGGCCTTTCCCAGGGCGACATCGAGCGCCGCACCGGCCTCCTCCGCTGCTACCTTTCGCGCGTCGAAAACGGCCATACCGTTCCTTCGCTCGAAACGCTGGCCAAAATCGCCGAAGCCATGGAGATTTCGCTCGCCGACTTTTTCCCCGGCACCGAAACTCCCCGCGACAAAGAAACCCAGAAAATGCTCGGCGAACTCAGCCAGGACGAAATCCGCTTCCTCGCCGAAATCAAAAAGTACAGCACCACCCTCTCCGAAGGCGACAAGCGCCTGGTCCTGGCCATGATCCGCAAAATGGCCACCCTGCTTCCGACGCAAGCCGCCGCCCAAGCCAAAAAGCCCATGCTCCGCCGCCCCTCCCTCTAACAATTTGTCGATCTTTGAAACGACAAAAGCCCGCCATCACTAGCGGGCCTTCGTATTTTGTAGCGGCCGCCTTCCGAGGCGGGCGTTTTTTCTCTTCCTTCTTAAATGTAGCGCTGGTCTTTTAAGCCAGCCTCTTCATCTCTTCTCTGCGCTCTCTGTGTCTCTTCGTTACGCTTTCTTCGTCTTTCTCTTTAACCCCTACACATTGCGATTCCTCATCGCCTGCAACGCCTCCGGCAACGCCGCCCCGCCGCGCCCATCCCCGCCGGCCCCATCTTTCCCATCGTCTTCGATCTTGTCACCCTCGCCCGGCGCCAAAAACAGATTCGTCTCCACAGCATGTTGCTTCGTATAAAGCTCGAAATACCGCCCCTGTGCTGCATAGAGCGACTCATGCGTCCCGCGCTCCAGAATCTTTCCGTCCTGCACCACCAGAATCTGCTCCGCCCGCCGGATCGTGGACAACCGGTGCGCAATCACAAACGTAGTCCGCCCACGCATCAAATACCGCAACCCTTCCTGAATCAGCGACTCCGATTCCGAATCCAGGCTCGAAGTAGCCTCATCCAGAATCAAAATCCGTGGATCCGCCAGGATTGCCCGCGCAATCGAAACGCGCTGCTTCTGCCCGCCGGAAAGCTTCACGCCGCGTTCGCCCACCACCGTGTCGTACTTCTTCTCAAAATTCTCCGCAAACTCATCCACTCGCGCGATCCGGCAAGCCTCCATAATCTCCGCTTCGGTCGCACCCGGCCGCGCATACGCCACGTTCTCCCGAATCGATCCATCGAACAAGAACGTCTCCTGCAGCACCACTCCCAGTTGCGTACGATAAGAACTCAGCTGCACCGTCGAAAGGTCCATACCATCCACAAGAATCCGCCCCTGCGTAGGCGTATAAAACGCCGAAACCAGCCCGATCATCGTCGATTTCCCGGACCCCGACGGCCCCACCAGCGCCGTCACCGTTCCCGGCTCCGAGACAAAACTCACCCCATGCAGCACTTCCTTCGCCGCCTCATACGAAAAATGCACATCCTCAAACTCTACCCGTCCCGTAATCCGTTCCAACCGTGATGTCCGCCGCGGATCCTGATCTTCCTTCGCCTCATTCAAAATCTCCCGCGTCCGCTCCAGTCCCGTGATCGCTTCGGTCAACTGCGTCCCGATCGCCACGATCTGAAACACCGGTGCAATCAGCATCGCTAGAAACATCGAGTACGAAAAGAACATCCCGATTGTCATCTGGTCGGCCAGAATCTTCCGCGCGCTCAAGTACATCACCACCGCGCTCACCAGCCCCATCAGCATCGCCCCCGAAAGGCTCATAATCGAAGTAGCCGTCAACGTCTTCAGCACGTTATCCAGCAATCGCTGCGCCCCGCTGGCGAATACGCTCTCCTCATGCTCTTCCGCGTGATAGCCCTTCACCACGCGCACCCCGCCCAGCGATTCGGTCAGTCGCCCGGTTACCTCGGCATTGATCTTGGGCCGCGCCCGAAAAATCGGCCGAATCGTCGAAAACGCTTTATTCAAAAACAATCCGAAAACAATCAGCACTCCAAACGCAACCACCGTCATCACCGCGTTGATATACAGCAGCACTCCCAACGCCAGCACCGCCGTCATCAACCCGCCGACAAATTCCACCAGGCCCGTGCCTATCAGATTCCGCACGCCCTCCACGTCGCTCATGATCCGCGAAACCAGCGCCCCGGTCTTATTCGCGTCGTAAAAACTTACCGAAAGCCTCCCGATATGCGCCTGCACCTGCTTCCTCAAGTCGGTAATCATTCTCTGCGCCGATTTCGACAGCAGTTGCGTCAGCGCAAACGACGAAAGCCCCTGAATCAGCGTCGCCCCAATGACCGTCAACACCAGCGGCAGCAGCAGCGCCTGCTGCTTTTTCCCGATCACATCGTCCACCAGATACTTCGTCGAACCAGGCAGCACCAGCCCCGCCACGCGGTTGATCGCCATCAACCCGAATCCGAGCAAAAGTATCGCCCGGCGCGGATGGATCAGCGCCCATATCTCCGGCAACGAACTCCAGTCGATTTTCTTCTTGGGTTTTTTCTCGGCAGCTTCGGCTAAACTGCCCCGGCTTGACGAGCGTTCGCCGGAAGCTCCCTTAACCGCCGTTGGTGTGTACGTTGAGCGTAAAGACATTGGCCCCCGTTGTTTGCTGTGCCCCGTGTCGCTGAAGGATACCTCTTCGATGCGCGAACCGCCACGAAATGTACGCGCGACGAGGGCAAGTACGGAGAGTCCGCCCCATGGTATCAGCGCCCTCTGCCCAACAATCGGTAGCTATCTCTCCCTGGAACACTGTCATGATAGACTCCTTTCTTTAGCCGAGAGGATTCAATAGTGCCAGTTTTCCTCCAAAAGGTTGTTCTACAGAACTACAAGAGCATCGAGACCTGCAGCGTAAGCCTTCACCCGCTGACGTTACTCGTTGGCCCCAATGGAGCCGGCAAGAGCAATTTCGTAGATGCACTTAGGTTGGTTTCTGATTCGTTACGTACAACTCTTGAGCATGCATTGCGCGAGCGCGGTGGAATCAAAGAGGTGCGTCGTAGATCAAGGGGACACCCAACGCATTTCGGAATCCGGCTCGACCTGCTACTTCAAGGAAGGATTTCCGCGTCATATGCCTTCGAGGTAGGAGCGCTGCCTAAGGGTGCGTTCCGAGTTCAGCGCGAAGAATGCTATGTTCTGAAATCAAATCAAGAAAGCATTGCGAGTTTTTTTGTTGTCGAAAATGGCGTCTTGAAAGATGCCTCGACCGAGATGCGCTCTAAGGTCGAACCGGACAGACTTTTTCTCACGGTCGTATCAGCTCTCTCCGAATTTCGCCTAGTATACGACTCGTTGTCGAGGATGGGTTTCTACAATCTGAACCCTGAGAAGATCCGGGAACTGCAAGAACCTGATGCTGGAGAGCTTTTGGCTCGCGACGGTAGTAACATCACCAGCGTATTAAGGCGGCTAAGGTCCGACGATATCACTAAAGTTAGGCGAATTGAGCAATACCTCGAGGCGGTTGTGCCGGGAATCGTCTCGGTGGAACCACGACAGCTTGGCCCAAAGGAAACACTGCTGTTCCGTCAGCGAGTTGTCGGTGATAAGAACCCGTGGCAGTTTATGGCATCGAGCATGTCAGACGGCACTCTGAGAGTCCTCGGGGTGCTTGTTTCGGCTCTACAGGCAAACGGAAAATTGCGAGCAACGGTTCCGCTCGTCGGGATAGAAGAACCTGAGCTAGCGGTACATCCCGGGGCCACGAGTGTACTACTCGATGCCCTAAGAGAAGCGAGTACGCGAACACAGGTGTTGTTGACGACTCACAGTCCTGACCTTTTGGACAACGAAAGAATCACGCCCGATATGATTTTATCTGTGAGTTCAAATCTAGGCGTCACCCGGATCGCCGAAGTTGATTCGGCAACACGCGCCTCGATTCGAGACAGACTTTACACGGCTGGAGAGCTACTAAGACTGGGTCAAATTGAACCCAGTTCGGATGCGCTAAACCGAGTTCCGAGGCAAATCAATCTCTTCGGGCCTCCTCTCGACCATGCCCAACACAATAATTCCAATCGTTGAAGGCCACGGTGAAGTACTTGCTGTTCCGGTCCTGCTCCGGCGCTTAGCGGCCGAAGTCTTCCAATGTAGGATTGACATCAGAAAACCGATTCGGCTTCCAAAGCAGAAGCTTCTAAAAAATGGTGAACTGGAACGGGCACTAGATCTTGCCATTCAGAAAGGTGAAGGACCATGCGGAATACTGATCCTTATCGATGCAGACGATGACTGTCCAAGCACCGTGGGACGAGACCTGATAGAGAGAGCCGCGAGAGCACGCGCTGATGCCAACCTTCAAGTAGTCCTGGCCAAAGCGGAATACGAATCGTGGTTTCTTGGGGCGATTGAGTCCTTGAGGCAAGTAAACCAACCACAACCGCCCAATTTCGCGCCACAAAATGTGGAACAGATTCGCGGGGCAAAAGAGAAGCTTTCAGAATTGTTGAATATGTTCTACTCCGAGACCGTAGATCAAGCTGCCCTTACTTCCAGAATGGACTTATCCTTGGCCCGACTCAATTGCGCTTCGTTTGACAAGTTCTGTAGAGCAGTCCGATCACTCGTTGATGCCAATTAATGTTCCTCAAATGTGATTTGTGAGAGAGAAGATTAGGAGAAGGCCTGGCCCAACAATGTTGAGCCAGGCCCTTTAGATTTATGAAATATGCAAATGTTAACTCTTCGTATCCACAATCACCGGCTGAACCAACCGGAACTCCAGGGGTGTTTCCGGCCTCAAGTGGATGTCCTTCTTCCCAGTGAAATACGCAACAGCCGTTCCGGCGCCGGCGCCAATCGGTCCGCCGATAAGTGCGCCCTTGCCGCCCGCGGCCGCTGCGCCAATCAACGCTCCACCGCCTGCGCCGCCGCCGATCAACGCCCAGTTGCGCTTCTTGTGGTCGCCGCCCCGGCGATAAGCAGTCGACGTCCGTAAATCGTACGTCTTTCCGTCGAGCTGCATCGATTCCAGCGCCAGCTGCAAATGCGCGCGCCCCATCAAGTGCCCCGACGGCCGCGCATCCACAACGATGCCTTCCACCGGCGTGCCTTGAGGAATTACGGTCTTGTCGTTCAAAACCACCGGCTCGGAAATCGTCGCCTCAAAGTGGTCTCCCGGCCGGTTCTGGTTGCTGGAGATTCCCTGATCCAGCGTCACGTGAATTGCCGTCTCTTCGGGAACGGTGACGGGAACGGTCCTCGGATGAACCGCCAATGTCACCGCGGTTGTAATAATTCCCGCCGACAGCACGGCAATCGCGCCGCCGAGCAAGACATTTCGTTTAGTTCCAAGCATGGATTCCTCCCCGCCATTTCAAGCCGCAGGGAATTCGCCAAACCAAGGTGTTTTAAGTTGTTGAATTTAAAGTGCGGGAGTTTAAAACAACTCTGCGCCGTGGGAAATAAGTCTTAAACGCGAGTAGTTTTGCAGTACCGGGACTAGCTGCGCCCGATTTCTGGGAACGCAGTGATTATTTTGCCGGTGTCACAACGCCGACTTTGTCCACGCCGCTGCACGCGATGTACACGCGGCCGTCGGACGTCGCCGCCATATTGCGCACCACTCCGCCGCCCGATGGAATCTTCGCGCTCGCAAACGTCTGTGTCTTCGGATTGAACTGCACGATCGTATTCGGATGCACGCCGGACTCGCTGTACCACACCATCCCATCCGGAGTAATCGCAATCCCATAAGGGTTTGCTTCCGCCCCGCCGGGCGAATTGAATAATTTCACGCTGCCCGTCGCAGTGTTTAACATGCCCAGATGACCGCTTTTGAAATCGGTGAAATAAACCGTATCATCCGCCGCGATTGCCAGCCGCCGTGGCCGCACAGCCTCCGGCAGCGGATACTCTTTGATCGCCATGGTCTCCGGATCGATCGAGCCCATTTTGTTTGTCCCCAGCTCGCAGAAAACCGGCACGCCCTTGCTGTTGATCTGAATCCCGTATGGCAGCGCCGCTTCCGTCGGCACTTCCTTCAACTCCATTTTCCCGTTTTTCGGATCCAGCCGTCCCACCATATTTCCGCCCTGCACGGTGAACCACAAAATTCCCCGCGCATCAAAAACCGCGGTGTGCGGATCGTCCGCCTTCTGGCTCGGCATCTTGTATTCCGTCACTTTGCCCGTCTTGGGATCGAGCTTCCCGATATACCCGCCAAAATTCGCCGTGAACCAGATGTTTCCTTCCTTGTCCGCCACCAAACCATGCGGCCCGGAATTCTTGTCCGTCGCTAGCGGATACTCCTTGAACTCGCCCGTCTTTGGATCCAGCCGCCCCAACTTGTTCACCATCTGTTCGGTGAACCACAGCGCTCCATCTGCCCCCACCGCCGGATCATGCGGGTGCGCGCCCTTTGTTGGTACGGCCCATTCCTGAATCGTCACATTCAGCGCACCAGCGTCGGTGGGACGATTCACACTGTGGTGGCTAGGCAAAGCAACCGCGGCGATCGTCCCCAAAATCACAAAACAAGCGAGCGCAAAAGTCCTCTTGGTCATGGTGTTCCCCCTACTACCCGGTTGGACGCTCCGCCGGGCCTGCCGGATTCACGCAATTGACGAATGGCCCAACCAAGCAGAGTGTATAGCGCAACGCGCCACCCGATGCCATAATGTTTGTATCGTTTTACCGGGTTGAATAGCCGCTAATTGCGCCCCGCCTGGCGTTTGAAACCTGCGAAATCTTGAATTGGGAGTTCCGGCATGCCGGCGACACATCTCAATCTATTGGGAACGAAAGAGTTCATCGCTCTCGAAGAAACCTATGGCGCGCATAATTATCGCCCGCTCGACGTCGTGATCGAACGCGCTGAAGGCGCCTGGGTTTTCGACGTGGAAGGGAAGCGCTACCTCGATTGCCTCGCCGCGTATTCCGCCGTCAACCAGGGCCACTGCCACCCCAAACTCGTCGAAACACTTGTGGAACAATCGCGCAAAGTTACTCTGACCTCACGCGCCTTTCGCAATGCGCAACTGCCACTTCTTTACAAGGAATTGCACGACCTTACCGGTTTCGACATGGCCCTGCCCATGAACTCCGGCGCCGAAGCCGTCGAAACCGCCGTGAAAGCGGCCCGCAAGTGGGGCTATACAAAAAAAGGCATTCCCGAAGGCCAGGCCGAAATTATCGTCTGCGAAGGAAATTTTCACGGACGCACCATCAGCGTCGTCAGTTTTTCCACCGAAGAGCAATACAAAAGCGGTTTCGGACCGTTCACGCCGGGCTTTCGTGTGATTCCCTTCGGCGACGCGCAAGCCTTGCGCGCGGCCATCACGCCCAACACCTGCGGCTTTCTGTTCGAGCCGATCCAGGGCGAGGCCGGTATCATCATTCCGCCCGACGGCTTCCTGCGCGAAGCCGCCGCAATCTGCCGCGAAAATCGCGTGCTCTTCATGGCCGATGAAATTCAATCCGGCCTCGGCCGCACCGGCAAAATGTTCGCCTGCATGCACGAAGGTGTTCAGCCCGATATGCTGATCATCGGCAAAGCGCTTGCCGGCGGCTTCTATCCCGTCTCGGCTGTCCTGGCGTCAAAGGAAATTCTCGGCGTCTTCCAACCCGGCGACCATGGCAGCACCTTCGGCGGCAATCCGCTCGCCTGCGCCCTTGCTCGAACTGCTCTCCGCATTTTGGTCGAAGAAAAACTGGTCGAACGCTCGGCGGAGTTAGGCGCGTATTTCCTGGAAAAACTGCGGACGCTGCGCAGCCCCGCCATCGGCGAGATTCGCGGCCGCGGCCTCTGGATCGCCATCGAACTGAATCAGGATGCCCGTCCCTACTGCGAAGCCCTCAAGGACGAGGGCCTCCTCTGCAAGGAAACTCACAACACCATCATCCGCATCGCCCCGCCCCTCGTCATCACCCGCAACGAAATCGACTGGGCCTGCGACCGCATCGCCAAAATTCTCGCCTAGGGCGTAGCGCCGGCTTCCAGCCGGCAAGCGTTCTTATCCTGTTTCAACCTTGCAGAAAAACCCACCCTATGTCATCCCGAACCTGCGAATTTCGCAAGTGAGGGATCTGCTTTTCGACCTCGAATACCTTTTCCGAAATGCCTCATAATGCGGCCGGCTCATTTCTCTTCCTCCGAAACTGCAACACCTTCTTCACTTCCGCAATAATTTCTCCATCCCCACTCTTCACGTCTACACCAAACTCCCGATCAATTTTTTCTTCCGTCTTCAACGCCTCCCGAATCTCCGCAACCTGCTCCTCCGTAATCCTAAACTTCGCGAAAGCCGTCCCGCGCCCCGGCCGCCGAAACCGGATCGACGCCGCCTTGTCCCAAACAATGTAATTCCGCCCCAGAATCTCGATAAACATCACCATGTAAAACGGATCCGTCATCGAATACAGCGACCCGCCGTAATGTGTGCCAACATAATTCGCATTCCAACGCAGCAGCTTCATCTCCACGTCAACTTCTTTCCAGTCCGGCTGAATGCGCGTGATCCGGATTCCCGCGCCCAGCAACGGCGGCCAGAGATTGAACATCACCCTTAAATTGTTTTTGAAAAGACGCTTGAGCAAGGGAACCTCGACCCCGAATCCTGCCACGGTCAGAGATTTAGGTTTAGTCCGCGGCAGGAACGGTGCCCCGCAGCTTGGGCGCCGGTTTTTCAAAATTCAGCACGCTGGTCACGAACTGGCTGAGCGTGCCGCCCAGATGCCCCAGCACGCGCTGCTTCAGAGAGCTGTAGTCCTGCGTGCCGCAGAAAAGATCGCTGAGCAGTTGCCGGAATACCGCGTTGCGCTGGAGAAACTGCACCATGCGCGTCGTTACCGAACAGCCGAGGAACGATCCGCGATAAAACCGGCGAACGATACGCGCCGCAAACTCCAGTTCCAGCGAAAACGAAGCGCGTACTCGCGAAGGATACAGTTCCGGGCAGCCCTCCGCGATCGAGCGGCCCAGCAGTTCGCCCGAGCGCATCGCATAAAACAATCCTTCGCCTGTCAGCGGATCCACCCACGCCGCCGCGTCGCCGCACATCGCCCAATTCTTCCCGATCACCGCGCGGTCCGCCAGCGTCCGCACCTGGGGCGACGGCAAAACGTGGCTGTAGAACTTGGCATTTTCCGTGACAAATTTTTCCGCTTCGGCAAACGTATGCAGGTGCGTGCGAAGCTCGCTGCTGGTGTGCGAAGCCATGCTGCCGCAAATCCCCAGCGAGATGTGGTCCGCCCGCGGAAACGACCAGATATAGCCCTCAAACTCCGGCAGAAACTTGATTATGATCTCTTCCGCCGTCTGCGGCACGAAGTAGCCCTGCGTCATTTCCAGTTCATCCGCCGAAAGCGCCCGCGTCCCCGGCAGCATCTGGTTGCGCGCACCCGAAGCCAGCACCACAAAATCCACCGTCCGCCACTCGCCTTCGACGCAATACCGCGGCTTCTGCGGCGTTGTATCAATCTGCTGCACCCGGCGGTGATGCACTTCGCAGCCTGCTTCCCGCGCCCGGTCCAGCAAGAGGCCGTTCAGCACCCGCCGCGAATAGATCACGATCGGATGCTTCAGGTCGAGCTTTGCGCGCTGGTTTTCCGCGCTGATAATTTCCACGTTGCGCACCAGCTTTTTCGGATGGGAATTGTTCAGCAGAAAAGGGAAGTGTTCCGTTGCCTTGTAGGTCAGCCCTCCGCCGCAGGGTTTTTCCCACGCCAGCCGCTCGTCAAAAATGTTTACGGTGTGCCCCGCGCGCGCGAGTTGTTCCCCGCACATGGCGCCCGAAGGGCCGCCACCGATGATGACAATCTCAGCCATGGTTTCGTTCTTGGCGAACTATTTTCACTTCTCCGGCACAGGGGGGACAGGGCTTCATTGGGCGGCCGGCCGCTCCTAGGACACAGGAAAGAGCACCAGGCAAAAACCCGCTAAAAGTATAGCACCGAAGATTGCGGCGGCTGTGGGGGAAGCGGTGCGTTGGCGTACCAATCGTGCACCCAGGCGCATGAACACAAAGAACAGGGCAAAATAAGGCATCAGCAGCACCACCAGGAGCTGCCCGCTGTGCAGCACGAACGTGCCGAACGCCATCACCAGCCACGCGAGCAAGATGGCCAGATAGTCGATCCCCAAACGCTTGCGGGGCTCGCTGACCGGGCCGAGCAATAACTCCAGCGCATATAAGAAAACAACCGCCGCCAGGAAGAACAGCGGAAATCGTTCCCACCTCTGCAGAGTGAGCCACGCGCCGGTCATCGTCAGATCGAACCAGCCCGTGACCAACAGGTGCAGGATCAATCCCGCCGCGGCCGCGCTCAGAATCACACCCGCTTTCGCGGCCAGCTTTTTCAAAGCCAGTTTGGGGTGCAGCAGCAGAAGCAACGCGCCGGCCAGCAAAAAGAAACTTGCCAGATAGTCGCCTTCGAAAAGCTTCAGCGCGCGAAGCGGAACATAGCGGTCGAGAATCAGAACCACGGCAAACGAAACGAGCACCAGTTCCGCCAGAAATCGCAGCGTCCCGGGGACTCGCGAATCGCCCACAACCTCTTCCGGAGCCACCGCCGCCAATTCCCGCAAGAACGGCCCGGAGAGCAACAGAATTCCCAGGAACCCGAGCACGCCTCCGCCGAGATAGAGCAGGCTGGGGAGAGTCGCGGGATTCGACACGTTCAGCACCCGTGCGGCCCACGCCTGCGACAGTTTTGCTTCGCCCGGCGAAAACAACACGCTCACATGTGATTGCCCCGGCAGCGCATGAAATTGAATCGTCGGATCGGTGTTTCCGGCAACCAGCTCCTGCGCATTCGCCGCCAGTCCCTTCGGTTCAAACTGTCCGGCGGTAATCAATGTGTTCGGCAGAATAGCCGGCCGATTCTGGAACAACAGTTTCTCCGGCGTCACTCCGTTCTTCGCCTGCATTGGCGCGGGGGACAGTGCGATCACACCTGCTGGACGAAACTCCGGCGCCAGCCGCAACGCAATCGCTCCGCCCATCGAGTGCCCGGCCAGAATCGTGTGATCCGGCACAATCAGCCCGCGTGCTGACAACCCGCGTAGCAAGGAGCGTCCGCAGTCCTCTGCCTTCTCCGGGGTAAACGGACCAGACGTGCGTCCGTGCCCGGGCAGATCCGGCACATACACCGTCACTCCGAGCTCCGCAAAGCTCCGCGCCAGATACCGCATGATGTATTTGTTCGCCGCCAATCCGTGAAACAGCACCACGGCTCCCGCATTCGTCTGGGCCGGAGGCCCGGTTTTCTGAATGATAGTCATGTCCACGCGGCACGCGCCCGCCACCGCGCTCACGCGCTTTTCCGTGTATCCCCGCGCCCCCGCGAAGGTCCACAGCGCACCCACAATCAACAATGCAATTCCCGCCAGCGCTTGCCAAACCGGTTTGCGATTCATTGGCAGCGCTCGCCGCGCCAGCGGCCTTCCCGGGCGGCATGATAGAATTGAATTTCACACGGATTCACGTTGGCGCCGTCACAAGCGAGCATGGAGAACCTTTGCATCCCGCGGTTTTGACTCTCGAACAACTCATTCTGCGGTTTGGCCCGGGGAAACGCAACGGGCGGCGCGTGGTTTTCACGAACGGGTGCTTTGATCTTTTGCATGCCGGCCACATCCAATTGCTGGAAGCGGCCCGTGCGATGGGCGATGCCCTGGTCGTCGGGTTGAACAGTGACGACAGCGTCCACACGTTGAAAGGCGCGGGACGTCCCGTGATTCCCGAGCACGAGCGCGCGGAGATTCTGGCGAACTTCGAATGCGTGGATGCGGTGGTCGTCTTCGATGAATTGACACCGCAAAAAACCGTGGCCGCTCTGCTGCCCGATATTCTGGTGAAAGGCGGCGACTGGCCCGGCAACCAGATCGTGGGACGCGAAGAAGTGGAAGCGGCCGGGGGGAAAGTGGTTTTGATCGATGTCGTCGAAGGCTATTCGACGACCGAAATCCTCCGCCGCATCCAATCGATGTAGGGGCGGCTTTAGGCCGCCTCTCTTCTATGCGGCATTTGCGGCGAATTTTTCGCCGCTCGAAAAGATTTTGCAAGCAGCATGATACTGCCCGCGGTTCGAGAACGATTGGATCGATTGCTGCGCCACCCCTCCCTGGATGGCGCGTTGGGAGAACTATGTTCAGGCGCGGGCCTCGTAGGCCTTTCCGGCCTGCTGGATGTCGCCAAAGCGCTCGCCGCCGCGTACTTTACGCATCAACTGCGCCGCCCTGCCTTCTTCCTTACTGATAGCAATCGCCGCGCCGAAGATCTCGCCGAAAGCGTCCGCTTTTTCAGCCAGATTTTTCCGGGCGCTACCGGCGGCATCGCCGTACTGCCCGCTTTCGACAATCTGCCCTGGGACTCCCAAGCCCCGCACGCCGACATTCTCGAACGCCGCGCCGCCACTCTCTACCGCCTTGCGAATGGTGAAATCTCCCTGGTGATCGCCCCCATGGCCGCCGCCCTCTGGCGCTATCAGGATCCCTACGTCTACCTGACGCTCTCGCAAATTCTCGCGAAAGACTCTGAACTCTCTCACGAAGCCCTCATCAAGCATCTTGGCAGCATCGGCTACGCCCGCACGGAAATGGTGGACCTGCCTGGGCAATTCGCCGTCCGCGGAGGCATCATTGACGTCTTTTCTCCCGAAGCTTTGCGTCCCGTGCGCATCGAACTCCTCGGCGACACGGTCGAATCCGTGCGCGAATTCGATCCGCGCACCCAACGCTCCATCGCGCCCGTGAACAAAACCACGATCCTGCCGCTCGCCGAATGGAGCGTCCCCGCCCCCGGCAGCCGGGAAGCCGAAGAGTGGGAACCCGGCCGTTGGATGGCCGCAACCTCCGAAGCCGGGGGCAGCGCGCTCTTTGAACTTGCGGAAAGCTCGTTGAAGCCGGTTGTCTTTCTCGACGAACCGCTGGCGCTTCGCGAAGCCGCCAAGAAATTACAGGAAGCGGCCACCGAAAATTACGAACGTCACGGCCACGCGAATTCCCCCGAAGTCTCGCACTATTTCTGGAGCGAACAGGATTGGGAACGAGCACTGGTGAAAACTTCGCGCGTTGAACTCGAACAGTTGAACCTCGCACAGAACGGCGGCCAGCGTTTCGAATTGAGTTCGCGGCCCAGCACTCGCTTCCACGGTGATGTCGTTGCCTGTGTCGGCGATGTGAAATCCCAACTCGCTTCCGGCGGCACCGTGTATCTGACCGCCGCTAGCCTCGGCGAACTCGAACGCTACGCTGATATCTGCCGCGAATACGAAGTTCCCTACGTGCTCGGCGAAACCGAAGAAGCCGCGGCCGGCTTCACCGCCGAAAGCGCCACCGAAAGCGCGGCCCTCGTTCTTGTTCGCGCGCCGTTTGCCCAGGGCGTTTCATTTCCCGATGCGAAGGTTACCATCTTCGGCAACGCCGACCTCTTCGACGTCACCCCGGCCGTCGAACGCCCCAGCCGCAAAATCCGCACCAGTGGTTTCTTCGCCGATTTCGCGGAGCTGAAGCCCGGCGATTACGTGGTCCACGTCGACCACGGTATCGGCCAGTTCGAGGGCTTGCGCCTGATCGAATCCGAAGGCCGCCGTGGCGAATTCATGCTGCTGCGTTACGCGGACGACGCCCGCCTCTACGTTCCGCTCGAACGCATGGACCTGGTGCAAAGTTACCGCGTCGTCGAAGGCACCGAACCCACGCTGGACAAACTGGGCGGCACCGCCTGGGCCACGCGCAAAACCCGTGTGCGCAAATCCCTTGAGGACATGGCTGACCAGTTGCTCGCGCTTTACGCTGAGCGCAAGACCGCGGAGGGCTTTGCCTTTTCTCCCGATGGCGCCTGGCAGCGCGAATTTGAAGACGCCTTCGAATTTGAAGAAACCGCTGACCAGCGCACTGCTATCGCCGATATCAAAAAGGATCTCGAAAAGCCGACGCCGATGGACCGCTTGCTCTGCGGTGACGTCGGCTACGGCAAAACCGAAGTTGCCATGCGCGCCGCGTTCAAGGCCGTCGCCGACGGCAAACAAATCGCCGTGCTCACGCCCACGACGGTGCTCGCCTTCCAGCATTTTGAAACCTTCAAAAAACGTTTCGCCGCTTTCCCCACGCGCATCGAAATGCTCAGCCGCTTCCGCACCGCCGCCGAGCAAAAAGTAATTCTCGCCGACCTCGAAGCGGGCAAAGTGGACATCGTAATCGGCACGCACCGCCTGCTTTCCAAAGACATAAAATTCCAGGACCTCGGTTTGCTCATCGTTGACGAAGAGCAGCGCTTCGGCGTCGCCCACAAGGAGCGCCTCAAAGAGATGCGCAAAAACGTCCACGCGCTGGCCCTTTCCGCCACGCCCATCCCACGCACTCTGCACATGTCGCTTGTCGGCTTGCGGGACATGTCGCTGATCGAAACGCCGCCGCGCGACCGCCTGGCGATTCAGACCTCCGTCGCGCCTTTCAGCGAAGAGTTGGTCCAGCGCGCCATTGAAAACGAAATGGCCCGCGACGGCCAGGTCTACTTCATCCACAACCGTGTCGAGTCCATCTACTCGCTCGCCTCGCTGGTGAGCAAACTTGTGCCGAAGGCCCGCGTCGTCGTCGGCCACGGCCAGATGGGCGAAAAGGAGCTCGAAGCAGTGATGCTGAAATTCATCCGCGACGAAGCCGACGTCCTCGTTGCCACCACCATCGTCGAAAACGGCCTGGACATCCCCCGCGCCAACACCATCCTCATCAATCGCGCCGACCGCCTCGGCCTCGCCGAACTCTACCAACTCCGCGGACGCGTCGGCCGCTCGCACCACCGCGCCTACGCCTATCTCCTCGTGCCAACCGAAAAAATCCTCTCCGACATCGCGCGCAAACGCCTCGCCGCCATGAAGGAGTTCAGCGAACTTGGCGCCGGCTTCCGCATCGCCGCACTCGACCTGGAACTCCGCGGCGCAGGCAATCTCCTCGGCCGCCAGCAGCACGGCCACATCGAATCCATCGGTTTCGATCTCTACGTCCAGATGCTCGAGGGCGCGGTCGCCAAACTCAAGGGCGAAGAAACCATGCCCGAGCTGCGCACCACCCTCAGCCTCGGCATGGACGTCCGCATCCCGCAGGAGTACGTCCCCAGCGAAAACCTGCGCCTGCGCACCTACAAGCGCATCTCCTCCATCGCCACCGAAGCCGAAAAGCAGGACGTCCGTAAGGAACTCGAAGACCGCTTCGGCGCCATGCCCAAATCCGTAGAAAACCTTTTGGAGTATGCGATGCTCAAATCCATCAGCGAGAAGTTGCGCATCGCGTCGGTGGAGCGCCAGGGAACACGGGTCGCGCTCAGGTTCCATCCCGAAACACAGCTCGACCCTGCTGCCGTCGTCAAAGTCGTCCGCTCCCGGAAGGGCATCAAGCTCGACCCCAGCGGCGTGCTCTGGATGGAGCTTCAGCGCGGAGAATCCGTTCCCGGAGCGCTCAGAAACGTATTGCTCGGTTTACGAGGAGAAGGCTAAACTCATTCCATGGTGAAAATAATGAAGAAGACCGCTTTGCTGGCAGGTTTGCTGTTTGCCCTGCCGCTGCTGGCCCAAAATCCCCCGGCCAATCCCCCCGCTAATCCCACGCCGCAGGAAAACCCGCCGGCGCAGAAGCCTCCCACGCTCGAAGCGCCCCAAATGGCCGCGCCGGAGCCGGAGAAGGAGCAGCCGAAGAAGCCCGCGACACCTCCCGCCAAGACCGCCGCCAAACCCGCAAAGCCTGCCATCACCGGCGAAGGCAAAGTTGTGGAAGAGATTGTCGCCCGCGTGAACAACGAGATTATCACTACCTCCGAGCTCCAGAAGGCGCGTTCGGCCGCCGCGGAGGACGCCCAGCAGGAATGCAGCGGGCGATGCACCCCGGAACAATTGCAAGTCGCTGTCGAAGACCGCCAGAAATTTGCCCTGCGCGACTTGATCGACCAGTCTCTGCTGGCCCAGCGCGGCAAAGACATGAGCATCAACGTCGAGGGCGACGTTGTGAAACAGCTCGACCAGATCCGCATCCAGAACAAGCTGGATAGCATGGAAAAGCTCGAAGCCGCTGTCACCAAGGAAGGCCTGAACTGGGACGATTTCAAGAACAACATCCGCAACAAGCTCCTGACCCAGGAAGTCATCCGCCGCGAAGTTGGCTCTCATATCAGCATCGGCCGTGACGACTCGATGAAATATTACCAGGAACACCAGAAAGAATTCGTGAAGCCGGAACAAGTGGCCCTGCGGGCCATTGAAATCAGCACCGACGGAAAGAGTGAAGCCGAACTCCCCGACCTGAAGAAAAAAGCCGAGGGCTTGCTGCAGCGCATAAAAGATGGCGAGGATTTCGCGACGCTGGCCAAGCGCTTTTCCGACGGCAGCACCGCGCAGCAGGGCGGCTACCTGGGGACCTACAAACGCGGCGAACTGGCGAAGCAACTCGAGGATCAGGTCTTCGCGATGAAAAAGAACCAGCTCACCGACGTCATCGAAACCAAGCAGGGCTATCTGATTCTGCAGGTGCTGGAACGCTATGAAGAAGGCGAGCAGCCTTTCGACAAAGTCGAAAATGAAATCATGGACCACCTCTACAGCGAGCGGATGGAACCCGCCTTGCGCGAATACCTGAAAACGCTGCGCGAGCAGAGCTACGTGGTGGTCAAGCCCGGCTACCAGGACATGGCTGGCGGCGGCAATTCCGAGATCGAAGAAGTCAGCGCAACGCCGGAAGCGTCAAAAACGAAGAAGGCGCATAAGAAATATCTGCTTTTCGGCAAGAGAAACGGGTAAGCGGAGTGAAAAAACTCTTCGTCAAGGACCTCGAGCCCGATCCATCCATCACCGGGTTTTTCCTCGTTCATGAAAAAGAAGTACGCAACACCGCCGGCGGAAAGCCGTATCTGCGCATGGAACTTGGTGACCGCACCGGCACTGTGGAAGCGCGCATGTGGGACCAGTTTGACGCGCTGGCCAGGGAAGTCAGCCGCGACGATTTCATCAAGGTGCAGGGCCGCGTGGAGCTTTACCGCAACAAACCTCAGCTCACCCTGCAGCAGTTCCGTGTAGCGAAACCCGAAGAGATCGATCTGGGGGACTTTCTACCGCGCACTTCCTATGACATAGAGAAACTTTACGAGCAGGTATTGGGCTTCATCGAAGGGATGAAAAACCCGTGGCTCAAGAAATTGACCTCGAAAGTCCTGACCGACCCGAAAAACGTCGCGCGTTTCAAGCGCGCGCCCGCCGCGAAAGTGATGCATCACGCCTACATCGGTGGTTTGATAGAGCACGTGGTGGGATTGTGCGGACTGGCAAAACAGATTGCGGCGCACTATTCCGAGCTGGATGAGGATTTGCTTGTAACGGCGGCGCTGCTGCATGACGTCGGCAAGTTGGACGAGTTGTGCTACGAGCGCGCGGTCAGCTACACCGCCGAAGGCCAGTTGTTGGGCCACATCACGATGGAACTCGAAACCGTCTCGAAAGAGATGGACGCGATCGAGGGCTTTCCCGAGAAGCTAAAAACCGTTGTGCAGCACATTCTGATCAGCCATCACGGCGAATACGAATTCGGTTCACCGAAGCTGCCGATGATTCGCGAAGCCCTGGCCTTTCACTATATGGATGACCTGGATTCGAAGATGGGCGCGGTTCGCGCAGCCCTGGCGATCGATTCCGGCGAACCGGAGTGGTCTGCCTACAGCGGAGCCCTCGGCCGCAAGTTCCTCCGCCTCGATAAATTCCTAAAAGAAGACCCACCCGCGAACAAGTAATGTTGGAGTGCGGTGGCTCTGCAACGGCTTTTGAGGCGTATATTCGTTCTCCAGACTTAGCTTGGGAGAATACAAGGAAACCGTGAAAGCTGGAGCAGAGCTCCCGCACTCCAAATGCCAAGCATTTTACTGCGCTCGCGCGATTACCAGGGTCAGATCGTCCGCCTGGCCCGCGCCGCTGAACCGCTGCACTTCGTTGAGAATCACGGAAAGCATTTCTTTGACGGGTTGTTGCTTGTGCGCCCGCAAAATCTCGAGCAGTCGCGACTCGCCGAACTCTTCTCCTGTCTGGTCGGGCGCTTCCGTCACGCCGTCGGTATAAATCACCAAAACGTCTCCCGGCCCGACAGAGATTTTCTTTACCTCGCAGTTCCAGTTCGTGAACAGGCCTAAAACCGTCGCCGTCGCGCCCAACCGCTCGACGTCTCCGTTCGCGCGCACCAGCAGCGGCGGATTGTGTCCGCAATTTGCGTAGCGCAGGCAGTGGTTCGCGTCGTCGTAATCGGCATAGAAGAGCGTGGCGTAACTGTCCTCCGGCGTATTCTCCACGAAGAGCTGGTTTACAGATTGCAGCAACTGGTGCGGGTCCTCCAGCGCAACCATGAACCGGCTGCGGAGATTCGCTTGCAGATTTGCCATCAGCAAAGCCGCGGCGATGCCTTTGCCGGCAATGTCGGCAAGCACGATGCCCAGCCGCCCCGCGCCGAGGTCGAGAAAATCATAATAATCGCCGCCGACCACTCGCGCCTGGATGCAGGTGCCGGTATATTGCAACGTCTTCATCGGTGGCAGGAACTGCGGAAACAGCCGAGACTGCACTTCGCGCGCAATTTCCATGTCGCGGGCCACGCGGCGGTCCACTTCCATTCGCTCCGCCATTTTTTCCGCAAGCCCGAAATTCTCAATCGCGATGCCCGCCTGGCTGGCCACCGAGTCAAGCAGCCGTTTGTCTTCGCTCGAGTACGGTTCTTCGGAAAGCCGTTGCCCCAGCACCAGCAAACCGGAAAGCTGCCCGGCGTGATCCAGAATCGGCACCAAGCATTCCGGTGCAATCGGGGCCAGCACGTCGAGATCTTCCAGGCCCTCTTCGCCGGGAAGCGGCACGTCCCACGATTTGCCGCGCAGAGTCAGCATGGCCAGCGACATTAGTCCGGTAGAGAGTGTTTCCGCGCCGGGCGGCGGATTGCCGTATTCCGCAACCAGATTCGAGCCACCGGCGGCGAAGTAGCAGATGAAATGCTTTGGGTGCAGGGCATTCTCCAGATGACGCTGCAATAGACCCGCCAGTTCAGCGCGGCTGGTCACCGTCCGCGCTTTCTCGGCAAGGTCCTGCAGAATCATGCGGGCGTCGTATGCGCTGCGAAAAAACGCTCGGTCGATGCGCTGCGTGCCGCGCTTCACCAGGGGCGCCGAAGCCCACACCAGCGCAATTCCAAAGGCGGCGCTGAACATCATTCCCGTACTGGGATTCGGCTGGAAAAAGCGGGACAACGTGTGGCTGAAAAAAGCGATCGCAGACAGCGCCACTACGAAAAGCAAAACCACAAATCCCCTCTGCACTAGGAAATACCGTGCGCTGCGCCGCAGGAGCACGGGAATCTCCATTACCCGGTGCTTCACTACTGCATAACCGAACGAAAGCGGGTACAGTGCGCAGACGATAATCAGAATCGTGTTGACCCAGAAAGAAGGACGGTACTCCGTAAAGTCCATGATCGCGCGCTCAACGACCAGCGGCATGACCCCAATCAGCGTTCCCCACAAAATCACCCGTGACTTTCGCCGCACGCCGGGATCGGAGCTCCCTGCAAAGGCGTTCATCGCCAGCGAAATCAGCCCTAGCGCGATGAAAATGTACCCCACGTAAATCAATGCCAGGTGAACGAATTCTCCCGTTCGCTCGCCCATCGCGTCCGCCGCCACACCCGGCACCTTCAGATCACCAAAAACCAGGCCGGCCAGCGCCGTGATTCCACCAAACACGAGGCCAAACCACTTCAACCAGGGAACGCGGCGCTCCATTGGCGAGCGCGCCGGAAAGACCGCAAAAAAGATATAAAAAAGCGGACAAACCACTGAGGTGAAAACTACCTGATAGCCGGACAGAAAGGTGCGCACGCCCAGACTCATGGGCAACTGGTGCGAGAATCCTGGGACGGCGGTGAATCCGCAGAAGAGGGAAGCAAGCAGCCACGCGTTCGGATCGTTCAGGCGGAGAAAAAGAACCGTGAGTCCCACCAGGAGAAATAGAACCGGAAAGGATTTTGTCACTTCCACGGCCGAGGTTTGGGCAAGACCCTCCGGTGACCCGCTGTCGAAGGCTTGGCGGAATATGCCGTGAATCTCGACAGGAGACGGTTCCCCTGCCCGTTGCACTGTGAATTCAATCGCATCCCCCGGTTTTCCCTGAGCGTAGGCCTGGTCATATGGGGCGGATGTGGTCAAGAGCTTTCCGTTGACGCCGATGATTCGGTCCCCGGCTTGCAATCCGGCGCGTTCGGCAGGGCTGTTTGGCACCACGTCGCCCACTTTCAAGCAGTGCGTGCTTCCGTCATATCGATTGACGTGACGGCTGTTAAAGCCCAGCTCCACCCGCGGAGCCTCGGTACGTTCGACGTACATCCAAAGGGACGAATAAAGGATGGCTGCACCGGCGAAGACCATCGCCAGTGTCACAAGAAATCGATGAGGTAAGGATGACCAGCGCATTAGGGAGGCCTGGAATTACAAGAATCTTGTTCCGAATGGCAGCGTACGACGCGCGGGGCCGCCAGTCAATAAAGTCACCTGCCGAACATCCGTGCGACACCGGCCGGCGTTGCCTGATAAACTGGATAGTGAAACGGCCATGATTCCCGCCGAATACAAAGTTCGCGACCTTGCCATCCGTCCGGCGACGATCCTTGCGCCCATGGCGGGCGTAACGGATACCTTGTTTAGACGCGTGATTCGCGGCCTCGGTAGCTGCGGCCTCTTGATGACCGAGTTCACGAGTTCTGAAGGCATCACTCGCAGCGCGAAAAAGACCCTGCGCTATCTCTTCTTCGAAGAAGACGAGCACCCCATCGCGGCGCAGCTGTTTGGCGCGAATCCGCAGGTGATGGCCGATGCGGCGCGCATGGTGGAAGACCTGGGCTACGACGCCGTGGACATTAATCTGGGCTGTCCGGCGAAAAAAGTGGTGAAGTGCGGCGGCTCCGGGCTGCTGCGCGAATTGCCGCTGCTTGAGGATATTTTTAAAAGCGTCCGCGCCGCGGTGAAAATACCGCTGACCATCAAACTGCGCGCGGGCTGGGACGACAAATCCATCGTCGCGGTGGAAGTGGTGAAGATGGCGGAGCAAATCGGCGTGGAAGCGGCGGCGATTCACCCGCGCACGCGCGCACAGGGCTACACCGGCAAAGCGGACTGGAACATTATTGCCGCGGTCAAGCAAGCGGTGAAGATTCCCGTGATCGGCAACGGCGACGTGCAATCGCCGGAGGATGCGGCGCGCCTGGTGAAAGAAACGGGTTGCGATGCGGTGATGATCGGCCGCGCGGCAGCGACGAACCCGTGGATTTTCCGCCAGATGGAACAATACCGCGCCACCGGGCGTTACGATGTGCCGACGGAAGAAGACCGCCGGCAGTTACTTTCTGGCTACTATCAGAAAATTCTTAACTCAAATCTGCCGGACGGCGTGGGAAAAATGAAGCAGTTCGCATGCTGGTTTACGCACAGCGTCAAGAACGGCAGCGAGCTTCGACGTATCGTGCACTCGGCGCGCACGCCGCGGGAAGTGGTCGAGAACGTGGATCGCTTCTTTGCGGAAAAGACCGCCGACAGTGGAGCCCCAGCCCATGAGCCCAGTCAGCGAGAGCATCGCCCGGAAGAGGTCCGAACGTAGGATTGCGGTCCGCCTGCCATTGCGCGTGCGCGGCCGCGACGCGCGAGGATTCCCCTTTGAAGAAGATACCGCTAGCGAAAATTTGTGCCGCAGCGGAGCCGCGTTTCGCACCCGGTTCGACGTTGCGATAGGCTCGAGCCTGGAAATCCGGATTCCGGCGCAGGGCGGCGTGCAGCGGCGGGACGCGCAGGATTTTGAAACCCAGGGGAAAGTCGTGCACATCAGCGAGTCGCTGACCGACGGGGAAAAAGTGATCGGTGTGCAATTCGTAGGCCCGCGGTTTCAGCGGATGTTCCGCTCGGAATCGGCATACTGAGATTTAGTCCATCCAGCTCACAATACATTCCCAATCTTTACACGCTTTCAAGCGTCGTCATCCTGAGGCTATCCGATAAGGATAGCCGAAGGACCCCAACTTGGAGTGCTTGCACAGACTGCAAGTTGAGGTCCTTCGGGACGCAAACTACGCGTCCCTCAGGATGACAAGTATTTTGGATTAAGCAGCGGTTGTGACTACTCCGCTTCCGGGGGATTTTCGTCGAGCAATTGGCGGTAGGCGTCGCGGCGGGTGATGCCGCGTTCCTTGGCGGCGAGCTTCAGCGCTTCCTTGCGGTCGAGTTTTGCCTGGTGCATCAATTCGTCTACGCGGGCGGCGAGGGATTGCGCGGTGTCCACCTGCGCGCCCGGGGCTCCTGTTTCGGGCGGCCCGAGAATCAGCGTGATTTCGCCTTTCACGGGATGCTCTTCGAGCGATTGCACCAACGCAAACAGCGAGCCGCGGCGGAACTCTTCGTGGATTTTTGTCACCTCGCGCGCCAGGCACGCGGGCCGGTCGCCCAAAATAGCCAGTGCATCGGCGAGCGTTTCCGCTATGCGGTGCGGCGCTTCATAGAGAATGATGGTACGGTTTTCGATGCGCAGGTGCTCCAGCGCGCGGCGGCGTTCACTGGAGCGCGCCGGAAGAAAGCCGAGAAAAAGGAATTCTTCGTTGGGCAGGCCGGAAGCGGCTAGAGCTGTCAGCAGGGCCGACGCCCCGGGAATCGGAATCACGGGAATCTGGTGACGAATCGCCAGCGAGACCAGCCGGAAGCCTGGATCGGAGACCAGCGGCATTCCCGCATCGCTGACCAGCGCGACATTTGCACCCTGTTCCATGGCGTGAACGAGTTCCGGGGCGCGCGTAATCTCGTTATGCTCGTGATAGCTGACCAGCGGTTTGTGAATTTCGAAATGATTCAAAAGCTTCAGCGTGTGGCGCGTGTCTTCGCAGGCGATCTGGTCGACCTCTTTGAGGATACGCAGCGCACGCAGCGTGATGTCTTCCAGATTGCCGATCGGCGTGGCGACGAGGTACAGCGAGCCGCGGTGCGAGGGGAGGGAAGCATCGGCATGAACGTTGGTCTTCATGGGAAGCGTAAAGAAAGTCTAGCACGCGGCGCGGCGGAGAGACGCCGGGAAGGCGCGTGCTATAATTGGGGGTTTAGAGAACGGGCAGGAGGGGCAACTGTGCCACTGTACGAATACCAGTGCACGAAGTGCAAGCGGCGGACGGAGAAAATCGAGAGCGTTTCCGGGCCGCATCTGAAGAAGTGCCCGCATTGCGGCGGAAAAGTGGAGCGGACGTTGACGGCTCCCGCGATTCAATTCAAGGGTGCCGGCTGGTATGTGACGGATTACGCAGGGAAGAAGGGTGTGGGCAGCGACGCGCCGCCAGCAGCGAAGTCGGAGTCAAACGAGAGCAAGGATACAGCGGCGAAAGCGTCCGAGGTGAAGGATGCGGCGGCGAAAGAGTCGGGGACCAAGGAAAGTAAAGATAAGAAGCCGGCGAAGAAGAAGGATTGATACTCCAAAGGCCGTTCCGACAAAAGTTTGTATGAATGTATTCAGTTGAGGTTCTTCGGGCATCCTTATCGGATGCCCTCAGAATGACAAGATTTTTTTGGCCGGGAATAATAGGGCAGATTAGAGCTTCAGGGTTTTGAGGTAGGCGCGGAAGCCGGCGCCGAGTTCCTTGTTTTGTAGCGCAAGCTCGACGGTGGCTTTCAGGAAGCCGAGTTTGTCTCCCGCATCGTAGGAAACTCCCTCATAAATATAAGCCCACAGGCCCTGCTCCTTTGCGAGCAGGCGCATGGCGTCGGTCAACTGAATTTCGCCGCCGGCGCCGGGCTTGGTGCGTTCGAGACAATCGAAAATCGCGGAAGGCAGCACGTAGCGGCCGGTGATGGCGAGGTTGCTGGGCGCTTCCTCATTTTTTGGTTTTTCCACAAGGTCGCGGATGCGCAGCAATCGCTCGCCGAAGGGAGGCTGCGGCGCGGGCTCGCCGGCGAAGATGCCGTAGAGATGCGTTTTGTCGCGCGGCACTTCTTCAACCGCGATCGCGCCTGTTCCCGTTGCTTCATAAACGTCGATCAGTTGTTTTGTGGCGGGATTTGCTCCCGGGATGAGCACGTCGCCGAGGAGCACGGCGAAGGGTTCGTCGCCAACCAGGTCTTTTGCGACGAGCACGGCGTGGCCGAGGCCAAGCGGCTCTTTCTGCCGCGTATAGCTGACCTGCACCATGTTGCTGATGCGGCGAACCATTTCCGCCTGATCGTGCTTGCCTTTTTCTTCCAGAAAACGCTCGAGCAGGGGCGAATTATCGAAATGATCCTCGATGGAATTCTTGCCTTTGCCGGTGACGATGATGATGTGCTCGATGCCGCTGGCGACGCATTCTTCGACGACGTACTGAATCTGCGGCTTGTCCACAACCGTCAGCATTTCTTTCGGCTGCGCCTTGGTGGCGGGCAAAAACCGCGTGCCAAGCCCGGCGGCGGGCAAGACGGCTTTGCGAACTTTGGGGTGGGCGGCGGACTTTTGCGGGGACTGCTTGGAGTCAGTCGTCATATTCGATAGGTGCGTTCCAGGAAAAACGGAATTTTGGGCTGCTCAAGCACAGTAGCCGCCGGGCGGGAAGTTTGTCAATGAAACGCAGGGTTGTTGTTGTTGAAAGGGCACCAGCCGCGGGTTGCAACGCGCATTTGTCGGGGACAGAAAATGTCGGCGCGCCGACATTTAAAGTAACACTTGAAGGTAATTATTTACGAAATACCGGGACTATGCGGATTGCGTAAGTGACCGGAACAAACCACTTAGAGCGAAAACTTTCGAAATGATTTCCACAGGCTTTCGAATGATTTCCCGTTTTGGTTCAAAAACGGAGTTTCGAAAGGTATGCGTAGCTCTCGGTGAGGTTTGCGATCGCGTCTTTGGGCTCGTCGTTTTCGACGAAGAAATGTTTTACGCCGGCTTCCTGCGCGGCGGGAAGGACAGTCTTCCAGTCAATCACGCCGCCGCCGATGGCGGTAAATCCCGCGGCGACATCGTCGATCATTTGCTCGGAGTTCTTTCCGGGCACGATGGGAGGAATCCGGTTGAGATCCTTTACGTGGACTTCGGAAAAACGGCCGGGATATTTTTTGAAGTAGGCGATGGGATCTTTTTTGGCGACGGTAATCCAGCAGAGGTCGAGTTCCATGGTGAGATTTGCGGGAGCGCAGGATTCCAGCAGGAAGTCGTAGGGCAATTTGTCGCCGAGATTTTTGTCTGGCAGAAATTCCCAAAAATGGTTGTGATAGCCGAATTGAACCCCCGCCTTGCGGCTGGCCTCGCCTGCTTTGTTGAAGAGTTCGGCGGCGCGTTTGTAACCGTCAGCGGAAGCGCGCTGAGAGTCGTCAATCCACGGGCAGATGATGTATTTGTGGCCGAGAATGTGCGCGGCTTCGATAGCTTGCGGCATGCGGTGCTGAACCACGTCGTAGGAGACGTGGACGGACGGGGAAGACAAGCCGTTGGCGTCGAGAATGGCGCGCAAGTCTTTGGGCGAGTAAAGATACGGGTAGCCGGCGAATTCCACTTCCTTGTAACCGATTTTGGAAACCTTGGCGATCGTGCCGGGAACATCGGTGCCCATCATGTCGCGCACGGTGTAAAGCTGCATGCCGACGGCGTCCAACTGATGCGCGGCGGCAAGACCGCGGAAGGGAAGCGAAGTGACAGCAGCGGCGGCGAAAGACGATTCGAGAAAAGTTCGACGGTTCATGCCCACGATTCTACATAGATTCGTGGTGCGGCCAAGCGGAAAGAAATTGATTGCAGTTAGGAGCGCCTGTAGCTCACCCCTTTAGGGTGAGGTATTTCCATCTATAGGCGCTGGTGGATGGGGATGCGGACCTGGAAGCGGGTTTCGCCGGGGACGGAGTCAAAGTTGATGGAGCCGCGGTTCTTGCGAACGATGCGCTGGACGGCATCGAGGCCGAGGCCGGTGCCGTCACCGACTCCTTTGGTGGTGAAGAAAGGCTCGAAGATGTGGGGCTGAACGTCTTCGGGAATGCCGGAGCCGTTATCAATGATTTCAACGAGGACGTAGTCGCCTTCGTGCGAGACGCGGATGCGGAGCTGTCCTTTATCCTTCATGGCGTCGGCGGCGTTGTCGATAAGGTTGGTCCAGATCTGGTTCAGTTCGCCACCGTTTGCGGTGACTTTGGGGACGCCGGGGGCGAACTCGCGAATCACGGTGATGCCCCTCTTGAGTTTGTGTTCCATGATCGCGATAGTGGTTTCCAGGCCGCGAACGATGTCCACCTCCTGCACGGGTGACTGATCCATGTAGGAGTATTCCTTGATGGCTTTCACCAGCGTGGAGATGCGCCGGGTGCTGTGAGCGACCTGGCCGATGATGCGCTCCATTTCGAGCATGGTGGCGAAGCGGGAAAGGGCCGTGGGCATTGTGACGCCAGAGGCGGCGAGGTAACGTTCGAGCTGGTCCGGCGTGAGGTTGGCGTCGACGAGAAGCGGGCTGAGCTTCCAGGCTTCGGGAACTTTGTGGCCTTCCAACCAGGAGGTGATGGACTCTTCGCGGTCGCTGCGTTCGAGCTGGTCTTTGAACGCGGGGGGCTGCAACTCGGCGCGAATTTCGGTTTCGATTTTGGCGATTGCGGCGCAGTTGGTTTCGGAGAGGTACGGCAGCGCGTCGAGCTTGCGGAGACGCGTGAGGCATTCGAGGAGCGCGTCGGATGCGCGGGCGGCAGCGGCAGCGGGATTATTGAGCTCGTGTGCCAAGCCCGCGGAAAGTTTGCCGAGGGCGGCGAGTTTGTCGAGTTGCTGTTCATTGCGAGTGACTTCGCGAACTCGGTCGGTGAGAAGGCCGACAAGGCGCTTGCCGAGCACAGGCATGCGCTGGAACATTTCCTGAAAAAGGGTGGCGGGGAAAAGAAGCAGATGGACAGGCTCTTCGGCGCGGCCGGTGATCGTGAGCTGGGTCATGCGCGAAAACGGAAGAAACCCGGTGACGTCACCTTTTTCGACGATGAAGACCGGGCTGTTCGCGCCTTCGGCTTCCCGCCGCGCGAAGATGCGGCCTTCGAGGAAAATGGACATGTACTCCGCCTTAGTGCCTTCCTTATAGACGATTTCACCTGTGGCGAAGCGGGCTTCCATGCAATTGGAGACAAACCACTCCAGATGTTCCTGTGGCAGGTCGGTGAAGACGGCAATTTTTCGGATTTCGTCGACGAGGCCCGGCAAATCGGCCTGGGCAATCTTGATAAGCCGCTCGGCGTAGCTCATGACACCTTCGCAAGATACTGGTGAACGAACTGAATGGCAACCGCGCCTTCGCCGACGCCGGAAGCGACGCGCTTGACGGAGCCGTGGCGGACGTCGCCGACGACGAAGATTCCCGGCACGCTGGATTCAAGAAGCGAGGGATCGCGATCGATCGTCCAGCCTTGCGGGCGTTTGCCGTCGCGCATGAGGTCCGAGCCAGAGAGGATGAAACCACGGGCGTCGCGCTGGACGAGGTTGCCGAGCCAGTCGGTGCGTGGAAGAGCGCCGATGAAGATGAAAAGGCTCTTGGCGGGAACTCGGTCGGTGTTTCCCGTGGTGGAGCAGTGCACGGAGATTTCTTCCAGGTGCTGGTCGCCGTGGACTTCGGCGACTTGCGTCTGGGGCCAGACCTCAATGTTGGGAGTTTTCTTGATCTGGTCGATCAGATATTGGGACATGGTGGCGGCGAGAGATTCGCGGCGGATGATCATGACGACTTTTTCAGCGTAGCCGGCGAAATTGATGGCGGCTTGCCCGGCGGAGTTTGCGCCGCCGACGACGTACACGGTTTCACCTTTGCACGCGATGGCTTCGGTGACGCCGCCACCGTAGTAGACGCCTGCGCCGCGGAGACGCTCTTCCCCAGGGACGCCGAGGCTGCGCCATTGCACGCCCATGGCAAGAAGCAGCGCGTGGCAGGAGACTTTGCTGCCGTCGGCCATTTCGATAATGCGATAAGGGCCTTCAATGCGGACGCCGGCTGCTTCCTGCGGAGAAAGAATTTCCACGCCGAAACGCGTGGCTTGGACGACCGCGCGGCGGGCGAGGTCGCGTCCGCTGAGGCCGGCGGGGAAGCCGAGATAGTTTTCGATGCGGGAGCTGAGGCCAGCCTGGCCGCCGGGAGCTTCGCGTTCGATCATGACGGTGCGAAGGCCTTCGGACGCGCCGTAAACGGCGGCAGCGAGGCCGGCGGGGCCGCCACCGACGATGGCGAGGTCGTAAAATTCGACGTCGCTGTGGGTACGGAGGCCGATCTTCTTGGCGATGTCGGCGGTGGTCGGCTCGCAAAATTTTGTGCCGTCGGGGAAAACCATCAGCGGAAGGGTTTCCGGCGAGCCATCGGATTTGAGGAGAGCGGCGGTCGAATCCGCGGTGTTGGATTGTTCGACGTCCACCCACTGGTATGGCAGGTGGTTTTGCGCGAGGAACATACGAAGCTCGTAGGCCCTGGGAGACCAGCGGGTGCCGAAGAGCTGGATGCCTTCGTACGGCGGGTGATAGGAATCCATGAACTCGTTGAGCATGTCGTCGAGCGCGGGATAGAGATTCTGATCGGGCGGATCCCAGGGTTTCAAAAGAAAATAGTGGACGCGGGCGGAGTTGATGGCTTCGATGGCGGCGTTGGTGTCTGCGTAGGCGGTAAGAAGAGCGCGCTTAGCGTTGGGGAAGAGTTCAGTGGCTTGGGAGAGGAAGCCGACGCCGTCGAGTTCCGGCATGCGTTGATCGGCGAGGAGCAGTGCGACCGCGTCGTTACGGGATTTCAAGCGATTGAGGACACTGAGCGCTTCGTTGGCGGAGGCGGCGCGCATGATGCGGTAACGCTCGGAGTAACGGCTGCGGAGATCGCGCTCGATGGACTGGAGTACATCGGGATCGTCGTCAACAGTGAGGAGAACTGGCTTGGCCATAATTGGGGTCCCTTTGGGGCTTTGGGGATAATCGCAAAATAAAACGGAACGTACAACGTAGCACAACCCGCGCGACGCTTGTGAAAGGCGAAGCTTAAACAGATGGATGCCGCTGATGGCGCGGCGGTTATAACCGTATTTTTGGATGTGCCGGGGGGAGGGAATGATTCAAGGTTTCTTGTAAACGGGGACGAGGAACCAGGCTTGGTAATCGGCGCCGCGGGCTTCGCCCTTGGCTTCGATTTGCCAGTAGGTGGGCGGTGTGTCGGCGAGGGAGGTGGTTAGTTTGTCGGCGGGGAGGCGGAACTCGACGGGAATTTCCGCGCCGACGAAATTTGCCAGGCGATCGTGGTCCAGGGTGACGACGTCTTTGTAGAGTTCGTAGCAGACAACCTGAGAACGGCGGTTGTTGCCGGTGCCTGTAGTGACATAGCGTTCCTGCACGCAGCGCAAGGTAAAGGAGAGGGAGTTGACGGCGGCGAGGTGGCGCGGGGCGCGAAGGCGCGCGCGCAGGGTGCCGCCGAGAAAATAGGGAAACTCGTCGTAAGCGAGGAAGCTGTTGCCGTACCGAAGCAGGTCGCCCAGCATCTGCGCCCAGCGAACCCAGGCGATCAGGCCGAGCAGTGCGAATACGCTGGCGATGACCAGAAAGGGCCAGGTGCCGCGTTGTGTGTAGCCGACCCAGAAAAAGGGCACTAAAAAGGCGTTCCAGACCAGGGCGCCGGTGAGGCGGCCAAGCATGGCGTTGAAGGCGGAGAAGTTGATGCCTTCCTGGTGCCAGTGAAAATCGAAGAGCCACGGTTGGCCGGGAGTTTCGGCGGTTTTGCGGAGATAGTTTGCTTTGCGGATCATGCCGCGAATGCCGTGCGCGAACAGGAAGAAGCCGGCGGAGAAGAACATGGCGCCGAGGATGGCGATGAGCCAGAGGGGCGCGTGATTGCGGGTCTGAATGACGTTGAAGGCGGCTAGGCCTATGAAGACGCCCGCAATCATGAAGGGCAGGCCAAAGAGAGCGGCGGAACCGCCGTCGATGGTGGTGGCGCTTTGCGCGGGATACTTGGCGAGGGCGGGCGGCAGGCCGGGGCCGCTGCCGAGCATGCGCTGCTCGATGTTTGTAGAGTTCCCGGTAGTAGTGGTGGTGATGGTGAAGGTCATGGGTAGCGCCCTCGGCCAGAGTGCCGAGGGCAAGTGCGCGGGGCAATAGGACTGTGCGAAAGAGATACACCGTGCGATAGAACGAATTAGTGGATACGGAGGGTGGAATCTACACACGATGTTGTGTAACAATATGTGTGAGGTGAGAAATGGCTACCAACCTGGCGATTGACGACCAACTGATCACGGAAGCGAAAAAATTGGGGAGGCACAAAACGAAAAAGGATGCAGTAAATGCGGCCTTGGATGAATATGTCCGGCGGCGGAAACAGCAAAAGATCGTCAGTCTGTTTGGAACGATAGACTATTACGAGAACTATGATTATAAGAGTGCGCGGAAAAGGAAGCGGCCGTGAATGTCCTGGTGGACACCTGTGTTTGGTCGCTTGCCTTACGTCGCCGGGTCGAACACCGGAACGCGAGGGAGACAGCTCAGGTAGAGGCGCTCAACGCGGCGATTGAGTCAGGTGCGGTAAAGGTCCTAGGGATAGTGCGACAAGAATTACTGACTGGCATCAAGACCAGACAGCAGTTCGACAACTTGAAAGGGATCATGGATGCCTTCCCTGACGCCGAGATCGCATCCGAGGATTACATAGAGGCAGCCAAGCTGGGAAATGCATGCTACGCAAAAGGTGTGGCGCCCAGCGTGGTAGATATGCTGCTCTGCGCCGTGGCAAACCGGTACGGATGGGGAATTTTTACAACGGATCCGGATTTTGACCGGTATTCAAGAATTATTGACCTCAAGTTGCATTCAATCGAGCCCTAAGATGATGACCGAAGAGTCTAGAACCGGAGTGAAGATTTTGGGGATTGAGTCGTCGTGTGACGAGACAGCGGCGGCGGTGGTGGTTGACGGGCGGACGATATTGTCGAGCGTGGTGGCTTCGCAGATTGATATTCACCGGAAATATGGAGGCGTGGTGCCGGAGCTGGCTTCGCGGGAGCATTTGCGGCAGATTGTGCCGGTGGTGCGAGAGGCGATGGCCGGGGCGGGATTGAAATTTGAGGAGTTGGATGCGATTGGCGTGACGCAGGGGCCGGGATTGGTGGGCTCGCTGCTGGTGGGAATTACTTATGGAAAAACGCTGGCTGTGGGGTTGGGAAAGCCCCTGGTGCCAGTGAATCATCTGGAAGGGCACGTTCGCGCGGTGTTCCTGGAGGCGTTTCAGAAGGGGCAGGAGCCGAAGTTGCCTGCGGTGTGTTTGATTGTTTCCGGCGGGCACACGGTTTTGTATGAAGTGAAAGCGGCGGACGATTCGGATGACGCTGCGTTTGTGTATCGAAAGCTCGGTGGGACGCGCGATGACGCGGCGGGGGAGGCCTACGACAAAGTGGCCAAGCTGTTGGGGCTTGGTTATCCCGGCGGGCCGATTCTGGACCGGCTGGCGGCAGCGGCGGGGAATGTGGCGGCGCCGGTGAAGTTTGGACCGACGAAGACGCGCGGGAATGCGCTGGATTTCAGCTTCAGCGGGTTGAAAACGGCGGTGCTCTATCATCTGCGCGAGCATCCGGAGTACGGTGAAGGAATTCGGAAACGCGAAGCGGCTTTGCGGGACGGGCATAAGGCGTTTGCGGAGTTGCTGTCGCTTTGCGATGCGGCGACGCTAGGGTTGGTGAGGGAGTTTCAGAATGCGGTGGTGCGGGACTTGGTGGAGCGGACGATGATGGGCGCGGAAGAATGCGAAGTGGAGACGATTCTGGTTTCGGGGGGAGTGGCGGCGAACAGCCAGTTGCGGGCGACGTTTGAGGAGCGGGCGCGAGGGAAAGGATTGCGGGTGTTTTTTCCGGATCGGGCGTTGTCTACGGATAATGCGGCGATGATTGCGGCGGCGGCGTATGCGGGATTCCGTGGGGGGAAATTTGCGGATGTTACATTGAATGCGAAGGCGAGTATGCCGTTGGCTTGAAGCTAATGGGGCTTGCCGGCAGGATGCCGGCGCTACCACTCGAAAAAAGAACGGGCAGCACGTGGGCTGCCCGTTGGACGAAACTTTGTTACAGGAAGGTTACGACTCGAGGCCTTCCTGCATCTGCGGGAATTGCAGCTTTGCTTTGGCCAGGGATTTAACCACAAGACCCTCGGCGTTTTCAGAAGTCAGGTTGCGAGCGGTGGCCATTTCACTGACCAGGAGATACTTGGCGCGCTCGAGCATTTTCTTTTCACGGAACGAAAGAGGCTTGCTGCGGCTGAGGGAAACGAGACTCTTGAGGACGACGGCGACTTCGAGGAGGGACCCGGTGCGCATGCGTTCCGAATTTTCCTTGAAGCGGTGTTTCCAATCGTGATGAGAGTTGAGTTTGCCTTTTTCGAGGAAGCCAAGGACTTTACTCGTGTCTGTGGAGCGGATAACGGATCGAAGACCAACCGTCGCCGCATTGGATTGAGGGACCATGACCCGCAAACCGCTGACAACTACGCGGATCATGTAGTACCGTTCGGTTCTGCCGTTCAACACCCCGTAACTGATCTGTTCGATAACTCCAACACCATGGTTCGGATAAACGACTTTGTCGCCAATCTTATAGTCCATAGCTTCGGAAGTCCCCCCTAGGAGATAAAAGGAGTTTAGGGTAGTGTGTTGTGAGAGTCAAGATATATCCCGTGGAATGAGGAAGATAGAGAATTGGTCGGACCAATTTGGCATTGAAATTGCTCTAAGGCCGGGCATTTTTGCGCAGGATTATTCCCGAGTAACTACAGAAGGATCGTCGTGAAGTTGTCACACGAGTGGGAGTGGTCGGCAACTCCTTTGGTTTGATGGAGTAAGCCCGACCGAAGTGGATAGCGAGAAAGTACATGGGATGAGGGGCGCGGATTGATTACGCTGGGCATTGATACATGTGAAGCACGGGGAAGCATTGCCGTCCTAAAGGATAGTGTATTGGTGTCTGTGCAAAAGCATGAAAGCGCGGAGGATTATTCTTCGTGGTTGTTGCCTGCGGTGGGGCGTGCTTTGGCCGCGACGGGAGCAGAGCTGCGAGATATACAGCTGCTGGCAGTAGCTTCGGGGCCGGGATCGTTTACGGGAGTGCGAGTGGGGCTGACCGCGGTAAAGGCTTGGGCGGAGTTGTTCGGAATCAAAGTAGTGGGTGTTTCGCGACTGGAAGTGCTGGCGCGGCAAGTGGCGGACGCCAGTGGACTGGTTGCGGCGAGTTTTGATGCGCAGCGCGGGCAGGTGTTCGGCGGACTTTACAAGTGCGAAGTTGGGCGGGGTTGGAGCTTGGTTGAGGAAGAGATGGTGATTGCACCGGGTGAATTCGTCGAGTGGGTTGCGGGGAAGACCGGCGGGCAGACTGTTCAGTGGATCAGCTTAGACCCAAAATTGTTCGTCGATTTGCAAGAGTGGCAAGAGAGAGCAGCGATTGGCAACGGAATACTCCTCTCGACGGATGTATTGGCGGGGGGCGTGGCGGAGTTGGGGGAGGAGCGGGCACGGGAAGGAAAGTTTACGGACCCGCTGATGCTGGACGCGAATTACGTCCGGCGATCGGACGCGGAGAATTTCTGGAAGGATCCGGCAAGTCATGGAAAGTGAAGGAACGGCGCGGCCTGGCTGTGCCATTCGAGTGTTTGACGCCGGGGCGGATTCGGCGCAAGTGGCAGCGATTCTAAGAGAGGCAAGAGAGGCGGCGAGTTGGTCGGAAGAGGCTTTACGCGAAACGGTTTTGCTGCCCGGGCTTGCCGCGTTTGTTAGCGAACGGGGCGAGACCATTTCGGGAATTGTGGTGGGAAGGCAAGTGCTGGACGAGGCGGAGATTCTGAACCTGGCGGTAAGGCAGGAGGAACGGCGGCAAGGAGAGGGGCGGGCACTAGTTCGGCGGGTACTCCAGGTGTTCGCCGAACGGCAGGTAAGTCGAGTGTTCCTAGAGGTTCGGGACTCGAACGCGGGAGCGATTGCGTTCTACCAGAGGCTGGGGTTCCAACCGGCCGGGGTACGCAAGGACTATTACCGCGATCCAGTCGAGGCGGCGGTGGTGATGGAGCTTTGGCTCGGTAATTCCACAGATTAGTACGAACTCTCTCTTGACTCCGCGGCCCCCGGTGCTACTCTGCGCTCATGTGAGATTCACACCCCGGTCACAAATCCACGCAAGAGGAGGAACGCATGGCCACAGCGCAGCGGAGCCCTCGGGACGTAATTGGTGAAACAGACGCCGAGTATCAGCGTCTGGCAGAGCAGCACCGGCAGTACGATGCACAACTTCAGCAACTCTTCCGATCGCCCTACCTGAACAGTGAAGACCTCATCGAAGAAATCCGGTTGAAAAAGTTAAAGCTCCACGTGAAGGATGAAATGGAACGCATCGCTTCCCGCGTTCACAGTGCGCGCGCACGAAGTACGCAGTAACCCGTCCGGAAACACGTCCCAGGAAAATTTATCGTAGAATGACCAAGGTGCTCCCGCGAGCAGCGATCGCGACGGGGTCGGGGAGACTATGGTCAAAGAAGGGTATTGGTTTGGGCTTCCGCCGCTGGTGGTGGGCGGGGTGTTGCTTGCGTTGGGGATGAGTTCCGGAGCGGAAGGCGGCCTACCCTTCGCTTGGGCTCAGGGCAAGCAGCCGCCCCTACATTTGCTGCTTCCAGGCGGAGCACTCATTCTACTTGCGCTTTTCGTTTTTTACTTTTTTCGCAATCCCGATCGAAAAATTCCAATGGAACCGGGAGTGGTGGTGTCTCCGGCGGACGGCCGCGTTGTGGTGGTGAAGGAGGAGGAGAACGCGGGGCGTCCGGGGAAGCGCGTGAGTATTTTTCTGGCGATATGGAATGTGCATGTGAACCGGTCGCCGGCGGCGGGGACGATTACGCGGCTGGAGTATAAGCCGGGGAAATTTCTGGCGGCCTGGGCAGAAAAGGCTTCACTGGAAAACGAGCAGAATGTTTTTACGCTGGCGAGCGAGCATGGGGAGATTGTTTTTAAGCAGATTGCCGGATGGGTGGCGCGGCGCGTGGTGTCGTGGAAAAAAAGCGGGGATACCGTTGGACGGGGTGAACTGGTGGGACTGGTGCGGTTCGGGTCGCGTGTGGATCTTTGGTTGCCGGCGGGAGCGGAGATCGCGGTGAGGGTGGGCGAGAACGTGAAGGGCGGGTCCAGCGTGATTGCGCGGATGGCTGTGGCGCGCAGAAAAGCTGAGGAATCGGGGCGCGGCGCGTAGTAGAGTGTTGCGGAGTGAGCTAGGAATTGAGATTTTTGGTAGAAGTCAAAAGCGCACAGGCTAAAGCCTATGCTACATGGGCGGGACATGATTGAGCCAGAACAACAGCAGATGCCGTTTGTACAGAAGCCCACGCGGCGGGCACGATTGCGGCGCGGCATTTTTTTGATCCCGAGTCTGTTCACGGTGGCGAATCTGCTTTGCGGGTACTACGCATCGATTGCGGCGCTGGTTGGGGGAAAAGAAGATTTTGACCATGCGGCGAAGGCCATCGGGCTGGCGATTCTGTTTGACTCGATGGACGGGCGCATCGCGCGGCTGACGGGAACAAACACAGAGTTTGGCGTGCAGTTCGATTCGCTGGCGGACGTGGTAAGTTTTGGAATCGCGCCGGCGATTTTGGCGTATGCGTGGGGATTCCGATTTGCGTTCGCGGCTTCCGGGAATTTTCATCAACTGGGAGAGTTTGCGTGGATCTGCTGCCTGACGTTCTTGATTTGCACGGCCTGGCGGTTGGCGCGCTTTAACGTGAAGGGCATGGAACCCGGTGGGAACAAAAATTTTGTGGGCATGCCGACGCCTGCAGCGGCGGGTGTAGTGGCGGCGATTATCCACTCGCGGCACTACTTCACGCCTCTTAACGACGCGACCTGGGCGATCGTGTGGTTTATGCTGCTGCTGATACTCGGCGGCCTGATGACGAGTACGGTGCGCTATTACAGCTTTAAAGATATTCCGTGGACCCGGAGGCAGCCGTCCATCACGATCATTCTGATGTTCCTACTTGTGGCGACCATCTGGAGGTATTCGGAGGCGGCGCTGGTGATCATTGCGGGAACGTATGCCGTAGTCGGATTGGTTCTGCACATTGTCAGATTTTTGCGGCGCCGGCCTGCGACCAGGACGGCTTGATTCATGGCTGCGGATCGAAATTCCCAGAGAATTGTGATTGCGGGCGCGTCTTCGCTGTTGGGCGGGGAGTTGAAGACGCTTTTGGAGGAGAGCCGGTTTGCGGGCTGGGATTTGCGGTTGGTGGACGAAGAAAACGTGGCCGGCACGCTGACGGAAGCGGGCGGGGAAGCGGCGGTGATTCAGCGGGTAGAAGAGGATACATTTCGCGGGGCGAAGTACGCGTTTCTGGCGGGCTCGACGGCTTTTGGGAAGATCTGCCTGGGGCCTGCGCGAGAGGCCGGGGCAACGATTATTGATTTTACGCACGCTACGCTATCGGATCCGGACGCTACGCCGTGGTTTCCGAAGATCGAGGCGCTAACGGGAAAGAGCGTTGCGAGAAATGCGAAGACGTTCAGCGTGTTTTCCGCTGGCGGCACGGCGGCGGCGAGTTTGGCACTGGTGTTGCAGAAATTTGGATTGCAGAGGCTGGTGGGGGTGATGTTCCGTCCGGTATCGGATACGGGACGGAATGGGATTGAGGAGCTGGAAACACAGACGTCGCAATTGCTGTCGTTCCAGAGTATCGGCAGCGCGGTGTTTGGGACGCAGACGGCGTTTAATTTGTTGCCGCGGTTTGGGGCGGAGAGCAAAGAGGATTTGGCGCGCGAGGGGCTGGAAATTCGGGCGGAGGTCGCTGCAGCTCTCGGCGACGTGAATGAGGACGCGAAGATTTCGCTGAACCTGGTGCATGCACCGGTGTTTTATGGAATGACGTTCAGCGCTTGCGCGGATTTGGGCGAGGGGACGGATGCGGCGAAATTGATTGCGGCTTCCAAGGAAGCGGGCTGGGCGATTGCGGAGGGTGCGGACGCGGGGCCGAGCAACGTGAGCGTGGCGGGCGAGAGTCAATTGTTTATGAACGAGCCGCGGGCGGATTTGTCGCGAGCTGGAGCATGGTGGTTCTGGGGCGCGGCGGACAATCTGCGGGTGCCGGCGGCGAGCGGGATCAAGCTGGCGGATTGGTTGGAAGCATGAGGCTCGGGCGTTTTCTGGTTTCGATGGCCACGGCGACCCTTGCGCTGAGTATCACCGGCTGCGGGTACCGCACGGCGGGGCACTTCAGCACGATGCCGAAGAATGTGCACGTGATTGCGGTGCCGGCGATGGAAAACAAGACTTCGACCTACCGCGTGGAGCAGAAGTTGACGGCGGCTACGATTCACGAATTGCTGGTGAAGACGAACTACCACGTGGTGTCCGACCCGAATGGCGGGGACGCGGTGCTGACGGGGAAAGTGCTGCGTATGGAAGTGGTGCCGCTGCTGTTCCAGACGAATACCACGGCTACAACGAGCACGGCGCAGGCGACGGCGATGCTGGTGACGATGACGTGCGAAGTGACGCTGAAGGACCGCGCGACGGAGAAAGTGCTCTATCACAACGAGAATTTTCTTTTCCGGAATGAGTATCAGTTGTCGACCGACGTGCGGAGCTTTTTTCAGGAAGGCGATCCGGCGCTGGACAGGATGGCGCAGGACTTTGCGGCGCGGCTGGTGGCCGCGGTGACGGAGAATTTTTGATGGCGAAGCTGAGCACGGAAGAATTCCTGGCGAAGCTGCAGAAGGGGAAACCGGTGCCGGCGGTGGTGTTGCTGGGCGATGAGGCGTATCTGCGCGATGAGTGCAGGAAACAGTTGATTGAAAAATATGTGCCGGAGGCGGCGCGGACCTGGGCGATTTCGCGTTTTTCGGCGGATAACGGAGAGATGCAGGCGGCGGTGGATCAGGCGCAGACATTGCCGATGCTTTCGCCGCAGCAGGTGGTCTTCCTGGAGGATGGGGAAGCGATTGAGAAATTGGGAGAGAAGTCGCGCGACGAGGCAGTGAAGGCGCTGGAGGCGTATCTGGAGAATCCCGCGCCGTTCACGGTGCTGGTGATTGAGGCTTCGGGGCTGGACCAGAGAATGCGTTTGGCGAAATTACTGACGGAGAAAGCGCTGGTGGTTGAGGTGGGTCTGGGCGACAACATAGACGCTCGAGTGGCGGCTGCGGCGGTGCTGGCGAAGTCGCTAGCGAAAGAGCAGGGGGTTGAGTTTGAGAAGGGTGCGGCGGAGGACTTGGCGGAGTTTGTCGGCGGCGACCTGATGAGGTTGAAGACGGAAGTGGACAAGCTGGCTACGTACGCGGCGGAGAGAAAAATTGTCCGGCGCGCAGATGTGGCGTCGCTGGTGATTTCAGAAAAGAGCGCGACGATCTGGGAAGTGGCGAATTTTTTGGCCGCGCGTCAGCCGCAGAGGGCGCTGGAGTTTTTCGAGCGGTTGCTGCGCGAAGGCGAAGAGCCGGTGGCAATGCTGGGGGCGATGGCGTGGATGTACCGGAAATTGATTGAGGCTTCGGAAGTGCGTGGCGCGACGAACGGTTGGCAGGCGGCGAAGGCTTTGGGGATGCGGCCGGAGCAGGCGGAGTTGGCGATTCAGAATGCGCGGAAGATTTCGAAGGAAAGATTGCTGGATGGGTTGAGGGCGCTGCGCGAGGCGGATGACCGGTTGAAGGGCGGGGCGAAGGATCCGCATTCAGTGATGGAGTTTTTGGTATGGCAGCTGAGCGGCGCGCGGGCTGTGGGCATTAGGTAGACGGAAGTATTGTAAAAAAGTTTCCACGAACAACACTGAGCGGAGGAATTTGTCGTTGAGGTTCTCCACCCATCCTTATCGGATGGGTTCAGAATGACAGCGGCTATGTTGTTGTATCGGCTCGTTAAAATGACTAGCAGCAAATAAATGACATGTAGTAGAATAGTGTCTCTGAGAGAGAAGGTGACATAATGGTGAAAACACGCATGCGGGTTAACGAGAACGGGCGGGTGGTGATTCCCGCTTCCTTTCGCAAGCGGCTGGGCATCCGTGTGGGTGACGAGGTGGTCTTGCAGATTCAAGACGACGAATTGCGCATCACAACCTTGAAACGCAACATTGCAAGGGCGCAGCGGCTGGTGCGCAAGCATGTGAAGCCGGATACGTCCCTGGTGGACGAATTGATTGCCGAACGCCGCGAGGCTGCGCGCAATGAATAGGGTTGTACTGGACGCTTCGGCACTCCTCGCCATTCTCAATCAGGAGCCTGGGGCCGAGACGTTTACGCCGGAGCTTTTGAGCGGGGCGATCATGAGCGCCGTAAATCTGGCCGAAGTGCACGGCAAACTTGTCGGCCGAGGGGTCCCGCCCGACGGTGCTTGGGATGCGGTTGTGAGTCTAATCCGGGAGGCTGTTCCGTTTACCCCGGAGCACGCTCGGCTTGTGGGCGATTTGGTCGCGCAAACTCGCCCTCTCGGTTTGTCTTTGGGTGACAGAGCTTGTTTGGCGCTGGGACTTGCTCTGAAGGCGCCGGTGTATACGGCGGACAAATCATGGAAGAAGGTGAAGGCCGGCGCGCGCATTCACGTCATCCGGTAACGGGTCCGAAAGACCCCACCCGCACAGAACGCGCAACGATGGGCCACCCAAGGGCGTTTTTCACAAGTAAGGGACGGCCACCCGCGGACCTAATGATCAACTGATTTTGATTCCCAAGAACAACCAGAGAGTAAGAATGACGACATCCAAACAGATACATATTTTTGCGACCCGCTCAGACCTTGAGTCAAGGCTGAGATGCTTCGAAGCCGAAGTGTCTGTAAAGTACGTTCGATGCGAACTCTACCAGGGTCCCACATTCGAACAGTACCTCTCCCTGCTGGATTGGAGCAGCCTGGGTAAGAATGCGACGGGCGACCACATGACTGGTGCACAGTTCTTGGTTGTGAGGAGCAACTACAGCATCACTGTCCGAGAAATTCTCCAACGGCATGTGACAAGTGGAACCATTCCCGCGTTGAAGCACGCCTTGGTTGTTGACGAGGAAGGGAAAATCTCCAAAATCCCAGTGCCCCTCGATCAGTATCTCGACAGCTTGAAGCAGCAGGGTCTTGGGCAAAATAAAATCTCTGCCGATCCGACTTCCCCTCCGTCAATCGAAACCATTCGATACGAGGTAAGTCAACACGGAAACCCTGATAGTATTACATTCCTTCCAGGCGGACTCTTCGACACTCAAAAAGTGTTGGTGTGTGGGCATATTGGAACTGCTTCGAAATCATCAGATTCTCTCAGTCTTTACAAAACGATTGTAAAATCTATCACCAAGGATTTTGTGCAAATCGGAAACTACCGAGTTGGCCCTGAAGCCGAGCGATTGATGGATCAAGGCTACAGAATGGTGACCATCGGAATCGGTTCGCCGCGTGAATATGATCTTCGCAGGTAGTAATTTCAACGGTCGCTAAGGTCCCAACGATGAACCAACCGACGGATTTGCGTGTTAAGACATTCCTCGCGGGCGGGTGGCGCCTGCGTCACAAGCCTAGATGTAGAGGAGCCAGTTGTGGGGGTCGGGGGCGCGGCCGGTTTGGATGGCGGTTAGGTGGTGCTTGAGTTGGTGGGCGAGGCCGGTCTTTGAGCCGGTGGGGATTTCGTGGTCTTTGCCGTGGTGGCCGATGGCGGCTATTGGGGCGATGATTGCGGCGGTGCCGATGCCGAAGGCTTCGAGGAGAGTGGTGTTGGAGTGGGCGGCGAGGACTTCGTCGATGGAGATGGGGCGCTCTTCGAGTTTTACGTTCATGTCGCGGAGCAAGGTGAGGACGGAGTCGCGGGTTACACCGGGGAGAATGGTGCCGGAGAGGGCGGGAGTGATGGCGGTGCCGTTGATGTTGAACATGATGTTCATTACGCCGGACTCTTCGATGAAGCGGCGGTCTTTGCCGTCGAGCCACATGACGTTGTGATAGCCCTTCGCTTGCGCGAGTTTTGCGGCGAGCAAACCTCCACCATAATTTCCAGCAGTCTTTGCGTCGCCGGTGCCGCCGGGGAAGGCGCGGACGTAGGTTTCTTCGGCGAGCAGGCGGATGGGCTGCGCGAAATACGGGCCGCCGGGGGAAGTGATGATCACGAAGCGGTAGCGGGTGGCGGGGCGGACCATCAGGCTGTCGTCGGTGCCGAAATAGACGGGGCGGACGTAGAGCGAGCCGCCGTCGCGGTACGGAGTCCATTCCTTATCCACGCGGATTAGTTCGAGCAGGCCTTCGCGGAAAATTTCTTCGGGAATTTCGGGCATGGCGAGGCGCGCGGCGGTGCGATTGAGGCGCGCGTGATTGGCCATGGGGCGGAACAGGGCGACACGGCCGTCGGCGGTGCGGTGGGCTTTGAAGCCTTCGAAGAGGGACTGGCCGTAGTGCAGCGCGGTGGTGGCGGGGGAAAGTTCCATGGGGCCGAAGGGGATGATGCGCGGGTCTTGCCATTTGCCGTCGGCGTAGTCGGCGACGAACATGTGATCGCTGTAGTTGGTGCCGAATGGAGAGTTTTCGCGGAGATCTTCGGTGAGGCGGGATTTCGGGGTGCGGGTTAGGGAGATGGTTTCGAGCATGGTGACCTCAAGTCCAAGAGCCGGAAATTCGAATCCGTGACGGAGTAAGGATGGCTTATTTGCCGGGGATTGGGGAAGAGCCAATGTGGTATGGAGATTCGAGGACAGAGAAGATTTCACCACAGAGTTAGCAGAGGAGAGCGGAGGGAACGGAGAAGGGTGGAAAAGGCACCCGCCTCGGAACCTTCAACTACGCTTAGGGGAAGCGGCGGCCGTACAAAAACGTCGGAAGGGCACGATGTATCGTGCCCCTACAGGAATGACTGTGCTGCGGGACTACTTCCCGGACTTGGCCTTTACCTGGTTGAAGGCGAGGGTTAGACGCGATTTGTAACGGTTGGCGGTGTTTTCGTGGAGCACGCCCTTGGTGATGGCCTGATCGATCGCGGAAAGCGTGGGATTCAAGAGATTCGTGGCCGCGGTAACGTCGCCGGCGGTAATGGCGGTGCGGAGGCGCCGCATGGCGGTGCGAACACGCGTGCGGTTGGCACGATTGACTTCGGCGCGTTGACGAGATTGTGCCGCGCGCTTTAAAACGGACTTTTTCTTCTTCTTGACTTTGGTAGCCTGACCTTGAGCCATCTATTGCTCCTTAAGCATTTTGACGCATGGAATTCAAACTATTAGTTTGAGGCGAGGCACACCGCTTTGTCAAACGAAGTAAAACCACCACTGAGGCCTGCGCCGGATGGGGTGGCGCCGCCCAGCGGATAGGGGGCTGGCGAATTAGATTAGAAACTGGAAAATCGAAAATCGAAAATCGAAAATCGAAAATCGAAAATCGAAAATCGAAAATCGAAAATCGAAAATCGAAAATCGAAAATCGAAAATCGAAAATCGAAAAGAAAGAGTTTTGACACAGAGGCCGCAGAGGGAAGAGCACAGAGGGCACAGAGAAGAATCGGAAAGGGAAAGGCCCGGCGTGGGGACGCGCCGGGCCTTTTTTTGTGTGGGGGAGGGAGAGTGTTTATTCGAAGGAAAAGGGGAAGTCGAAGACTTGATCGCCTATGGAGAGGCGCAGGGAAAGTTCACGGGCTTTGGCGTCGCGCGCGTACCATAGTTCGCCGGAGGTTTTCTGGCCCGGGGCGAGGTTGACGGCTTTAAGAGCCGCGGCGCGGACGGAAGAGGATTCGTCGCTGGGTGCGAGGTAGTCGCCGACGAAGGGGCCGTGGTCGGAGACCGCGGTGACCTTTGCGGCGGAGCGCGAGTGGAGAACGATGGCGCTGGGCGGCGGCACAGCTACGTATTCGCTGTGCATGAGCTGGTGGTTGACTTCGCTGTGAGCTAGCTTGGCGGGTTTTTCTTCCCGGAGGTTGCGCAGCGTGGGAGTCAATTCGTCGAGCGTGACGAGCGAGGGATGCACATAGACCTGGGCGCCGCTGGCGTTGAAGACGGCGACGCTGGCGTGGAGCTTCCAGCCGGTGTCCTGCAGGGAGACTTGGACGGTGACGCCGTTGGCGGTGGCGGATTCGACTTTGCGGCCGCGGCTGGTGAACTGGTCGCAGCCGGGAGCGCCGGCGTTCCAGCGGACGATGCCGTCAACGGGAGAGGCGCTGGCGGCTGGGGTGTCTCGGCCGGTGGCGGGCTGCGGCGCGGGAGTTGCGGTGGTGAGATACATGCGCGCGACGTAACCTTCTTTGCCGTCGGAGGTGCGGATGCGGGCGGTGTAGCCTTCGTTGTCGGCGAGAATGGCGACGGGCTGGCCGCAGGAGAGCGTGGCGATCTGGCGCATGGGAAGGGCTTGTTCGACGTCGGCGGTCATCGGGACGTTCGTGATGCCAGGGCAGTTGACGTAAGCGCGGGGCGCGGGAGCTACGCCGGAAGCGGCGGCGGTTTCGTTTGCGAAGAGCGGAGAGCCGGCGAGCAGCAGCGCGGCACCGAAGAGCATTTGTTTGGCGGACAGAACCATTGGCGAACCTCCCTCAGGAAGCAGAGCAAAAACTTTTCTTTCGAGCGTGAGTAGAGTTTTGCGGAAGCGGAAGTTTGCGTCCATAGGACGCGGGTACCAAAGGACAGGTAATGAGGAAGCTAATAGTTGGTAGTCGGGAGTCGGTAGTCTGACTGAAGTTCAAGAGTTCAAGAGTTGAAGAGTTCAAGAGTTGAAGAGCCGGGAATCGGGAGTTAGGAGCCGGGAGTCAGGACTCAGAACTCAGGAGTTCAGCTCCCTTTTTCTCTCCCTCCGCGTAACTGTGCGCTCCGTGTTTGGCCTGAGCGATTCTCTCGAAGAGTTCCTCTGGGTTATCCGTTATTTTGAACTCGACTCTTGAACTTTTGAACTCTTAAACCAATAACGTGGAGAAGGCAGAGAAAAGTGGGGAGAAGAGCACAGGCAGGAGTGCCCGTGCCACGGCGGGCCACGGAAGATTCACAAGCGTGTAACTTGACCGGAGCGGGGGGCTGCGCTACGGTGTTGGTAGTTTCTCCGTGTTCAGGTTGCAGCGCAGCCGGAAGTTTGCAGGAGGAATCCCATCGGGCACCCGATCCGTTCGGCAGAAATACCTTCCAAGTGGATGAAGCGCACCATACACATTACCGGAAAAATTGAACCCTTCTTTGGCACTTTGGACGAGAACATCCGTTCACTGGAGGAGTACCTGCGCGTGCGGACGCACCTGCACGATACGCGGCTGACGGTCGAAGGCGAGCAGGAAAGCGTGGACCAGGCGGTGCGGATTGTGGAGGAGTATAACCACCTGACGCGGCACGGGCGGGAGCTTTCGAGCGCGGAGGTGAAGTCGCTGCTGCGCGTGGCGACGGAAGAGCCGCACGAATCGCCGCGGGGAATGTTTGAGCACGGGCGGACGCGGTCGTTCGGGAAGAAAGTGGTGACGCCGAAGACGGCGACGCAGCGGAAGTATATGGAAGAGATTGAGTCGCACGACATGACGTTTGGGATTGGGCCGGGCGGGACGGGGAAGACGTACTTGGCGGTGGCGATGGCGGTGAGCGCGCTGCTGACCAAGCAGATGAACCGGATTATCTTGGCGCGGCCTGCGGTGGAGGCGGGGGAACGGCTGGGGTTTTTGCCGGGAACTTTGCAGCAGAAGATTGACCCGTATATGCGGCCTTTGTATGACGCGTTGTACGACATGCTGGATGCGGACAAGTTGGAGCGGTTTCTGGAAAAGGGAATCATTGAGGTGGCACCGCTGGCGTTCATGCGGGGGCGGACTTTGAATGATTCGTTTGTGATTCTGGATGAGGCGCAGAACACGACCAGCGAGCAGATGAAGATGTTTTTGACGCGGCTGGGATTTAATTCGAAGGCCGTGATTACCGGGGACATCACGCAGATTGATCTGCCTAGCGGGAAGAAGAGCGGGTTGATCGAGTCGATGGAGATTTGCGGGAAGATTCCGGGGATCAGCACCGTGCAGTTTGGGGAGAAGGATGTGGTGCGGCACAATCTGGTGCAGCAGATTATCCGGGCGTATGAGGAGCATGATGCCTCACAACCGCAGCGCGCGGGGAATGGGAAGCCACAGGGGGCGGGTAGGGAGCCGGTGAAACAGGAGTAGATTGGAAAATAGAAATTGGAAAATGGAAAATTGGGCGCAGAAGGAGTAAGAGAAGAGGATTGTGGCTTCGGATCGTAAGAGCCCACCCTTACAAACCAAGGGTGGGGCACCCTTCGAGGCTCAGGGTAAACCCTCAAGTTCAATCGGTGGTCAGGGTAACGAAGAGCACAGGCAAGAGTGCCTGTGCCACATGAGATGAGATTAATTGAGAATCGGCAGCGAGTGGTTGGGGTGCGGGTGGGGCCGCTGGAAGAGTTCCTTGAAAATATTGTGGAGGAGATCGGGCTTGGACCGGATTGCGTGGCGGTGCGTTTGATTGGGGATGGGGAGATGGCGCGGTTGAATGAGACTTATCGGAAGAAGAAGGGGCCTACGGATGTGCTGTCGTTTCCGGTTGCAGCGGATTCGGGCAAACCTGGGACAATGAAGCAGCGGGTGCGGAAGGCGCGAAAAAGATTTTTGGGAGATATTGCGATTGCGCCAGCGGTGGCGCGGCGGAATGCGAAATCGCTGGGGCGTACGCTTCCCGAGGAACTCAAAGTGCTGATTCTGCATGGCGTGCTGCACCTTTTGGGATACGATCATGAAACCGACCGCGGGGAGATGGAACGCATCGAAATGCGACTGCGGCGGAAATTGGGAATCGCGTAATGCCGCAATTCTGGGAAACTTGGGCATTTGTCGGCAGCATCCTGGTGTTGGCGCTGGGGCTGCCGATTATTTCTTACCTGACGCTGATTTATCGCGAATTGGGGCGAATGACCACGGGCCGGGTGCACGAACACCTGGACATTTTCGAAGCTGAGATAGAACCCAAACTGAAAATTAATAGGAGGAGTGGCGGGCGGACGTTCCGCATCCTGGGGCATTTCTGGCTGGCGTTTGTGGTGCTGGAGACGACGCGCGCGGTGGTGTACCTGGTGCCGAACCGCTGGGAAGCGGCGTTGCAGTTTTTGGTTTTTCTTTCGCTGGAAGTGGTGATTGCGATGCACTTTTTGCCGGACATGCTGCTGTACCGGACAGAGGGGCGATGGCTGAAGCCTTTGTTGCCGGTGATCCGGCTGGCGATGGTGATGGTTTGGCCGGTGCGGGTTTTTCTGGAGGGCGCGGAATCGCTGGCGCGGATTTCGGAACAGGATGCGGAGCGTACGCAGGGGCAGCGGGCGGAAGAGGGGATTGAGGCGCTGGTGGAGGCGGCGGAAGAAGAGGGGATTATTGAGCCTTCGCAGGCGGACTTGATCGAGCAGGTGGTGGAGTTCAGCGACAAACGGGTGCGCGAAGTGATGACGCCACGGCCGGACGTTGTGGCGATGCAGGCCGACGCGACGCTGGAAGAGATGCACACGCGATTTGTGGAGACGAAACACGCGAAGATGCCGGTGTATGGGAAGTCGCTGGACGACATTTTGGGCGTGGTGCATGCGCAGGACCTGCTGCAGATCGCGGATACGGATTTGCCGAAGCGCAAGGTGCGGGAATTGATGCGCGCGGTGCTATTTGTGCCGGAGACGAAGCTGGGCTCGGAGATGTTGAAAGAGATGCGGCAGAAGGGGCAATCGCTGGCGGTGGTGATTGATGAGTATGGATCGGTGGCGGGTATCGCTACGGTGGAGGATTTGCTGGAAGAAATTGTGGGAGAAAAACGCGCCGATGAAATGAAGCCTTCGCCGGATGCGGTGCGCGAGGCGGATGGCAGTCTAGTGCTGCGTGGCAGCATGGGGATTGAAGAGGTGGAAGAGTTGCTGGGGATTCACTTCGGAGAAAATTCCGACGAAACGGTGATGACGATTGCGGGATTACTGAGCCACGTTTCGGGAAAAGTGCCGGCGCCGGGGGACAAGGTGGACCTGGAGGGATACCGGTTCGAAGTGCTGGAAGCGAACCAGCGCAAGGTGCTGCGGCTGCGGGCGCGGCATTTGACTTCTGCGGCGCAAACCGCTCCCCGGTAGTCCATCCGGCGCACGAGATTCAGGTGGTTTGGTCAGTTTCGGAGTATCCGAACCTATTCCTTCAGGCTAATTGAGAGTCAGGCGCGTGTCGTTCGAGTCTCCGCTCGATCCATGATCTGCGGCTGAGGAGATTCGGCAGGTACATTTTTGGCGCTCAGATCCGTTTATATGCTTGATCCCACTAAATGTTGATTCATACTGAAATCCCCTTCTGGAGACCGCTGCCCGTCAGGATGGCGGCCCCCTCCCATTGAAAACAGGGCGCCCGGGTGAATCGATCTTTTTCCGAAATTTGGGAAATCGACGCAAGTCCGTCGTGGACGCGAAGAAAAAGGAGGTCGAGAAATGGATTCTGGTGGGAACAAGAGCCGAGAGCGATTTGTCGCCAGCTTCAAGCTCGCGTTCGCTTTGGTGGCGCCTTTTTGCGCGGCCGCAATGGGTTACTTGATTGGGATTCGCCAATCGCAGGCGACTACCGGTGCCCCGCAGAGGACCTACGAGCTCAATATTGGGCAGATGCACTTTGTCCTCACCGCAGGTGTGCTGGGCGCAACTGTGGCGTTCACGTTGGCCGCTTTGCTTTCGACAGTGATTTATCTCTCGATAGTCGCCGGCAGGAGAAGGACCCGGGCGGACGAGGCCAACCGCAAACTGGAAATTGAAAGCAGGCTTGCTGAAGAGCGCTTTGCGGCCAGTGAAGCACAGTTCCAAACTCTGGCCAACGCCATGCCGCAGCTGTGTTGGATCGCTCATGCGGACGGATGGATCTTCTGGTATAACCAGCGATGGTACGAGTACACCGGAACAACGCCCGCACAGATGGACGGCTGGGGCTGGCAGTCGGTTCACGATCCGAATGTGCTGCCGAAAGTGCTGGAGCGCTGGAAGGCATGCATTGCCACCGCGAAACCATTTGACATGATCTTCCCGCTGCGCCGCGGCGATGGCGAATTTCACCCGTTCCTGACACGAGTGATGCCGGTCTGCGATCAAAGCGGCAAGGTCAGCGGTTGGTTTGGCACAAACACTGATATTAGCGAGCAGTTGAGGACTGAAGAGGAGTTGCGGCGGCTCAATGAGCAACTGGAAAAGCGTGTCGCGGAACGCACTTTGGAGCTTGAAGGACGCAAGCGTGCGGAGGAAGCGCGCCGGGTGAGCGATGCGCGCCACCGTGCGCTTTTCGACTACGCGCCGGATGGCATCGTGATCGCCGATCCCAAGAGCTACTACCTTGACGCCAATTCCAGCATGTGCCGGATGCTCGGTTACACACGCGAGGAACTGGTTGGGCTGCACGCCTCGGACATTGTTCTGAAGGACGAACTCCCGCTAATCGGGCAGGCGTTGAACGTGATCAAGACCAAATCCGACTACCACAGAGAGTGGCAGTTCCGACGGAAGGACGGATCGGTATTTTCCGCGGACGTAATGGCCACGATGATGCCCGACGGCAATCTGCTGGGGCTCATCCGGGATATCACCGAACAAAAAAAGATGGAAGAGCAACTGCGGGTGTCGCAGCGCATGGAGGCCATAGGCCGGCTCGCAGGTGGCGTGGCACACGACTTCAACAACCTCCTCGCTGTAATCCTGGGTTGTTCCGACGTGATGCTGGACGAACTTGCCGCAGACCATCCGGCGGCGAGGCGGGCGGAGATGATTCGCAAGACAGGCGCGTCGGCTGCGGATTTGACTCGGCAACTTCTGGCGTTCAGCCGGCAACAAATGCTGCAGCCCCAAGTGCTGGATCTCAGGCAAATCGTCGAGCGGACGCAAGTACTGCTTACCCGGCTGATCGGAGAAAACATAGAGTTGACGGTGTTGATAGAGCCTGAATTATGGAACGTGAAGGCCGACCCCGGGCAAATCGAGCAGGTATTGTTGAACCTCGCCGTTAACGCGAGAGATGCAATGGCCCAAGGGGGTCACATTACGATTGAGGCGCGAAACGTTGAGATGGACGCCTCCTATGTAGAGGAGCACCAACAAGTGACCGCCGGTTCCTACGTCATGCTGGCGGTGGAAGATACGGGTTCCGGGATGGACCACGCGACGCAGGCGCGAATCTTTGACCCCTTTTTCACGACAAAAGAACTGGGGAAGGGCACCGGCCTGGGCCTGGCGACGGTCTATGGAATCGTTAAGCAAAGCGGCGGATATATTTGGGTCTACAGCGAACTGGGACATGGAACGACGTTCAAAGTCTACCTTCCCCGCGTCGAAAGCGCGGCTGAGCCGGTAAAAAACGAAGAGTCGGGGGAAGGGACCTTCGGAGGATCGGAAACAATCTTGCTAGCGGAGGACTCCGCGTCCCTTAGGGAAATGACCAGGGACTATCTTGAAAGCGTCGGCTATAAGGTTCTGGAAGCGGTCACAGGGAGAGATGCGCTGGATCGCTCGAAGATCTTCGCTGGGACGATTCACCTGCTGCTGACCGATGTGGTCATGCCGGGGATGAGCGGACCAGAACTAGCACAACAGATCGGGCGACTGCGCCCCGAGATAAAAATTATTTTCACGTCTGGATACACGGACGACGCGATCGTGCGGCATGGGGGGCTTGATCCGGCGATAGCTTTCATTCAGAAACCTTATCGTCCAAAAGCGCTTGCCCGAAAGATTCGAGAGGTGCTGGAAGTTCAGGCGGGCAACGTCATTACAAAGAGTTAGCGGCCATCCCAGAAATAGAGGGCGGGTCCTTGCAAAGCTTTCTTCAGGGGCTAAAGCTCGTTGAATGCAAATGTTCTTCGTTAAGGCTGAAGCCCCGGCCTCCTAAAGAAAGTGCGATACCATTAACATGGCGGCTTGAACCTACTGAGCGCGAGAGGTACCTGTGTGGGCGGGAGCTTGCGGAGAAAAAATGAGCGAGGGTATGGGACAGAAAAAGGCAGAGGCGAAGAAGGGATTTAAGGCGGGGTTTGTGGCCATTATTGGGCGGCCGAATGCGGGGAAGTCTACGTTGGTGAACCGGTTGGTGGGGCAGAAGGTGGCGATTGTTACTTCGAAGCCGCAGACGACGCGGAACCGGATTCAGGGGATTGTGACAAAGCCCGAGGGGCAGATTGTGTTTATTGATACGCCGGGATTGCATGAGGGGACGACGGCGCTGAACCGGCAGATGATGCGCGAAGTGGCGGCGGCTCTCGAAGGCATTGATGTGCTGCTGCTGATGGTGGATGCGAGCCGGACTTTGCCGCATGCGGATTCGCTGCTGCTGGACCGGGCGCAGCGTTATCCGAACAAGACGATTCTGGCGTTGAACAAGATTGACCGCGTGCCCAGGCCGAAGCTGCTGCCGCTGCTGGATGCGTTTGGGAAGGCGTTTCCGTTTGCGGCGCTGGTGCCGATTTCGGCTTTGAAGGGCAGCGGGTGCGATGCGCTGGTGAAGGAAATTTTCAAGGCGCTGCCGGAGGCGGAGGCTTATTTTCCGGAGGATCAGATTACGGATCAGCCGGAGCGGTTTCTGGCGGGGGAGTTGATTCGGGAGAAGGCGATTCAGTTGACGTATCACGAGGTGCCGCACGCGCTGGCGGTGATTATTGACAAGTATGAAGAGGGGCCGACGCTGCTGAAGATTCACGCTACATTGCATGTGGAGCGGGATTCGCAGAAGAAGATCTTAATCGGCCACAAGGGCGACATGTTGAAGAGGGTGGGGACGGAGGCGCGGAAGGAATTGGAGAAATTGTTAGGGACTAAGATTTATCTGGAGATGTTTGTGAAGGTGGTGGCGGATTGGAGGGAGAATCCGGGGAAGGTGCGGGAGCTGGATTGGCATTCGCAGTTGGAGGCGATCGCCGAGGATCAGGGGAAGAGAGACGAGGACGAGTAGCTTAACGCAGAGACACAGAGGGCGCAGAGAAGAGGAAGATTTCACCACAGAGTTAGCAGAGGGGAGCAGAGGGAGCGGAGAGTTGGGAGTCAAGACGCAGTGCCAGACCCGCACCCTGAAAACCGTAGGGTTGATTGCATAAGAGCGAAGGCTCCGTTCGGAACCGAGTATGCTTCTGTTTGGAGAACCGAAGCTATCGGTAGGAAGGAGCCTTCGATGATTATTATTGGATGTGATTATCACCCCAGTTGGCAACAGATTTGTTGG
>DASYXF010000182.1:0-10207 GCA_035935335.1 Candidatus Acidiferrum sp.
AAAGGCTTTGAACCTCCCGCCTGCTGCGGGCATCTTAGTTCAAGACGTGTTTGGAAAAGACGAAAACCCCAGCCGCTTGATCATTGGCGTCGCCAGCCTGGCTCTCGGCGTCCCCGTGGCGCTCGAACTCATTTTCGAAGTCTCACACTCGCGGAAGCACAGGTAAACGATGCCCCTGTTCATCCCCACTCTCGGACACGACGCCTGCGGATTTTCAGCCTGCCACGGGTGCTATCCTCCCGATGCCGGTCGCATGATCCAGAAGGATCTCGCCATCGTATCAACCCGGTTGCCGGGCACGAAATAAGCTATTGCACATAAATATGCAATCCTACATAATTGCACAGGAGTGTGCATATGCCGGAAAAACTCTGGGGCGTCATCGTCTCCGACGTGGTTGGCTCGAGCCGCACCCGCGGCTTGCGTTCCGTCCTCGGCGCCAGGCTGCGTCTCGTCACCTCCGCCCATCTCCGCGAGGGGCGGATTCGCTTGCCCTATGCCGTTACCGCCGGCGACGAGTTTCAAACCGTCGCCGCCGATCTGCGTCAGATCCCCGAACTCCTCTTCGACCTGCGCCGGCGGATGCGCCCGCTGAAGCTGAGAATCGGCGTCGGCATCGGTCCTATTCCCGGTCCCCTGCGGGCCCCCGTGAATCAGCTGGGCGGACAGGCCTTTGAATTCGCCCGGATGGCCATCGGCGACGCGAAAGGGGGGCGCTTGCATTCTGGAAAAGCCACCCGCTTTCATTCCGGGAATAAAGACTTTGATTTGCTGGCCAATCTGATTTACAACCTGCATGACGCTCTGGTGGGCCGCCTTTCGGAAAAGCAGTGGCGCACGGTCGACGCCTATCTGGCCAAGGGGCGCGTGGACCTCGCGGCAAAGGCCCTGTGCATCAACGCTTCCACGGCCTCGCGCAACCTGAGCCGCAGCCACCTCTGGCAGACTTTGGAAGTGATCGATTCGATGAAAAAGCTCATCGGTTCTTCTTTTCTCCGATTGCACGATTATATACACTTTAAAAGGAGTGCATGAAATCATGCATTTCTTCCTGACCGCCTTCCTCGGCCTTTACCTTTCGCACCTGCTCACCGACTTTGTTCTGCAATCGGACCGCATGATCGCAATGAAAAAACGGAATACCCCCCTGGCCTACGCGGAGCACGGCGCGATTCACTTCGTTTCCGCCGCCCTCTTCCTGGGTTTTGCCATTTCCGGCCTGGCAATCAGCCCCGGCTTTTACGCATCGCTCCTGGCCTTGGTTCTGGTCCACCTGGCGATCGACTGGCTGAAAATTCGCCTCGTCCGCTCCGAAACAGTCGCTGACAGCGCCGCAACATTTTTGGGCGACCAGGCTATCCACGTGCTGACCATCCTTCTCACCGCATGGCTGATCACCCGGCCCCCGCTCTGGACCCTGCTCGCAAAATTCCACTGGGCCCAGTCGGCCGTCGAGAAACCGTTTGTTGTTGCGGTCGTCTATGTCGGCGTCATTTTCGGCGGAGGTTACGTTATCCGTTTCCTCACCCGGCCCCTCACCAAGCAGGACATGAGCATCTTGGGGGAAACAACAAACGAGATGCAGAACGCCGGAATGTACATCGGTTGGCTCGAGCGTTTCGTCGTCCTCACCGCGCTCGTTCTTCAATCTCCGGCAACTGTCGGTTTGATCCTCACCGCAAAATCCATCGCCCGTTACCCGGAAATGAAGTCCGTGCGCTTCGCCGAATATTTCCTGATCGGCACCCTGCTCAGCATGAGCCTCGGCATCATCGGCGGCCTGATTCTGCTGAAAGCGCTGTATGGAGTGATCTCCTTTTCAAAGTAACTCCCTGGACTGGGCGGAAGGACTCGCGGCCATCCGAGCGGCTCCGGCGCCCCCGCGAATCCAAAGCCGCTTGCCCCGCCACCGCGCTTTTCCGCCGCAAAATTGTAACCTTGATGTAAAATCCACGCAGGTTCAGGTTCCCGATTCCGTCTGCCGTAGCAATTGAGCGAATAGACGATCTATGGCGCCAGCCAGCCGAGAATGCCCGAATTGTCACGCGACGAACAGCTCCTCCTCGTCGGTTTGCGCCTCGTGCAAAACGCCCTTTCCTCTGGGTGATGCCACCTTCCTGGGCGAAGACCGCCGCGACGAAAATGCCACAGTTCTCGGCGATGAAAATCCCGGCGACCCCAACGGCGTGTCCGCCGCCCAGGGCTGGTCGCAGCCCGTTCCCCCTCCCAGCGCCGCCGGCATCGCCGCCGGCCGCCTTCCAAAAGGTATGCGCCTCGGCAAGCGCTACGAAATTGTCCAGATGCTCGGCGAAGGCGGCATGGGCGCCGTCTACAAAGCCTGGGACCTGGAACTTGACCGCCTGGTCGCCCTGAAAGTCATCCGCCCGGAACTTGCCGTCCACGAACAGGTTCTTCAACGCTTCAAGCAGGAGCTCATTCTCGCCCGGAAAATCACACAGAAAAACGTCATACGCATTTTTGATCTCGGCGAAGCCGATGGCGTGAAGTTCATCACCATGGAGTTCATCGAGGGCAAGGACCTCACTGCCCTTATCAAGGAAAAAGGGCGCCTCACCTTCGAGCAATGCGCTGACGTCATCAATCAGACCTGCACCGCGCTCGACGCAGCGCACTCCGAAGGCGTGGTCCACCGCGACTTGAAGCCGCAGAACATCATGGTCGAAAAAAGCGGCCGCATCATCGTCATGGATTTCGGCATTGCCCGCACCATGGAGCAAGGCCATGGCATGACCCAGACCGGCGCGGTCATCGGCACGCCGGACTACATGTCGCCCGAACAGGTGATGGGCGAGCACGTGGACGCGCGCTCCGATCTCTTTACCGTTGGAATCATTTTCTATCAGTTGCTCATCGGCCAGCTTCCCTACAAAGCCGACACCCTCCAGGGCGCGATGTTCAAGCGCACCCGCGAAAAACCCAGGCCGCCCGCTGAGGTGGACCCGGCCGTCCCCGCCCTGCTCAGCGACATCACCGCAAAATGCATGCAGATGGATCCCGCCCAAAGGTACCAGACCGCGCTCGAAATTCAGCGCGACATTGACGCCTGGCGCGGCGGCTCCAAAATTCGCATCGATCTTCCCGTCGAGAAGACACCCGAGCCCCCGAAACCTGCGCGTTCTCGCACCACCACGGCGCTCGCGGCAGCCGCTGCCATTGCGCTCGTTGGCGGCGGCCTTTTGTTCGCCAGAAAATATTTTTCATCCGCCGCTCCCGCAACTCCCGTGGCGCCGCTGCACTCCCTCGCCATCCTTCCATTTCACAATGCCACCTCCGATCCCAAACTGGACTGGGTAGGTTCCGCCATGGCGGAGATGCTCAGCACCGACGTCGGCCAATCCGCCAGCGTGCGCGCCGTTTCCTCCGAACGCGTCGGCCAGGTGATGAAAGACCTGCACATCACGCCGCAGGCGGACCTCGACGCACCCACCATCGGCCGCATCGCCAATCAGAGCAACGTGGACACCGTTGTTTCCGGCAGCTATGCGCAACTCGGCGACCGCATCCGCATTGACGCGAAAATTCAGGATTTGAAACGCGGCCAGTCCGTCACCATCAAGGAAGAAGCCGCCGGTGACAAGGAAATCTTCGCCGCTGTCGACCGCCTGGCTGGCCAGATCCGTCAGAATTTGCTGGTTTCGAAAAGCCTCCTCAAGGAGCTCCAGGAGCACGCTTTCAAGCCGTCCACCGCTTCCGTCTCCGCTTTGCGCGAATATAACCATGGCCTCGAAGAGGCGCGGGCAGGCAAAAACACCGCCGCCGTCCAAAATTTTCAATCCGCTATCAAAGAAGATAACCAGTTCGCCTTGGCCTACGTAAAACTCGCGCAGGCATATTCCGATCTCGGCCAGGACGAAGACGCGGAGCCCGCCGCACAAAAAGCCGTTGCCCTCAGCGCTTCGCTGCCTATGCAGGAGAAATATCTCATTCAGGCCGGCTACGACCGCATCGAAAAGGATTATCCGAAAGCGATCGAGGCCTATCAGAATCTGATTAAAGTCTCTCCCGACAATACCGACTACCTCTTCGACCTCGGCATGGCCTACGAAAACACCGGCGCCTACGACAAGGCGAAAGAAATGTTCGCCAAGGTCGTGGAACTCGACCCCAAGCGCATCGCCGGCCTCCGCTCTCTTGGCCGCGTCCAGATCGAAAGCGGAAACTCTCAGGCCGGCCTCGAATACCTGACCCGCGCGCAGGCGCTTTCCATCGAACTGCAGGACGACGCGGAGCGAGCGCAGATCCTCCAGGCCATGGGCGTGGCGTATTCCACCATGCAGCGCCCCGACGATGCGCTGAAAAACCTCCAGGAATCGCTCGAAATCAAAACCAAGCTCGGCTTAAAGAAGGGAATTGCCGACAGCCTGCAGATGATCGGCTCGATCTACGACGCCACCGGCAAATCCGATCTCGCGCTCAAGAATTACAACCAGGCCCTGGCCATCCGCCGCGAACTAGGTGACAAGCAGGGCACCGCAAACGTCTTGAGCGACCTCGGCGATTTCTATGTCGAGCACGGCAAATATGACGACGCCCTGCGCCTCTTCAAGGAATCCCTCGGCTCGCAGATCGAAATCCACAACGACCAGATGCAGGGCCAGGTGCTGAACAATATCGGCAACACCTATTTCTCCAAGAGCGATTACGAAAACGCCCGCACCTATTTCGAGCGCGCCTTGCAAGTCCGTGAAAAACTGAAAGTCCCCTCCGATATCGCCGATACGCTGAATAACCTGGCGGAAACTTCCATGCGCACCGGCCAGTTCGAACAGGCCCAGGATCAATACCTAAGGGTGCTGGATTTGCGCCGCTCGTCGGGCGACACGCGGGGGGCGGCTCTTGCCTCTTCAGGCCTCGGAACGCTTTTTGGCTATCAAGGTAGATATGGCGCCGCGGTCGGCGCGCAACAGGACGCGGTGAAGGGATTGACCGAGGTCAAGGAACAGGGCTTCTATTCGACGGAAGTCCTGACCGCCTACGGCTATGCCCTGGCACAAGCTGGCCGCGGCGACGAAGCCACAAAAGCGCTCGCCGACGCCCTGAGCGCCGCGCGCGCAGACAAGAACCAGCCGCAAATTGGCACCGCGCTCACTTACCAGGGCGACAACGCCTACTATCGCGGCGATCTGAAGGCTGCTGCCGCCGCGTACCAGGAATCCATGCAAACGGGCATAAAAAGCGGCGATGCACATCTCGTCCTGCTCAACAAAATCAATCTCGCCAAGCTCGCCGTGGCCAATGGCAAATTCGCGGCCGCAGCCAGTGAGCTGCAGGTTCTGGGTGGGCAAGCCGACTCACTTGGCTTGAAATATCTCTCGATAGAGTGCCTGGTGCTGCGCGGCGAAGCCCTGATCGGCACAAAGGACTATGCCGGCGCTTTAAAGGATCTGAAATCCAGCACCCTGCGCAGCGAGAAGCTCAATCTGCGCGCGCTCCTGGCCCAGAGCCAGTATCAATGGGGCCGTGCCCTCGAACTTTCCGGCAAACCTGCCGACGCCCAGTCACACTACGACGAAGCCCGCCGCGCCGCCGCCGAAGTCCAGAAAGACGCCCAGAATTCCGGCCTAGCCAAGCGCTACGACCTCGCCCCCATCTTCTCCGATAAAAGCAACTAGGAGTTCCTTCCAAAGAAGAACGGCTTCTGCGGTTGTTTAGGACAGGCCTACTCAAACCAATCGGCCGCTTTGCGGGATATTGGAAATCGACGAGTAGATATTCTCCGACGAAGTTGGTTACACCATCGGAAGCGGCATACCCTCAGAACTTGCAACTTGGAACCTACGCAAACAGGCAAACTGCTCCGTCGGTATCCTCGGTAACGACCCCTTGTTTATAGCGCCGCCCGCCGGATGACAATTAAGCCCGCCAACAGGCCAGTCGCGAGAAGTAACAATGTTCCCGGTTCGGGTGTCGGCACCGCGCCTTGAACGTTAACGGTGAATTGGACGCTTCCCAGTTGGACCCCGCACTGCGTCGGGTCCAAATTGCAAGCTGGGTCGATACCTCCCAGCAGGTCGTAGAAATTCAAGTCGTACGAACCCGGGGCGGCACCGGCAGCGATAAAAATTGTGAAAAGATCAACGTCGGTCAACGTCGAGTTGCCACCGATGGAGCTTGGGCCAAATCCTAGGAGACCGTTAAAGAAAACATCGCCGAAGCCGGAGATGGCAGTGCTGTTCGGGGTGACAAAATCACCGCCAAAATCCAGTGTATTCGCCGAATTATTCGTGAGGTTTCCTAGCACCGTGATGGTGTCGCCCGCGTTTCCGGAAATGGATGGGAGCGTGATTGTCACATCCCCCAGGCCGGTTCCGTCGGCTCGCACTCCGGGGGACAGCAGGGCACAAAGCAGTGCGAGCAGCCCCGCGCAAATTATGAATTTATTTCTCGTGATTCTGGTCATCGATCCTCCTTTGGTTAGTTTCACCGGCTTTACCTCACATTCTTATGGCAACGTTGCTTTCAACGTACCACCTGCACTGCCACCCGTGAACACGAAGCCGAGGCTGATCGCCCCTGCTGTGCCCGGAGGGCCGGCGTTCGCGGGGAATGTGAGCGTCGTAGTCACAGAACTCAAAGACGCGATGGTGCCCAGAGCTACGGGCAACGGGGTTTTGCTTGCGGTGGTCACGCGCGTTGTGCCGATCACCGTCGTTAACACTGCGGTGTTAATGGTTGCGGCGTTAGCAGCAGTGCCTCCGCTGTTGGTAACGCGAATAGTAAAGACATAATTTCCGGAACCGTCAATGGTGGCCGACTGCAGCGTCGCCGACAGATTCACACCCGCCGGCGGACTGACGACGGTCAACGTCGTGCTGCTGTTGGTCGCAGAGCTCAACAGCGAATCGCCCGCGTACGAGTAGGTGATCGGATACGGCGTCGTTGAGCCTGGAATCAAGGACGTCGGGAAATGCAGCGAGAACGCGCCGTTGCTCCCAATCGTAGCCGTCTGCTTGTTCCCGTTAATGGTGATTGATACGGTCTCACCGCTTGGCGCGAACTGCGTCCCGTTGCCGACAACTCCGCCCAGCGTGACCGAACTCGTCCCCGCCGGTATCGTCTGCGAAGCCGTCAACCCGCTGAACGTCACGGGTATCGGCTGCACTACGATGCTGCCAATCGAAAGCAGTTGCTGGCTCCCGACCAAAACCGTGCTGGGGCTGATCGCCGTTCCAACCGCGGAGGACGCGCTCAGGATGTGCAGGCTCGCGCTCGCACTCTGGCTCAGTGTGCCGAACGCGCAGTTCAGCACCTGGCTTCCTTGCGCTCCCGTGATGCTGCACGTGCCGGGTCCCGCGAATGCCGGACTGATCGTCCAGTTCACGTTGGTTCCGCCGGGCAGCGGCGTGTTCAGGGAAACGTTGTTCGCCACCGCCAACGCGCTGTTGCTCACGGTGATCGTGAAGCCGATCGGGCTCCCCGCCGTCACCGTCGCCGCGTCAGGCGTCGTCGTGACCGTCACCACCGGCGCAAAAACCGGCGGGAAAGCAACGATGGCATCGCTGAACACCTTCGTCTTTCCTCCGATCAGCGGGTCCACCTTCTTGCTGGCGTCGAAGATGGTCGTGATGTCGAAGACGAACTGGCAGAAGATCGCCGGGTTCGTCGGCACACCAGGATTCCCGATCAGCATCGGCGTCGTGCAGTCCGTGCCATAGGGCGAGTTCGGCACGACGAAGCCGGAAGGATCGTAGTACAGCCGCGGTGTGCTTCCGGTCCACGGTGCCGGCGGCACAAACGTCCCGTTGTTAAAGGTGATGTTCCAATTGACCGGTCCCACGTACATTGACGGATCCGGCTCTTGGCCCGGGTTCTGGAAGAAGACTGAATACACCACGCAGTTTCCGTTCGCATACGGATCGCAAAGTGGCACGACTCTGTCGCCGTTCGCCTTGGTCTGGAACGTGAAGAACGACCCGAAGCGGCAGTCAAGATCCTGTCCTGGTGTTCGGCCATTCTCGCAAATGCCATCACCGTTAGTCGGTGGCACTTCCGTGGAAACCACCGTCAGGGTGAACGGCGTCAGTACCTGTCCAATCGTGAACGCAGCCGCATGCGCGTTCGGATCCAGACAAGGGTTCCCCGGCGTCGGATTCGGATTCGACGGACAATCGAACGCCACCTGGCCAGAGACGTTCGTGCCTGGCGTGAATGGCAGCGGCAGCGCCTGTGGCGGCGGCACAAAGGAAGCCGTCACGGCCTGCGCGGAGTTCATCGTGACACTGCAGCCGCCGGTGCCGGAGCAGGCCTGCAGCCATCCAGCAAACGTGGAAGGCTGCGTCGCGGATGCGGTCAGATTGACGACCGTGCCCGCGGGATAATTCGCCGAACACGTCCCGGTAATCACTCCGGCCGTGTTCACGCAGTTGATGGACCCGAGATTGTCGGTGACACTGCCGGTTCCCGTTCCAATCAGCGTGACGTTCAGCGGGAAAGTAACCACCAGCGGCGTCACCGTTAATTGCGTGGTACCGAATATATTTCCGCTGGTAGCCGTAATGGTGATGGGTCCGCCCGAGGCAACGCCCGTGGCTAACCCGCTCGCGTTGATTGTGGCGATGCCTGTGGACGACGACGTCCAGGTCACCGAGTTGGTCAGGTTCTGCGTACTGGTGTCGCTGAACGTGCCCGTCGCGGTGAACTGTACCGTCTTGGTGGCGGTCACCGAAGGATTCGCGGGCGTCACCGCGATCGACACCAGGCTGATTCCCGTGCCGCTTAGCGGCGCGCTCTGTGTCGACGCCGCAATCCCGTTCGTGCTGTTGATCGTCACCAGCGCGACGCGCGGCCCATTTGTCGTTGGATCGGATGCAATTTGCAGATTGCACGAAAGTCCGGCGCCGAGTGTCGCCGGCGGAATCGGGCATCCATTCGTCAGCCGGAAGTCTCCGATATTCGGTCCGGTCAGGGAGATGCTGGTTAACGTAACCGGCGTTCCACCAGGATTTTTTACGTTGATCGTTTGCGATGCGCTGAGGGTCCCGTCCACTTGCGGGCCGAAGACCAGATTCGACGGACTTAATGTCAGAGTCGTCGCGGCTGAAGCCAGCGGCGGGCTCGCGATCACGATCCCGAAGGGAACCGTTAGCTGAATGGATGCCGTCACGGTGTTCGTGGATGTCTGAATTACAGAGACAGTGGATCCACCGCTGTTTGCGACATAAACTTTCGCGCCGTCCGGTGTGATCGCGACCGACTGGGGGAAGCTTCCTACTGGTATCGTGGCGATTACTGCATTGGTCGCGGTATCGATCACGGACACCGTGTTCGAATTTATGTTTGCCACGTACAAGCGCGTTCCGTCAGGCGTGACCACTGGCTGGATCGGATTCCCTCCAACAGTGATCGCCGCGATCGGGGTGTTGCTTGGAATAGAGAGCACATTTACGGTGCCCGAAGTGGCAGATAAAGGTGAGCATGCCTGGGCGAAATACCCCACCGTGCCCTGTGGATTAAATGCGGGGCCGGATCCACAGCCCGGACCTGCCTGTCCCGCCGGAGTCGGAAGCGTAAATGTGGACGCGAGGGTGTTGGTTGCGGTGTTGATCACTGCAACCTGGCCTGCCCCGCCCTGGGCGTAGACAAAACTTCCATCCGGCGTGATCGTAATCCATCCGGCCGAGAACCCGATGGGGATCGTCTTCACCACCGCACTGGTCGCTATGTTATACACCACCACATTGCTGTCATTGAGATCGGAGACATAACCGAACTGCCCATTCGGCGCGACCACCACTGCTGTGGTGCCGTTGCCGATCGGAATCGTGTTCACCAGCGTGTTTGTGGTTGTGTCGATCACATCAAGCAAATTTTTGGCGTTGTCAGGGATGTATACGCGGCTTTGATCCGGCGTAATCCCCAGCGGCTCGTTTAAAGTGGTTAGCGGAATTTGCTTCACAAGCTGATTCGTGGAAATGTCGATTACGTCCAGACAGCAGGTCGCAGAGACAAAGTCGCCGACATACGCCTTCCCCGTCGTCGCCGTTATTGTCAGAACAGTCGATCCGCTCACCGCTCCAAGCGTTGCGCTGATCGTGGATGTGCCCGGACTCACTCCTGTGGCCACCCCGGCCGCCGTGATGGTCGCCACGCCGGTCGTCCCGGAGCCCCACGTCACTGTCGAAGTTAGGTTCTGCGCGCTCCCGTCGCTGAAATGCCCGGTGGCGATGAACGGTTCCTTCCCGCCAAT
>DASYXF010000183.1:0-35752 GCA_035935335.1 Candidatus Acidiferrum sp.
CCAAATTCTGTTCACTTCAGGGCGTGAGTTCCAGAACGAGACATACTCTTCCAGGTAGCCGGGCCGGGCCAGCATCGGGCGAGTAATCACCCAGTGGATGTTGACCTCGCGGCCTTCGATATTCTTGAGAATGCGTTCGTAGGTAGCGGGCTTGCGCCGGATGTCGTGATGCTCGGGCAGTCCGTCTACGGAGACCGCGACCCGCACACGCGGGATCTTCGTCCACTCCACCGGAATGGGGATCACCGCGCTCGTAACCACCAGTGCGAATACCCCCATTTCACTGAGGGCCGGGAGAATGCTGCTCAGCTCGCGATGACGGATCAGGGGCTCGCCGCCAACCAGGGAAACATGGATGGGCTTGTGCTTTCGCACTAGGCCCAACACACCTTCCACCAGAGCGTCTCCGCGCAAGTCACTCAGTTCGCGCAGTGTAGTCCCGCCCCCCAGGTGCGACTCACCGTAGGCATAGCACCCGGGGCAACTGAGCGGGCACTCCCGGGTGATCTCAATGGAGAGCATGGGGACTCTCCCGGTCAGGATTCGTCCCCATGCGGAAAGTAATTCGCGGGCGGACAGACTGGGTTTAGGTGTGGTCGGGACCATATGCAATGTTTGATGCAAATTGCATCCGATGAGTCGAAACCAACGCGGGTGGCCCCGGACCATCCACCCAAGAAGTTTCCAGGGTGCGCCACCCGCGGTTCCTGGCCGATCACTGCATTTCCAATACAACGATTCGAACTCTTCAAGATGCAGGCCACGAGGTTTTTCGCCTCCGGGAATTATTGGCGGTGGATTCCCCTGACAGGCTGGTGATTGCCAAGGCCCAGGAAATCGACGCGATATTGCTTTCCATGAATGGCGATTTTGCGGACATCGTCACCTATCCACCGAGGCAGTACAAAGGAATCATCGCGCTGCAGATGCGTAACCACGCTGAGGTGCTGGAGCGCTTGCTGGCAAGGCTCACCGAATATTTAAGGGCCCAGCCTGAAGCGGAGCACTATCGTGCGAAGTTGCTGGTGGTCGAAGTTAACCGCATCCGTGTAAGAGAGTAGCAACGTGGTCCGCCCGGGCATCCGCCCGAAGATTCGCGAAATTTAACCCGAGTGATCCGGAAACTTTGGTATTGGCTTCGTTATCCTAGAACTGGGATAATCGCTGAGAGTATGGCAAAGAGAAGAGCTAAAGAGGGGGTGGCGGCGGGTTCGGGGAATGTTTTCCGCGATCTGGGGTTGCGCAACGCGGAGGAGAAACAGACCAAGGTGCGGCTGGCCGTGGCGATCAACCAGATCCTGCAAGGGCAGAAGCTGTCGCAAACGGCGGCAGCGCGGCGGTTGAAGGTGAACCAGCCGAAAGTGTCCGCACTGGCGAATTACCAATTGGAGGGATTTTCCGTGGAACGGCTGATGAATTTTCTGACCGCGCTGGACCGTGACGTGGATATTGTGATTCGCCGGAGGCCGGGAACGCGAAGGGGCGGGCGTATTGTGGTGACGGCTGGCTAGGAAGGAAGAGAAACCGGTAACCAGCGACCAGTTAGCAGGATGCCCGGAGGGGACCCCAAAGCGAAGAGTGACCCACCCTTTAAAATCGAAAGGGTAGGCCACCCAAGAGGTTTTTAGGATGCGCCACCCGCCGCCGCGGCGGTCTCGGCTCCTTCTCTCCGCCTGCTAAAACGGAAAGGAAAATATGATCGACCACGTGATTCTTACCGTCAGCGACTTCAAGCGCTCCACCGCTTTCTATGCCCAGGCTCTGAAGCCGCTTGGGATCACAGCCCTTTCCGACTACGTAGGCAAAGACGGACACCCGGACTTGAAAGGTTTTGGTATTGGCAAGAAGCATTTTTTCTGGCTCAAGGAAGGGAAGCCCGATCCCGAGGCCGTTCACGTCGGATTTGTGGCGAAGGACCATGCTGAAGTGGATGCATTCTACGAGGCGGCTTTGGCGGCTGGAGGAAAGAGTAAGAGGCCGCCGCAAGCGCGGCTTGAATATTATCCTGGGTATTATGCGACCTGGGTGCTTGATCCCGACGGCCACGATATTGAGGTTGTGCATAAGAGCTAGGCGGAAGTAATCAGTAATCAGTAATCGGTAATCAGTTATCAGTAAGAGATGATCAGTCAGCGGCCTTCCGTTAGCAGGCAAGGCGGAGAAACCCAAGACCCAGGTACCAAACAGCGGAACCTTGGGCACACGCAGCGAGGAAGTGTCGCCCCTCTGGGGCTGGATGCTTTGGCGGTTTGCTGTCCCAGCCCTCACGGGCTGGGCTAAAAGTGTGTCGCGCCTCCGGCGCTTGGGAAATGCGCGGCTACGGCGGGCAGGCCTATGCTTGGCTGACCGACCTAAAGGTCGGCCACTACATAGCCCAGGAGGGCACGATTTATCGTGCCCCTACAATCGGACGAGTTGTTTGGCACCAGTCACCGATCACCAGCCACTTTCTTGGACAGACGAAGGTTAGGGCCGCTGGGGGGCGGAGCGTGCTCCAGCGATACTTGAGTTTGCGGGGCGCGGCGGCGAGGAGTGCGGCTACGAGTTGCTGGGCTTGGTCGAAGGGGAGGGAGAGGCGGAAGAGGTCGGCGCGGCGGGCGTGGGCGTATTTTTCGTAGCGAGGAGATTTGCCAGAGGCGTAGTTTGTGAGGACGTCCCAGGGAGAGAGTTTGGCGAAGAGTTTTTTTTGCGCGGCGTCCTGGCAGGTGATTTCTACTACAGTGCGTTGGGCGCCGCCGCCGATTTCCAGGAGGACGGCGGTGGCTTGTGCGGCATCGAAGGGGCGCGAGGGATCGTCGTCGGGGAAGGGGAGCAGGAGGCGCTCGATTTCTTCGCGCTCGGCGGAGAGGGCGTCCCACCAGTAGCGGTAGCCGTTGTAGACGACGGTGCCGCTGCGGAAGATTTGCTGGACCCGGGCGGCGTCTTTGCCGGCGACGCTGACGACCATGTCGACGAGTTCGTGGAGCTGGAAGGTTTGTTTGACGACGGGGCGGACGCTGACGAAGCCGGCGTCTTCTTCGGTGTAGCGGAGGGGGATTTGGTTGGGAAGTGACATTTTTTATTTCGATCGGAGCACGACGGAAAATTTTGCAAGCATTTTAAGTTGAGGTCCTGAGCCCGCCGCGGCGGGCTCAGGATGACAGATTTTGGCAGTTGTGCACACGCGGCCACTTGAAAGTGGCCGCTACGAAGTGGCCGCGGCGCGTCAGCCGAGCTTGGAGAGTTTCTCGCGGACGCGGTCGCTTAGGGATTTGCCGTCCACGGCTTTGCCGGTCAGGGCTTCCTTGGCTGCTTTGACTACGCCGCCCATTTGTTTCATGGAGGTGGCGCCGGTGTCGGCGATGGCTTTGGCGATGGCGGCGTCCATTTCGGCTGCGCTGGCGCCGGCGGGGAGATAGGCTTCGAGGATTTTGAGTTCGGCGTTTTCCTTGTCGACAAGGTCCTGGCGGTTGCCTTTCGCGAACTGGTCGATGGATTCCTTGCGCTGCTTCACCAGCGTTTGCAGGAGATTGATGGATTCGGTTTCGTCGAGCGGGCGCATCTTTTCGACTTCTTTGAGTTGCAGCGCGGCCTTGACCATGCGGAGGACGCTGAGGCGCGTTTCTTGCTTGCCCTTCATGGCGGCGACGATGTCTGTTTTGAGTTGATCGGAAAGGCTCATTTTCGCTCCCTATTTATAAACTATAGCAGAAGCGGGTTGTGTCGATTTGCCAGGGCTGCACGAGCGGGCACGATTTATCGTGCCCCTACACGGAATTTCGGCGGCGATTGCGGCACGAATTGCGGCGCAATTGCGGCGGCGATTTGACACGCTGCATCCCGCACAGTAATTTGGAATGTTTCGGCACCAGTATTTGCCACCATTGTATTGAGTGTATTGAGCCCAATGGGAAGAGACCGTCGTGCGCTCGCTGCGGCTTTTACCCGGAATAGAGGAATCATGAAGGTCATTGTTGCGGACAAGATCAGCGATCGCGGAATTGAGCTGCTGAAGCAAACCGGCTGGAAGATTGTTTTTACTACCAAAGACAATCTGAACGCGGAACTGGCGGACGCGGACGCGCTGATTGTGCGCAGCGCGACGAAAGTTACAGAGGCGTTGCTGGAGCATGCGCCGCGGCTGCGCGTTGTGGGGCGCGCGGGCGTTGGCGTGGACAACATTGACCTGGACGAAGCCACGAAGCGCGGCATCCTGGTGATGAGCACGCCCGGTGGAAGTTCTGTGAGCGTGGCGGAACATACGTTTGCGCTGCTGCTGGCGCTGGTGCGGCAACTGCCGAAGTTCGACGCTTCGATGCGCGAAGGGAAGTGGGAGAAGTCGTCGTCGGGCGCGGAAGTGCGGGGGAAGACGCTGGGATTGATCGGGCTGGGGCGGATTGGGAGCGAGGTGGCTACGCGCGCGGATGGGTTTGAGATGCGAGTGATTGGGTACGACCCGTTTATCAGCGAAGCGGCGGCGCGGGAATTTTCGGTGGAGCTGGTGCCGCTGGAAAAGCTGTATGCGGAGAGCGACTTCATCTCACTGCACACGGCGGTGAGTCCGCAGACGAAGGACATGATCAACGCGGCGACGATTGCGAAGATGAAGAAGGGCGTGCGGATTGTGAACGCGGCGCGCGGGGAATTGATCAATGAGGCGGATTTGGCGGCGGCGATCAAGAGCGGACACGTGGCGGGCGCGGCGCTGGACGTGTTTGTGGAAGAGCCGCCGAAGAATTGCCCGCTGATTGGATTGCCGAATGTGATTACGACGCCGCATGTGGCGGGGTCGACGGCGGAGGCGCAGGAGGAGCTTGGCACGCAAGTGGCGGTGCAGGTGCGCGATTATCTGGTGGAGGGCATTATTCGCAACGCGGTGAACCTGCCGGCGCTTTCGCCGGAGCAGTACCGGCGCGTGCGGCCGTATCTGGCGCTGGCGGAGCGGCTGGGATCGCTGGTTTCGCAGGCGGCGGCGACGCGGCCGGCGCGGATTCGGATACGTTACGCGGGAGAAGTGGCGGAAGTCGGCACACACCTTTTGCGCAGCGCGGTGCTGGCGGGAATGCTGAACGCGATTCTGGATGAGAAGGTCAACGTGGTGAACGCGCCGGCGGTGGCGGCGGCGCGCGGGCTTACGGTGGAGGAAGAAACGCGGCGGCGGGAGCATGGCTTCCCAAACACGCTGGAGGTTGCAGCGCTGCCGGACAAGTCCGGAACGCCGGGATTTACGGCGGAGGGCACGGTGCTGCACGACGGTTCGCCGCGCGTGCTGCAGATTGATGGGATTCCTCTGGAAGCGCAACTGGATGGCACCGTGCTGTTCCTGCGCAACCAGGATCAGCCGGGCGTGATCGGGCATGTCGGCAGCACGCTGGGCAAGCATGGTGTGAACATCGCCACATTTGCGCTGGGCCGGCGGGATTCGGCTCCCGGGGCGGAAGCGGTGTCGCTGATTCGCTTGGACGGCGAGGTATCTGAAGCGATTCTGGAGCCGGTGCGGCAGCATGCGGCGATTACGCAGGCGCGGTTGATTCATCTGGGCAAGGCGTAGGCGCGATTCCGGGCATCAGCTCGTGCAGAATATGGTGAATTCGTTCGCTGGCCGGGGGTGATAATCCTGTGCTATTCTTGAGGTCTCGGTGGGCCATTTTCTGCCCGCGTTCTGCTTTACTGTCGGGGCGTAGCGCAGCCTGGCTAGCGCGCCTGGTTCGGGACCAGGAGGTCGAAGGTTCAAATCCTTTCGCCCCGACCACTTTTTCCTACCTGCTGGAAAATCCTTTTGAAATTGAAGATTGGGTCGGGTGGCACAGCCTTAACTAGCGAAGTGAGATTTGGGTGCCGCTCGATAAGAGCGAAGGCGTTGGCAAGACACAAAACTCCCGTGCAGTGTTTCTCTCACCGCTTGGCGTCCAGAGTTGGTGGAGAACCGAAGCTCTGTAACTCATACGGTGAATCAGCTTCCAGCGGATCGCTCCGCCAACCATCGATACGACCTAAACCGTGACCATGATTCTTCTATCCGAACCCCGGTCTACACCGGGGCGGGAGCGCCCAATCAACCCTTCGACGGCGCTTACGCGGTCAGCGGCACCCGCGGGCTGCTCCCGGCGCGAACGACCTCTGGATAGCCGGTGTTGCTTTTCAGCGACGCCAGAGAAAGCCTTTAGGAATTTTGTTACGCTACTTCTCTACGAATGCTCAACCATTCCTGGTGTGATATCCCGAAAATAATTGGGCCAACTCGTCTCTGTCAATCGTTGTAGGGATTCTACTTATTGTGTTCAGCGCAGCGAAGGAAATTACGGGACAGCACACTAGCTAAGACGTCTATTTGATTGGAGCGGGCGATGAGATACGACTTGATCTGGACTCCGAGTCGATGCGTGCTGAAGGGCGCCAAATACCAATTGATTGATCGCCTTCCATTGGCAGCCAGGCCATGAGGATGGCGTCTTCGGGACAAGCGCTGACGCAGTGCTCCTCGCTGCCACAGTCATCGGGCCGTTTGAGCGCCGCGACCTGGTTCTGCGTTTCGAGACAGGCGGGCCCGCAGGCTTCAACGCACAGACCACAGCCGGTACAGAATTCCTCGATAACCGCGGGAAGCCATTTGAATGAGTGTTCTTGTTTCACAATTTTCTTAGCGCAGTTCCGAGAACGATTTATCGGTTCGCTCGCAAATAGCATCGTGAGCGCCGGCAGTGTGAACAGAAATGACTTTAGTCACTCAGGACGAAGGAGCGGTGACGTAGAGTGGAAGTCAAAATTGGGAGTCACGCGAAAACCTTCTCCAGGCGCCTCTAAACCTAAGAAGAAAAGAGCCCGTGACTAAAGTCATAGTCGCCCGGAAGCCACGCCGGGATACTTGTAGACGAAACACGAATCATGTTTGTTGGGAAAAGTGGGTGGAGGGAATCATGGAAGCGACGGAAAACAGGACTGTAAGGGAACTGGCGAGCGCTACGCCCGGTGCGGCGCGCGTCTTTGAGAAATTCGGAATCGACTATTGCTGCGGCGGGGAAAGTTCACTGGCCCAAGCTTGTTCGGCAGCGAAGGTCAATCTACAGGAAGTCGCAAAGGCCCTCGAAAAGCCGCAAACGCAAAGCGGTGACCGCGACTGGCAGAAGGCCACCTTGGCCGAATTGGCGGAGCACATAGTCGCGAAGCATCACGAGTATGTGCGGCAAGAGATTCAGCGACTGATTCCACTCTCCGCCAAGGTGGCCGGGGTGCATGGGAAGAACCATCCGGAGCTCGAGCAGATTCAATCGTCGTTCCAATCGCTGGCTGAGGAACTGACCAATCATCTGATAAAGGAAGAGCGCATGCTCTTCCCCTACATCGTACAACTCGAACTCGGAGCAAAATCGGGGTACGGTCCCGCGTCGTCGCCTTTCGGCACGGTGAAGAACCCGGTGCGCATGATGATGATGGAGCATGACTCGGCGGGAGAGCTGCTCCGCAAGATGCGGGAAGTTTCGAAGAACTACAACTTGCCTGGCGACGCCTGCATGAGTTTCCAGATGCTGTATCGCGCGCTCGAAGAGTTTGAAGCGGATCTGCACCAACACATTCATCTCGAAAACAACATTTTGTTCCCTCGGGCCATAGAGCTTGAAGCCAGCCGCCTGAAGAACGCAAGGGTCACGGAGAATTAGTTATGAGTCGAGCAAAGCAAGCGATGAAGGAATTCCGGGCAGATCCGAATGTCGCGCACGCACTTCGAGTCATGCGCGAGCGGGAATCGGCCATGTCCAGGCTACTGATGGCGTTCATCACGTCGGGCCTGGTCTTCATGCTCTTTCCAGGAACATTGCTGGGTGTTTGGAATCTCCTGCAAATCAGCGGACGCGAGCAAGGAGGAAGGATCTCTGCGGCGTGGCTCCAAGCACATGGCCACGCACAGGTATTCGGCTGGATCGGGAGCTTCCTTCTGGGCATCGGATTCTACTCGATTCCGAAATTGCAGGAACGCGCTACAAACGTAATCCGGTCCGCGTGGGCCTGCTGGGCGTTGTGGACCGCGGGAGTAGCTTTGCGATGGACCGCGACAGTGTACTTGTGGAACTGGCGGGTGCTGGTTCCAATGGGTGGCGCGTTGGAGCTGCTTGCGTTTCTAATTTTCTTTTCGATCGTTTCGCAGCACCGCCCGAAAGATTCGTCGAAGAACGGCCTGGAGCCCTGGGTCTGGGTGGTGATGTGCGCGACGATCGGATTCCTGCTTTCCCTGGCCATGAATTTGGTGGCGAGCGTGCAGGCATCGCTGCGCGGAGTTGACCCGGCATTCCCTCGGAACTTCGATCAACGTTATCTGGCGTTGCTGGGCTGGGGCTTCCTGGTGCCGTTTGTTTGGGGCTTCAGCGCAAAATGGATGCGCGTCTTCCTGGGCCTCAAGGCGCTTCGCCCGGGATTCTTATTCGGCGCGGTGGTGCTCGAGTTTCTGGGCGTGGGCACTGCCGCTGCCGGGCGGTTCACCGTTGCAACGCTTTTTTTGTTTGCCGCGACAATCTCTTCGGTCATCGCCATCCGGATCTTTGAGTCGAGTGAGCAGGAACCCAAAATCCGCGGCATTCACAGGAGCTTCCCCGTCTTCGTGCGCTTGGCGTATGCCTGGTTGCTGATCGCTGCGGGACTCGGCGTAGCCGCAACCCAGTGGGACACTTCCGGCGGATTCTGGGGTGCTTCCCGTCACGCCTTGACGGTGGGTTTTGTGGGCATCATGGTTCTCTCCGTCGGTCAAAGGATTCTGCCGGCATTCGCGGGGATGCGCCTGCTTTGGAGCCCGCGGTTGATGTTCGTGGGACTTTTTCTTCTGGCGGTTGGTTGCACTTTGCGGGTGTCTTCGGAGGTGCTGGCATACCAGAGCTATGCGGGATGGGCCTGGCATGTCCTTCCGGTTTCCGCGTTGGTGGAACTCACGGCGCTGTCCGTTTTCACGATCAATATGTTCTGCACGTTTGTGCTCCAGAAGAGTCACGCTGTGAACGAGCCCATGATGGTCGGCGTTCCGCTCGTTGCAATCACGCCTACACGCTAGGGCAGGGAACACGATTCCCGCTGCCTTCCAGTCTGAAACAGCGCGGGAAAAAAGCCCACGGTTGGCAAACACTGCGTTTTATTTTGCGGCGGGTGGGAGAGCAGATGTATCCTTAGGTCTCCTTCCGACCACTTGCGTTCTGCAGCGGCTTTTCCACCTAACGGGAAGGTCATATCACCATGGCGACCGATGTACCAAAGGCAGCACCACAAGCGAACCTGCAACTGACGCTGGGAACGGCTTCGTTTGCCATCTGTTTTGCAGCGTGGGGACTGATTAGCGCGTTCGCTCCACGTTTCCGGGAAGCCTTTCACCTCACGGCAACCCAAACGGCCTTTCTGGTGGCGGTGCCTGTACTTCTAGGCTCGTTGCTGCGGATCGTCACCGGAATGCTGGCGGACCGTTTCGGCGGGCGTGCGATTTTTTCGCTGCTAATGGTTGTGGTCGCGGTGCCTGCGTATCTCGTGCCGATGACCGCGAGCTACCGGATGCTTGTGTATGTCGCCTTTTTCCTGGGCATTGCCGGGAGTTCGTTCGCGGTCGGCGTGGGATTTGTGTCGCGCTGGTTTCCGCCGGAAAAACAAGGCGGCGCGCTCGGCGTCTACGGGCTCGGCAACATTGGCCAATCCGCGGCGGTTTTCCTAGGCCCGGTCCTGGCAGTGGCCGTCGGCTGGCAGAATATTTTCCGGGGCATGGCGGCGCTGCTGGTGATTTGGGGAGGAGCGTTTTTTCTACTGGCGCGGAATTCTCCGAAGACCATTCGGCCCGCGAGCCTTGGCGCGATGTTCCAGCTACTCTCACGCGAACGATTGTCTTGGGTGCTCTCTCTCTTCTATTTTCTGACGTTCGGCGGTTTTGTCGCGTTCTCGATCTATCTGCCGGTATTGCTGAAGGATCAGTTCGGACTGAAACCTGCCGACGCCGGCTTTCGAACAGCGGGATTTGTTGTGCTGGCTACGCTGGCCCGGCCGCTCGGTGGCTGGCTATCGGATAAGATCGGTGGCGCCCGTGTTCTCCACGTGGTGTTCCTGGGAATTATTCCTTTCGCGTTGTTGATGTCGTGGCCCGCAATGTTGCCGTTCACAGTTGGCGCTCTCGGATGCGCTTTCCTGCTGGGGAATGGAAACGGAGCCGTCTTCAAGCTCGTGCCGCAGTACTTTCCCAAGGAAGTGGGAACGGTAACGGGCCTGGTAGGAGCCATGGGGGGACTTGGCGGATTCTTTCCGCCCCTGCTGCTGGGGTTCTTCCGGGATCATTTTCATATTGTCTGGCCGGGTTTCGCGCTTCTGGCGTTTCTTTCCGCGGTTCTCTGGCGGACGAACGCTGCGATTTTTCTGGCACAGCAGGAAACGAAAGAGCTAACTGTGCCTGCATCGCTGACGCGCACAGCGGACCGCATCCGCGCCGGCGTGGCCGCCACTTTCTTCACCGGCCTTTTGGTCGCGGCTATCGTGGTCGGCTCGCGCAATCTCCAGAATTTCGATCCCGCGCTGGTTATCTACACGTTTGCGACGATCTTTGCGACGTGGGGAGTGGTCTACCACTACCGCGTGTGGTTGGATAAACCTCCGACACGGGTGTACTGGGAGCGTGGCTGGCAATTGTTCCGCGAGGCTGGCCTTTTCCGCGGGTCGCTACGCCTCCTGCGACTGACAACCACCCATCTTGCCGCGCAAACCTTTATCCTGCACCGTTCGAAATTGCGCTGGTGGATGCATCAGTTGCTGTTCTGGGGATGTCTCCTTGCCGTGGCGATTACGTTTCCACTCGTTTTTGGCTGGATTTCGTTCCAGTCGCTTCCCACGGACCAGGAGACGTATGTGGTCCTGCTGTATGGATTTCCCACCCAGACCTTCCGCTTACACACGCTTATTGCGGAACTGCTGTTTCATGGATTGGACGTGTCGGCCTTTCTGGTACTCGGTGGAATCGGATTGTCGTTGTGGCGGCGTTTTCGTGATCGCGGCGCACAAGCGGTTCAGTCCTTTGCGCTCGATTTTCTGCCCATCATTTTGCTGTTCGCAATTTCCGTGACGGGTCTCGCGTTGACCGTCTCTCAGAACTGGCTGCGAGGAGAGTTTTACAGTTTTCTCGCGATCCTGCACGCCATCACTGTCATCAGCGCTCTTCTGTATCTCCCGTTCGGAAAGTTCTTTCATATCTTTCAGCGCCCGGCGCAGCTCGGCGTGAAGTTCTATCAAGCGGCGGGAGAAACGGGCGAGGCCGCGCTCTGCAAGCGCTGCGGCCAGCGATTTGCTTCGCTCATGCATATCGAAGACTTAAAGCGCGTTCTTCCACAGGTGGGTTTCGACTACCGGATGGAAGGATTGGACACGACGTGGCAGGAACTGTGCCCGGCGTGCAAACGGAAATCGCTTTCGCTCGTACAACTGCATCTCAAGGAGGAATCGCATGGCTAAGGTGCCGGTTTCTCCGGAATCGCTCCTTGACCGTTTTGGCCCACACCCCGCGTACACGCCTCCGGGTGGGTGGCAGGACGAATCGAGAAATCCCGCGGAACGTCTCGTCAAAACGCATTGTTGTTTCTGCGGCCAGCAGTGCGGGATTCAACTCAAGGTTCGCGGCAACCAGGTGATCGGTTTCGAGCCGTGGGAAGAGTTTCCGTTCAATCACGGAATGCTCTGCCCCAAGGGTGTGAAGCGTTACATGCAAGGCGGGCATCCCGACCGCCTGCTCGATCCCTTGCTGCGCACCGCATCGGGATTCCGTACCGCCACTTGGGATGAATCTCTGGATTTCACGGCGAGGCGGCTGCGGGAAACGCAGGCAAAGTATGGGAAGGATTCCGTTGCCATCTATGGCGGGGCTTCGCTGATATCCGAAAAATCCTACTTACTGGGGAAATTTGCGCGAGTCGCGCTGGGCACGCGCCACATCGACTACAACGGGAGGCTCTGTATGGTCTCGGCGGGCACGGCCTACAAGCTGGCGTTCGGTGTGGACCGCAGCCCGCTTCCGTGGGCCGACATTCTCAAAGCGCAGGTCGTGCTCGTGGCGGGTGCAAACGTCGCGGAATGCGCGCCGATCACCACGGACTATTTGTGGCGTTGTCGCGATGCTGGCGGAAAATTGATTATTGTCGATCCGCGGATGACGCCGATCTGCCGCAACGCGGATATGTACCTGCCGGTGCGCCCGGGCACCGATCTAGCGCTGTACATGGGATTGCTGCACGTGATCTTGCGCGACAACCTCGAACGGCGCGATTTCATCGCCCAACGCACCACTGGCTTCGAGCAGGTCGCGGAGTCGGTCCGTGACTGGGATCCGCGCACGGTAGCGGAGAAAACCGGTGTCCCGCCGGAGTCCATTGAACGGGCAGCGCATCTCTTTGCGAAAGCGGACCGCGCGATTGCGCTTCACGCGCGCGGTGTCGAGCATCAATCCAAAGGTGTAGAAAACTGCCTCGCCCTGATCAACTTGTGTCTTGCCACCGGCAACATCGGGCGCGAAGGCGCAGGGTGCGCCATGATCACGGGTCAAGGCAACGGCCAGGGAGGGCGCGAGCACGGTCAGAAATGCGATCAACTTCCCGGCCAGCGTTCGATCAAGGATCCCGAGGCGCGCGCTCACACGGCGAAGGTCTGGGGAATCTCGCCGGAAGAAATCCCGCAAGCCGGTTACTCCGCGGTTGAAATCATGGAAGCGATTCATCGTGGGGAGATCAAGGCCCTGTTGTCTTGCTGTTTCAATCCGCTGGTTTCGCTTCCCGACGCGAAATTCACGCAGGAGGCTCTGGAGAAACTCGAATTCTTCGGTGTCGTGGATTTCTTTATGTCGGAAACCGCGCACCACGCGGATGTGGTTCTGGCCGGAAGCCTGCAGGAAGAAGAGGAAGGCATCGGCTGCACGAATGAAGGCCGCGTCATTCATATTCAAAAAGCAGTCGACCCGCCGGGAAACGCGAAGGGCGACAGTTGGATCTATTGCGAACTCGCGAGGCGGCTGGAGAAAGGTCAATACTTTCCGTACACTTCAACAAGGGAAATTTACGACGAACTACGCGAAGCTTCGCGCGGCGGGCACGCAGACTATTACGGCATCACCTACGAAAAAATCGATAAGAACATGGGAATTTTCTGGCCGTGCCCTACCCTTGATCATCCCGGGACCCCCCGCCTGTTCGAAGACGGCCGCTCGTTCCATCCTGACGGAAAGCATCACTTCGTGGTCACCGAGTGGCGGGAGAGCGGTGATCCCGTGTCGGCGGAATTTCCGATTTATCTCACGACTGGCCGGGTAGTGAGCCAGTACCTCTCCGGCACGCAAACCCGCCGGATCGGTGGCCTTCTCGATCTGTATCCAAATCCTCTGCTCGAAATCCATCCGCGGCTAGCGGAACAATATCAATTAAAGGACGGGGATTGGGTCACGGTCACTTCGCGGCGAAATGAGGTCACTCTTCAAGCTATGGTGGTGAAAACCATCCGTCCCGATACAGTGTTCATTCCGTATCACTGGGCCGGCAAGCGAAGCGCTAACCGCCTGACGCACAGAACACTCGATCCGCGCAGCAAGATTCCCGAATTTAAAGTATCGGCCTGCCAACTCCGGAAAGCAGACGGACCTCCGGACTGGGCCCTTTCTCTTAGTGGAAAAGCACCCCAACCAGGAAAGGGCAGAGCCTGATGCACGGTTACGAATTCTACGTCGATCCCTCTCGTTGCATCGGCTGCCAGTCGTGCGTGGAAGCCTGCGCGGAATGTGAAACGCACCGCGGCAAGTCCATGATCAATTTCGACTTCATCGACCGCCGGGGAACGACGGCGACCGCGGCATATGTCTGCTGGCATTGCGACGAGCCGACCTGCGCCATGGTATGCCCCGCGGATGCGATCAAGAAGGGCGATGACGGCATCGTGCAATCGTCGTTGAAGCCACGCTGTATCGGCTGCTCGAACTGTGTCCTTGCCTGCCCCTTCGGCATTCCGAAGATTTTTCCCGAGTACGAGCAGATGATGAAATGCGACATGTGTTACGACCGCACATCCATCGGCAAGAAACCCATGTGCGCGACTGTTTGCCCGAGCCAGGCCCTTTCGTATGTCCGCCCCGAGGAAGTCACGAAGCGTCGTGAAAAGCCGACGAATGTCTTTCAGTTCGGAAAGCAGAAGATCATCACGCGCGTGTACATGATGGTTCCCGCCGAAACCGAGGCGGTCTCACTGGATGTACTGGATTACATGTGGGAGGAGTCGTATGTCGTTTTTGCGCAGCCCCAGTAAAGAGCCGCTGTGGAAGGATGAGTTCTCGGTATTCACAAGCGATGAGCGTTACGTCACCCGCCGCCAGTTTACGAAGTTTCTGACGCTCGCGAGCCTCGGCATGTTTGTCGGCAATCTTTGGATTCTTGCACGGTCCTACTTCGCGAAGAGCCCGGTGTTTCCGGCTTCCACAGTGGCCGCGGTTGACGAAATTCCCGTGGGAGGTGTGAAGCTGTTCAGCTACCCGACCCCCGCGGATCGCTGCATCCTCGTTCGAAGCGGCGAAAACGAGTTCAATGCTTTCAGCCAGAAATGCACACATCTTTCCTGCGCCGTCTATTACGAACGGGAAACCAACCAACTCGCATGTCCCTGCCATCACGGCTATTTCTCGGCGAAGGACGGCTCCGTGTTGCAGGGACCTCCGCCAAGGCCTTTGCCGCGTATTCTTTTGGAGCGGCAAGGGCAGGAACTCGTGGCCATCGGTGTGAAGGTAGGCTGATATGCCGGACAGGAACCTTTCAAAACAAAAAAAGGGGCTGGTGGCCATTGATGGGGTGATGGCGCTGATTGTTTTACTCGTGGTCGTACAAATCTGGCTCCTCAGTGCCGCTTTGGAGTCTTTCCTTGCCGGTCATGCAGAAACATCACTTCCCGCAGCCATTTTTTCCGGCCTGCTCTTCTTGAGCTGCGTGGGTTTGACTCTGTTTGCTTCGGGAATTGACCGCGACTCGCGTCAGTAATAGTGTTTCAGGGTTGCTGAATCTTACCGTTAGAGATCAAGGGACAGGCCGAACCCCAGCGGTCATTTTCTGTGTCGCCTGCCGTCCGAATCTCGTCCTTAGGAACGCAGGGATTTTCTGACTACAATTGAGGAACATCGTCCGGCGGGATCGCGCATTGGCGATGAACCGCGCTCGGATGACAAATACCGCGGAGCCTGGACGTCAGTTTGGCGACAACAAGGACCGGGAAGGCAGGAGCATGAGCGACGCCGTGGAAACCGTGCTACGCAAGACCCCACTGTTTGCGAGCCTGACCGAGGACGAAACGCACGCGCTGCGGGGTCGCGTGACCACTAAACAATACGATCGCGGCGAGATTCTGTTCAGCGAGGGCGACGCTTGCCGAGGGCTTTTCATCGTCGGCCGGGGGAAAATCCGTATCTTCAAACTCTCAGCCAGCGGCCGGGAGCAGACACTTGCCATCGAAGGGCCTGGGAGTTCGTTTGCGGAACTCCCCGTTTTTGATGGGGGTACCTATCCAGCGTCAGCGTCAGCATCGGAAGAAGCAGAAGTTCTGTTCATCTCCCGAAAGAATTTCCAAGATTTCTGCAGGGAACATCCCGATGTCGGACTGAAGGTTATCGCCGTGGTCGGCTCTCGTTTGCGCCGCCTAGTGGGAATCATAGAAGACCTATCCTTCACTACAGTCAGGCAGAGACTGATCGCACTGATCTTAAGACTGGCGCAGACTAGCACAACCCGCTCAAGCGAGGGCGTCCATGTTGAATTGACCAAGAGTCAACAGGATCTCGCGGCGGAACTCGGTACCGTTCGCGAGTTGATTTCCCGGAATCTGGGCCGGCTTCAGGCTGAAGGCTATCTCGACGTCAATGGACGCACGATTGTCGTCAAGGATCTGGCAGGCCTGAAACGCGAACAAGAATCTCCTGCGTGACCGACACATGTGCTGGTCGGAGCCGGCTGAATCAATTGGATGACTTACTCAATTTCGGGTCGCACGGGCTAACTGTAGCGTGACAACCTGGGTCTCAGAATTCGCTAGCCCGCTTCAAGCTGCGAAGTGATCCGATCTTTACAATCCACACCTGATCCGAGAGGGTTTGAAGACCATACTGTTCGCCATTTATCTAACACGCTGTCAAGAATCTGCGTACAGCTTGTGCACAGCTTAGAGGGGAAACCTGGCTTTCTTCTATACGTAAGCGACGCCAGAGAAAGCCTTTAGGACTCTTTCTACTCTACTTCGGGACCAGGAGGTCGAAGGTTCAAATTCTTTCGCCCCGACCATTTTTTCCAACGATTGAAAAGTGCGAAATCGCGTGTCCGTTTTCGGAATTTGAAACGAAACGCAGTCGTACATGTCTGCCACTTGTTCGCCGCCACTAGGCGAGCAGGCTGCCGGGATTACGTGAGGACTGGGGCCTCGGCGACGCCGGCTAGGCCGAAGATGCGCTGGTAGCGTTCGACTTCGGCGCGCGGGCCGAGAGCTTTCTGAAAATTGTCGGAGAGCTTGACGGCGGGTCTGCCATCGGCGTCGTTGAGTTTGCAGACCAGGCTGAGCGGATTGAAATCCACACCGCCATGGGGATTGCAGTTGCGGAAGTCGTTGGTCAGCAGCGTGCCCCAGCCGGCGCTGAAACGAATGCGGCGGCCGGCGGTCCATTTTGTTTCGTCGAAAAAATCGCTGGCCTGGCGAAAGTCGGCGGGAGTGTAGCCCGTGTGAATTTTTCCGGAGAAATGGGCGTGCAGGCCGAGAATAGCGTCGGCGTCGAGGCCGTCGGAGGCGATAAATAATTTTTGGCGCGGGTCGCGGCCTCGCTTTTCGAGCCAGGAGATGTATTCGTCGCCGGCGAGGAAGGGGTCCTTGCTGTCGGCGCGCTGGCCGGTCCAGTCGGCGACCCAGTCGGGAGCATTGTTGAAGAACTGCGTGGAGCCAAAAGTGTCTGGAAGCAGAATCAAGAGTTCGCCCTGGTAGGAGTTCTGCCACATTTCCAGCAGGTGGTATTGCGCGGCCTTGAGCTCTTCATCGTTGCGGGCCAGTGCCGCGAGGGCCATGGGCAGTTCGTGGGCGTTGGTGCCGATGGCTTCGAGGTCGTGCTGGTAGGCGAGATAGGTATTGGAAGTGCCGCCGAAGGTGCTGCCGAGCACATCGCTCATGGCCTTAACGACGTATTCCTGCCAGAGAAAACTGTGACGTCGGCGGGTGCCGAAATCACTGAGGCGCAGACCTGGGGTGCAGCGGAGGCGCTCCATTTTTTCCCAAAGTTTTGTTTTGGCGCGGGAGTAGAGAATGTCGAGCTCGAATTCGCTGAGGCGCTTCAAGCTGGCGCGGGTTTTCAGTTCGCTGATGGCGGAAAGCGCGTAAATTTCCCACATCGTCGTTTCGGTCCAGAGGCCGTGGAAAGAGAGGGAGAACTGGCCGTCCTGGACGCTGAGTTCGTAATCGGAGAGGCGGAAGTCGCGTTCGAGCCATTCGAGGAACGCGGGTTCAAAGATGCCCCGGCGGCCGTAGAAGGTGTTGCCCGCGAGCCAGATCAGCTCGGATTTATGAAATTGGAGTTTTTTGGTTTGCTCGAGCTGTTCGCGCAGTTCGTTGACATCGATCAGGTCTGCCAACCGGATTTCAGCGGAGCGATTGAGGAAGGAAAAAGAGGCTTTGGTATTGGGAAACTGCTTCCAGATGAACTGCAGCATCAGCAGTTTGTAGAAATCGGTATCGAGCAGGGACCGGGTGATGGGGTCCAATTCCCAGTTATGGTCGTGGGCGCGGCGCGCCAGGTTGATAATCACAATCCCACTACTTTACCCTAGTCGGAACAAAGTACGGCAATGGTCTCGCTGGGGAAGAGCCGAGCCGGGGTGAATTGCTTTCCAGCGCTTCGTACCCGGTTGTACAATCGTGCCATTCAAAAACCTGCTGAAATGCTCAAGGAGACTCAGATGAAGGTTCGCACATTGCTCTGCTTGCTCCCGAGCATACTGCTGGCCGCCGCCATTTCGTTTGCCGGACCGCAGAAAGCCTCGGAGGCCGCTCCGGTGAAAGAAGGCATACTCACGGCCGCGGATGTTGGCAATAAATTGTTACCGGAGAAGGTATTTTTCCGCGGGCAGATCGCGCCGGTACAAGCTCGCAACACAGGCGGCGTTCGCTATGCAGACGGGTTCCTGGTGTTCGCTGGGCTGGTGGACAGTTCCGGCTACTCCACCGGAATCCGGGAAAAATATCAGGCGTATCTGATCAACGAGGTGCCGGTGGAGATTGGCGGGCAAACGCTGAAGCCGGGCGCGTATGGGATCGGGTTTCTGGACGGCAATAAATTTGTGGTGATGGATATCGGAGCGAATGATGTTTTGCAGGCAGGTTCTACGAAGGATTCGGAAATGAAGCGGCCGGTGCCCCTGCAGTTCGTGGCTGGGACCGGAGCGGGGAATTACCGGCTGTATCACGGGCGAGATTACGTGGAATTTCACCGCGCCAAGTAAGAGCTTGCGTATTTGGAGTGCGGGAGCTCTGCTCCCGCTTTCACGGCGTAGGCACCTACTCCAAATTTAGCTAGTCTCGCTGCGCGGCAATCTCAAAAGCGGTGGCAGAGCCACCGCACTTCAAAAGGTTCTAGCCTTTGATTTGGTTGGTTGCCGCATCCCACGTCACGCTGGCTCTGCGAAAGTAGGATTCGTTGGCCATGTGGCAGGCGAGTGCGGCGTTGTGGCCGAAGACGGCGTCCTCCACCACCGGCTTTCTGGTTCGCGCGGCTTGCAGGAAATTCCACATGTGAGGCCGCAAGTCGTCCCAGGAATCGCCTTTGTAGGTGTAGCCTTCCGCGAGCGGCTCCTTGCCTGGCGGCGGATCGTTGTCCGCGTGCCAATTTTTGTAATAGGCCTCTTTCATGTCATGCGGGAAGCCATTGGCGTAATAGCTTGGAGCGGTGTCTTCGCCGGATTGCGGGTAGTAGGCGATGGTCCACTCGGTGACCTCGAGAATTCCTTTTGAACCCTGGAAGCGGTAGACCTCCGGCGTTTCGCAGCCGAGATTCAGGCGCAGATAGACCGGGATTCTTCCGTATTCGTAGATGACGGCCTGGACGTCCGGCATGTTTCGGCCATCGTTCCAGCGAAGAATTCCGCCGGCGGCGGTGGCGCGGGCGGGCGGTTCGTTCCAGCCGAGCATGAAATTCATGCCGCTGACCAAGTGGACGAGGAGATCACCAGCCACGCCGGTACCGTATTCCTTCCAGCAGCGCCAGCGGGCGAAGAGTTTTGGATCGAATTCTCGTTTGGGTACCGTGCCCTGCCAGGTGTCCCAATCGAGTGTTTGCAGAGAAAGATCCGGAGGCGGGGGATACTCCCACGCGCCAGTGGGGTCGTTGCGGCCGAGCGAGCCTTCGACGAGATTCAGTTCGCCAATGATTCCTTTAGCGAGGAGTTCTTTTGCTTTGGCGCAGATCACGGAGCTAACGCGTTGCGAGCCGATCTGCACGATGCGCCCGGTTTTCTTCGCCGCAGCGACCATCGCGACGCCGTCTTCGGCGCTGTGCGACATTGGTTTTTCGCAGTAGATGTCCTTGCCCGCATTCAGCGTGTCCACGACTACTTGCTTGTGCCAGTGGTCGGGAACGGCGGCAATGATGCAGTCGATTTCCTTGTTATCCAGCAGTTCCTGATAGCGGCGGGTGATTTTGATTTTTGGGCCGGCAATTTCCCGGGCCAGTGTGTGGCGCCCGTCGTAGAGATCGCAGGCGGCGACACACTCCGTGCCGGGAAGGCCAACCGCCGTCGCCAGCAAGCCGGAGCCTTGCATACCGATGCCGATGATGCCGAAGCGAACGCGATTGAGCGCCGCGCCTTCGAATGCGCCGGGAATTTTCATGGGCTCCAGCGCGATACCGCGCGCCGCCACCATGGCTCCGGTTGTGCCTGCGCCGGCTTGCAGAAACGATCTGCGGGTCCACTGTTTTCTGCTCATGGTGTTCTCCGTGTTGCTGAATTTTCGTTGAATACCGCTTGTTACGGGAGCGGCTGGATGCTGACTTCCTTGAAAAAGACCACATCGTCCTTGCTGTGATTCTGGAGGCCAAAGAAACCTTCGCCGGGGCGCGGCCCGAGTTGCGGCTCGAAATCAAATTTGCGCGGCGGGACGGGTTCGCCTTCGCGATAATCCGTCACTTTCACGCCGTTTATTTCAACGAGGGTGTGGGGCCCGTCAATGGTGATGATCATCGTGTTCCACTCTGGACCGGGCTTGGTAGGTTTCGCGAGCGGTTTGGTGAGGGAGTATAGCGTCCCCGTGATGTGGTAGTCGTCTTCGCCGGAAGTTTCGGGATGATTGTCGATCTGGACTTCGTAACCGTAGTGAACGGGCATCCAGGGTTCGCGCGGTTCCAATGGGATGCGGATGAAGACGCCGGAGTTGTCGTTGAAGTCGCGCATCTTGAAAACGACGCGCAGTTTGCAGTGGCCGATTTTTCCGCCGGTCCAATAGAGGAGCCCCATACCACCGTGCGTTTCGATCAAGCCGCCGGTTACCGTCATCTCTCCGGGGCCGACGTGTTTCCAGCCGGTTAGATCCTTGCCGTTGAAGAGCTGCTTCCACTCGGGCTCGGGTTTTGCCGCGGCCAAGAGCATGGCCGCTGCCGCCAGGACGAGTGCAATTCGAAGACTTCGCATCCCCAACCTCCGGCGAATCTAAGAAGCAAACAGATTTCGCGCCATGAACCAGAGATTCGCGGGCCGCTCGGCGAGTCGGCGGACGAACCACGGATACCAATAAGTGCCGTAGGCGACGAGCACCGCGGAGCGATAGCCTTCGCGGGCCAGGCGCTCCTGCTCTTCGCGCTGGATTCCGTAGAGCATCTGAACTTCGAACTGGCTTTTCGGGAATCCATGTCTTGCGGCATGTTCCGCAAGCTGGCGGATCAATTTCACGTCGTGCGTGCCAAATGCGGCGCGGGGGCAACGGCCAGCCGCCTGGGCCTCCATAATAGTTGCGGCCAGGGCGAAGTAATTTTCGTCCACGTCCAGTTTCCTGGGATAGGCGAGGCTGGCAGGCTCCTTGTAGGCGCCCTTCACCAGGCGGATCGACGGACGCAAGGGAAGTAATGCCTGGAGATCTTTTTGCGTGCGGTACAGATAGGCCTGGAGGCAGATGCCGGCGTTCGGGTATTTGACGAGCGCTCTTTTGTAAATGTCCAGCGTGGCGTCCACATAGGAACTTGCCTCCATGTCCACCCAGACGATCGCGTCTTGTTTTTCAGCGGAGATGATCCTGTCCAGGTTCTGAAAGCAAAAATCGGCCGAGAGATCGAGGCCAAGCTGCGTCAGCTTAACGGAAATTTCCGTGTGCAAGCCCGACTCCCGAATGCGGCGCAGGACTTCCAGGTAATGTTCGGCGACTTGCAGGGCTTCGGCGCGATCCTTGACGTTTTCACCAAGATTTGTGAACACGCCGGCGATCTTCTTCTGTTCGAGCGCATGCGCCGCGTGTAGGGCGGCATCGAGGCTTTCGCCGGGCATGAAGCGCGAGACGCTTCGCCGCACGAACGGAAAATTGACCGCGTTTTTGCGCAGCCAGGCGTTTTGAGAAGCGGCGAGCAAAAGCGACCGCATCAGGGCCATGTTCGTGAAACTCTCCTCGGCGTGGTAATGGAACCACAGTGCGCGGTCCTATTCTAGTGCAGATGTAGCCGGGTGATGGCCGGCAAATTTGCAGAAAGAGCTTGCCGGAGACAAAGCGGCCTTCGTTTTCCCGCGGGCGAGAGGTGAATCGCCGGTTAAAAAATGTGGCTGTTCAGCCGCTGGAATTCATCGAAGGGGAGCGCCCGGAATGGCGTTAAACCCAATCAAACACGGATGCACGCGAAAAGTCGCGGCCAAAACGGAAGAGGGCCATTTCAAGGAGTGCGAGGCGCCAGACTGCTACTTTTTACCAGATCGTGATATATGTTTTTAGGAGTCCGCGCATCTAACTGGGTAGCAACAAAAGAGGAGATTTATTTATGAAACAACCCAGACTCAGTACCTTTCTTGGTGCGGTGGTTACCGCAGCTTTACTATTCGCCCCATCGGCAAAGGCTCAATCGCAGGCGGCGGGGAACGTCACCTTCACCGTCACCGCGGTGGGCAAGAAAGATGCCGATGTTTCGAATGTTCCAAAGGACGACGTGCAACTGTTTCAAGGGAAAGATCGCAAGCAGATCGGAGATTGGAGAAAAGGCGATTCGCTTTTCCTGGCGATCCTGATTGACGATTCGATTGATACATCAGCCGGCGGGCAGTGGGACTACTTGCGCGAATTCATCATGGCGCAGCCGCCTTCCACGTCCATCATGGTCGGCTATATCACCGATAACGGCACGCGGGTGCTGCAAGACTTCACGCCGAATCATGAGCTGGCGGCGAAGGCTCTGCGGCTGCCGATCGGTTTCGGTTCAATCGGTTCCAGCCCGTATCTCGGCACGATCGACCTGCTGAAGCGCTGGCCCAAGACGGGGCCGAGGCGTTCCGTGGTGCTGATCACCTCGGGCATCGATTTTTTCCGTGGACCGGGTTTCGGACCGTTTTATCCGGACCTGGATCCGCTGATCGCGCGCGCCGAGAAGCAGAACACGAACATCTGGACGATTTACTATCCGAGCGCGGGCCATCGCGGGCGTTCCTTCTTCCGCACCAACAACGCGCAGAACAACCTGGACAAGCTTTCCCAGGACACCGGCGCGGAATCTTACTTCTTGGGCGGGCAGGAGCCCGTTTCGATCAAGCCATATCTGGATGAGATCTCCGTGCACCTGAACAGCCAGTACCTTTTGACGTTTGCCGGAAGCGGCGGCGCGAAAGGGAAGTTCCAAAATGTGAAGGTGAAGAGTGAAGCCAAGGAAATAGAATTCTTCACGCCCGCGGCCGTGTTTCTTCCACCGACCGCGCGGTAATCGCCGACTCACAAAGAGGAAAAAGGCGCGGGAGGAGACTCCAGCGCCTTTTTTTTGTTACAGGGAATGTTCAGATTGCTTGCGTTGAGTCGCGAATCACCAGCTCTGCGTGCAGTCTTTGCGCGACCGCGCCCCACTCGCGATTTTCATGTCCAGCCTTGATCGCTTCCATGACAATGTTCACCGCCGCGCCGCCCATGGTTTCCAGCGGTTGGCGCACGGTGGTGAGGGAAGGCACCGAAAGGCCGGAGACGGCGATGTCGTCGAAGCCGATGACCGAACATTGTTCCGGCACGCCGATGCCAGCTTTAGAGAGAGCTCGGATGGCGCCAAGCGCGGTGAGGTCGTCAAAAGCGATGAGCGCCGAGAATTTCTTTTTCTTCTGAAGAAGTTCCTCGGTGAGGCGGTACCCCTGCTCGAAGCTGGCGTTGGCGTCGAACACGTCCGGCAAGCGGGTCACGAGCGAAGGGTCGATTTCGAGCTTTACGGACTGAGCGAATTTCTGAATGCCCCGCCATCTGGGCGCGCTGTCAATCAGGCGTTTGGGCCCAAGGATAACGGCGATGCGGCGGTGGCCAAGCTGATGGAGATGCTCGATCGCCATGCGCCCGCCGGCTTCGTTGTCCACCATGGCGAAGCTGACGCGGCGGTTGCCGGGAATCTCCCAGCCGATGGTGACCGTGGGGACTTCGGCTTTATTCAGGTCAGCAAGAACGTGGATATCCACCAGCAGCCAGTTGGCAACGACGATCAGGGCGTCGACGTGACGCTCGAGGAGCATTTCGAGGTAGCGCTCGAAGCGTTCGCGCTGGTTGTGAGCGTCGGCAAAGATGGGAAGATAGGCGAGCGGGTAGAGGGCATTCTCAATGCCGCGCAGAATCGGCGTGCAGAAGGGGTCGGTGACGTCGGTGAGCATGACGCCGATGCTCTGGCTGCGCTTGCTGCGAAGGAAACGGGCCATGGCGTTGGGGCGGTAACCGAGGCGCTTGGCGGTTTCCTGGATCTTTTTTTTTGTGCCGGAGGCGATGTAACGTGCGAGCGGAGCGTCGTTGAGGACGATGGAAACCGTGGCGGGAGAAAAGCCCGTGGCCTTGGCGACATCCCGCATGGTGACCAGCCCGCGTCTGCTCTCTGCTTTCATCCACCCGCCTCGCGCGCCTATCATCCGGCGGCTAGCCTTGAAATAGCAAATCGAAAAATAAAACGGATTAACTTCGAGTTGCAGAGCGCGAAGGGGACAGCCCCGTGGATTTATTCGCGAAACAGCGGCAAGGCGTCCGTTTCACTCTTCCGGCGGAATCTCGAAGGACATTTCCTTGCGGAATCCGGAGGTTTTCCAGACTCCATAGGCGACGCCCAAAGCCAGCCAGATAGTGCCAGCGATTTTCGCAGGAGGGCTTAGGCTCCACCAGATGACACCGCAGACCACGAAGCCGATCAGCGGCATCAGCAGGTTGCCGAGCTGTTTTTCGTTCGGCCGAAGGTAGTAGTGCACGAAGGCCGCGGCATTTACTCCCATGAAGGCGATGAAGGCGCCAAAGTTCAGCATCTCCGCGCCGCGCTCGTAGGTGATGAGAAACGCGCCAACCAAAGCGACAGCGCCGATCAGCATCACGTTGTTGGCGGGGATGCGGCGCCTTTCTTCAATCTTGCCGAAGAAGCCCTTAGGGATAGCGTCGTTGCGGCCCATCCCGTAGAGCAGGCGCGCGGCCGCGAGTTGTGACGCGATGCCGGAGCCGATGTTGGCAATGAGCACGGTGAAATTCAGAAGATGAAAGAGGAAAAAGCCGCCGATCTGCTGCGCCACGATCGGAAAGGCGGATTCGACTTTGTCCGCGGGAAACGGTTTGGAGCCCCAGACGAGTTGCGCGGCATACACTTCCGCGGCGGAGAGAACTCCGGCCACGACGCAGACGAGGACGGTGGCGAGCATGATGTTGCGGCGGGGATTCTCCACTTCTTCGGAGAAGGTGGAGATGCCGTCGAAGCCGATGTAGGTGAGAACGGCGAGCGAAGTGCCGCGGCCGATGGCGCTGAGATTGAATGTGGCGGGATTGTAAAAGGGCTCGGTGAAAAATCCCGGACCGCGCTGGTGATAGCCGAGAACGAAGCGGAACACGAAGGCGAAAAAGATGACCACGACCACGGTCATTCCGGCGGCCAGAACTTCGTTGATGCGGGCGGAGGTTTTCACGCCGCCGAGATTCAGCACGGAGAAAAACACGGCGTAGAAAATCGCCAGAGCCCAGTAGGGGATTTCAGGAAGAATGTTTTGCGTGAGTTTGCTGCAGATGATGGTGCAGATCAGCGGGTTGAGGATGTAATCCATCACCATCGCCCAGCCGGTGAGATAGCCGAGACCGGCGTGGATTTCCTGGCCGACGTAGGTGTAGGCGGAGCCGGCGCTGGGATAGACGCGAGCCATTTTGCCGTAGCTGATGGCCGTGAAAAACATGGCGACCATGGCGATCAAGATGGTGGTGACGACGTGGCCGCCGGCGGCGTTGTTGATAACGCCATAGATTCCCATCGGGGCGATGGGCTGGATAATCACGATGCCGATAACGATCAGATTCCAGAGAGTGAGGGTGCGCCGCAGGCGGGGGCCGGCGTCGGTGGTGCCAGCTTGTATGCTCAAGCACCTCTCCTTTTCGGCGGGGCGCTGCCGTTGGAGCCGAGGACCACGGCGCGGGTGAGATTTTTTGGCGCGTCCGGGTTCAAGCCCTTGCGCAGGCCGATGGCAGTCCCCATCAGGTGCGCGGGAATTGCGGTCACAGCGTATCGTGCAAACTCGGGTCCATCAAGGGCGAGTTCGATGAGCAGGTCGCTGTGTTTTTTCAGGCCGGGCGTCGAGCGATTCACGATCACGCAAACGGCGGCCCCGAGTTCCTTCAGTTCCTTTACGAGGAGCGTTTCCTCCTCGGCGGCGGCCTCGGAGATAAAGAAGGTGATCAAGGTCTGCGGCCCGGCGACGGAACGCGGGCCGTGGCGAAATTCAAGCGAGTGGTAGACCTGAGCGTAGGAAGAGGACATTTCCGTCACCTTGAGCCCGGCTTCCTGTGCCAGCCAGTAGTGAGCACCCTGCCCGAGGAAAACGTAGTCGGCGAATTTGTTGCGGGCGGCGAAGTCCTGGATTTTTTTCGCGTGCCGGCCCAGCCACTCCTGGCCGCGCTGCGGCAGTTGATCGAGCGCCCCGGAAAACTGGCTGTCGCCCACGAACTGCAACGCCAGCCGTTGGAACGCGAGGAGGATCGCGGTGAACGACCGCGTCATGACCGTGCTGCTTTCATCCGCCCAGGTCAGCTTGAAGGAGTGGGAGCACACTTTTTCGAGCGGGCTTTGCGGATTACAGGTTACGCCGAGCGTTTGAACCGTGTGATGCTTCTGCAGCAACTCCGCCACTCGCAGCACCTCGGTGGTTTCGCCGGAGCGCGACATCAGCACGACTTGTTCGGCCCCGAGGCGCCGCAACGTTTCTTCCGGTGCGAAGAGCAATTCGGACGCGGGCACCCCGGTCGCAGGGATATAGAAATGCTTGGTCCAGAGAGCCGCGATGAGGCGGGAGAGATAGTAGCTGGAGCCGCAGCCGACAAAAAGCCACGGGCTGCGGGGCGAAAAGAGGCTGGAGAAGTTTTCGAGCAGCTTCGCTTCGCCGAGTTGGGTTTCCGTTTCGCTCCAAATCCGGGGTTGAGAAAGGATTTCGCGGAGGGTGTGTTCGCCGGGCTTGGTCTGCCGAGGCCGCGCGGCTGGAGCGGTTCTGGCGGCGTGTTTCGTCAAGGAAAGCCTCTTATTGAAACGATTCAATACTGCTATATTGCGGAATATCCGATTTCCGCGCAAGCTTTAATTTCGGGCGTAGCGGGCAGCGCGCCGGTTCTGCGGGAGCGGCGACCCTGTCCTGTCGTACAGTGCGGCTGATTTTCCACAGACGGATATCTCTTGGTTCACAGCGCGCATTTCGGGGGTAACACCCGTTGGCACTTTAGCGTCTAATAGAATATACAAAAGGATAGGGTTGGCCCGCGCCCAACACGGCCGCATCATGAGCGATATCGCTTTCATATTCGAACGGCGACAACTGCAACGCATCCTGCTGCATGCGGCCGGCTTCGTGCTGATTTTTCTGGCTGCGGACTGGCTGCGGGAAATCTCGCTGCGGCCGAATCCGATCCTCCAGGGTTACCTGCAAATCACCACCGGGATTTTCGCGTTTGTGTTCGCTGCGGTGGCGCTGGTGCGTTTTCAGGGGACCCAGGACCGCATCTCGCTGATTTTGGGGTCCGGTTTCCTGCTATCCGGCGCGACGCTGGTCGCCTCGAGCATCCTGTTTTTCCAACTGATTCATGAGTCGCCGGTATGGTTTCTCTGGGCACCGGTCGCATGGTGGATCAGCCGGTTGTTGCTTGCGCTGCTGTTTGCGATGGCCCTGCTGGTGGAGCATTTCCTTCCGCGCTCGCGGCATCCAAAGCTGGAAATTGCGGGTGGGTTGTTCGCGGTGCTGGCGCTGACGTATCTGATTACCGCGATGCTGCACCGGCTTCCGCCCGAGGTTTCGCACCAGCCTGACGCCATTATCCCGAATCCCCTGCAACTGATCCCGGCGGTGATTTTCCTGGTTGCTTTGTTCGGTTACCGGCGGCGCAAATATCTGCAGAATTCGGGCTTCGACAAATCGGTATACCTGGCAGTGTGGCTGAACTTGGCGGCGCAGCTTGCGGCCTGCCAATCGGTAAAGCTCCTGGATGGGCCGTTCGTTTTTGCGCAGTCGATGAACGTGATGAGTTATGCGATTCTGCTGGGCGGATCGCTGATCGACAGCGCAAAGGTTTTCGAGCAGGTGCGGCATCTTGCGGCGAGCGATCCGCTGACCGGCCTGGCAAATTACAGGAAGCTTCTGGATGTCCTGGATACGGAAACGGAACGCACGCTGCGCACCGGCCGGCCATTTGCCGTGCTGCTCCTTGACCTTGACGGGCTGAAAAAAATCAACGATACGTACGGCCACCTGGTGGGCAGCCGCGCGCTTTGCCGCGTGGCGGACATTCTGCGCTTCCACTGCCGCGCGATCGATACGGCCGCCCGCTATGGCGGCGATGAGTTTGCGCTGATTCTGCCGGAGGCGCGCGAGGAAGAAGCCGAACGCGTGGCTGTCCGGATCCGCGAAACGCTTGCCGCCGATCAGGAACACCCGCCGATTTCCGCCAGCATCGGAGCTTCGGTCTATCACGGCGAAGGCGAGCGGGTGGAAAAACTTCTTCAGGAAGCGGACCAGAATCTCTATGTGGAAAAAGCGCGGCGGAAAGAAAGCGCCGCACGTGCTTCGGACGCTTCCCGCCGCCGCTTGAAAAAAACTTAGTGTGCCTGCTGTCCCGCTATTTTGAGGGTTGAAATTCCGTCAGCTGATCCGTGATTTTTGCCTTGTCGCCGACAACCACGATGGTCATCTCCTCCGGTTTGATGTAATCCTGAGTCATCTTCTGGACCACCGCGGGTGTGACGCCGTTCACCTTTGCTACGTAGGTTTTCAGGTAGTTCTCTCCGAGGCCCTGGAAATCCACATTCTGGAGCTGCCCGATCAGGGCGCCGCGGCTGGAGTTCTGGATCACGAAAATTCCCGAGAGGTAGTTCTGGATGCCCTTCAGTTCGGGTTCGGTGACGGGTTCTTTCTGCATGCGGCCGACTTCGAAAAAGATTTCTTTCAGAGAGGGCCCGGTGAATTGCGTGGTGACGTCTGCGGTTTCCGCCCAGTACCCGTCGTGATAGCGGCGGGAAAGTTCGCTACGCGGGGAATAGGTGTAGCCTTTCGCTTCGCGGATGTTGGCGGTGATGCGCGAGTTGAAGGAGCCGCCGAGCAGGGCATTGGTGACGATGAGGGAAACGGTGTCCGGGCTGGTTGCGGGCGGCACCGGCAATCCCACGATCAGAGTGGACTGCGGGGCGCCGGGGCGGTCCGTCACGTCGAGCACGTGCTGCGGCTTCAGCACCGGAACGTTCTCCATCCGCGCGGGGCCCTTGCTCCAGATGGAAAAGCTTTCCGCAATCGCTTTCTTGACCGCGGCCGCGTCAAATTTTCCGGCGACGTAGAGGTGTGCCCGCTGTGCCCCGAAATTTCCCGTGTAGAAATCCTTTACATCCTGGATGGTGAGCTTCTTGATGTCGGCTTCGGCCGGCACGACGATTGCGTAGGGATGGTCGCCGTAGAGGATTTTCCGGAAGCGCACAAGGGCGATGGTTTGCGGTTGCGAATTTTGCAGAGCGATCTGGCGCAGGGCGTCATTCTTCAGCCGATCGATTTCCGATTGGGGCAAACGCGGATGCTGTGCCACATCGGCGAGGAGTTTCACGGCATCCGGCGCGAACTCCTGCAGAACGTCGATTCCCAGCTTGGTCTGGTCCTGGCTGGCATGGATTTCGAGCGTGCTGCCCATGCGGGCCGCGTCCTCCGCCACTTGTTGCGAGGTCAGTTTCTCCGTGCCTTCTTTCATCAGGTCGGTGGTCAAGCCAGCTACCCCGATGCGGCCGGAGCCCTCATTGATTTCCCCGGCATCTATGGCGAGGCTGATCGCTGTCTTCGGAATAATTCCGTACTGCACCAGCGTGACCTTCATCCCGTTTGGCAGCGTGTAAGTTTCATTGGCCGGAACGGTGAAAGCTTTAGGGGAACCGCCTTCGGGTGGAGCTTGTTTCTGCGCCAGAGCAGGCGCGATTCCCAGGATGCTTCCCGCGATTGCCAGCAGGCCGAGCTTTTTCATCGTCGTGTTCATTTGCATTCTCCTTGCCTACTGGTTTTTCGCCGGGGCGGCGGCGTCTTTCGGTGCGGGTTGCAGCTCAATGATGGTGCGGTTGGTGGAGCGCAGATAATCCCGCGCGGTTTTCTGGACGAGTTCGGGCGTTACCTTGTTGAACTGGTTCACCAGGTCGTTCACGCGCGCCGGATTGTCGTCGAAGAGAGCGAAGCTGGCGAGGAGATCCATCAGGCCGAAGCCGCCGAATTCGCCCATGGTGTCGTAAAGGCTGGAGCGGAGTTTGACGCGGGCGCGGTCCAGCGATTTCTGGTCCACGGGTTTGGTGCGGAGCGGTTCGATCACGGTGTCAATGGCTTCGATCATCGTTTCCGGCTTGGTCGTGGGGTCATAGGTGACGTCCGCGGCCAGCAGCATCGGGCCCTTGTAGTTGAACATGTTGCCGAGCATGTTGATGCCGCCTTCGATGCTGTCGGTGAGGCCGCGCTTTTGAACGAGTTCCTGGCGGAGCAAGCTGTCGTCACCTTCGATGAGCATCTGTTCCAGCAGGCCCATGGCGTAATATTCCGGCGTATTGCGTTCGGGCATCTGATAACCGATGGCGATTGCCGGGCGCGGGGCCAGCGGGTCTTTCTTCACGACTATTTTTTCTTTTTCCTGGCGGGGTTCGGTCAGGTCGGGTTGCGGCGGCACATTCGCGGATTTGATTCCGGCAAAATATTTGTCCACCAGTTTTTTGGCGTCTGGGTTTTCAAAATCGCCGACGATCACCAGTACCGCGTTGTTCGGCGCGTAGTAGGTGTCGAAAAACTGTTTTACTTCGTCGAGTTTCGCCGATTCGATGTCCGTCAGATCGCCGTAGAAATTGTGCGCGTTGTACCAGTTGGTGTTGGCGGCCATCGGCAGGTCAATCCACGGGAAGCCGCCGTAGGGGCGGTTCAGCACGTTAACTTTGACTTCATTGCCCACGACGCCCTGCTGATTCTTGAGATTGTCTTCGGTGACCGCGAGGCCGCTCATGCGGTCGGCTTCAGCCCAGAGAATGGTTTCGAGTTTGTTGGAGGGCACAACCTCGAAGTAATTGGTGAAGTCGAAGCGCGTGGAGCCGTTGAGGATTCCGCCGTTGGTCTGGATGAGCTTGATGAATTCCATTTTGCCGAGATTTTTCGAGCCCTGGAACATCATGTGTTCGAAGAGGTGCGCGAAGCCGGTGCGATCTTTCGGTTCGATTCGGAAACCGATGCGGTAATAGACGCCGACGCAAACCGTTGGCGCGGTGTGATCCAGCGAAAGCACCACCCGCAGCCCGTTGGGCAGCTTGTAGTATTCGACCGGGACGTGGAATTCTTCCGCGGGTGCGGCCACTACTGCCGAGGGCAACGCCAATGCGAACAGCAGGCCCAGCAATGCCAGCACACCTTGCCCGGCTGTTTTTCGTGCTCCTTGCATGCTTCCTCCTAGATCCAAATCGTCAAAATGACTGTGGGAAAGGCTTGAGGCAAACTCCTACACTGGTAAAGACGTAAACGGTTGGGGAAAGTTTCGTAGCCGCGCATAAGGGCTAGAATACGGCACGTTTCTGGTGCGTGGCTTTGCTGGCGAGAGAAAAGCGGGGTTCCGCTTTTCCTTCGCCACAGATTTGCGCGGCGAGGTATTCGCCGAGAGCGGGGCCGTGCTTGAAGCCGTGTCCGGAACCGCCGCCCGCTAGCCAGACGTTGGGCATTTCCGGGTGGCGGTCGATCAGGAAATCGCCGTTGGAGGTGTTTTCGTACTGGCAGACGCGCGTTTCGATGATGGGCGCGTTTTTGAGAGCAGGGAAGCGGCGCGCCACATAGTTGCGAGCCCACTCCGCGCCCTCTGCACTGACGATGCGTGATTGGGTGTCAGGATCGACGGGTTCCCCGTGAGTGTCGCGAGCCATTTTCAGGCCGCGCGATTCGATGTCAGGCATGCCGTAGACTTCGTCGTTGTTGAAGAGCCAGGTCGGCAAAGCCGGCGGGGCAAAACGCGCGTCTCCCGCGCGACTGCCGAAGAAAAAAACTTCCTGGCGAGTGGGAAAAATGCGCTGGCCGAGAAGTTCGGGGAAAACTTTGCCGAGCCACGGGCCGCAGGCGAAGACAAAGTGGGCCGCGGAAAAAGCGCCGCAGAGGGATGTGGCCAGTTTGGTAATCGGGCCGCCGCCATCCGGTGGAACGGCCTGGGCGATCAGGAAACCGGCATGCATCTTTTTTGTTTCTTCGATCACGGATTGCACGGCGCGACGCGCGAGCAGGACGCCGCTGCCGGGTTCCAGCAGCCCGCGGCTGATGCCCTCGAAATTCACTTGCGGATAGCGCTTGGCGAGCTCTGCGTTGTCCATCACTTCGTGAGGTATGCCACAGCGCTCGAGGGTGGCTTGCGATTCGCGCAGCCGGAGGTTGTCCGCGCCTTCCAGCCAGAGCACGCCCGTCTGCTGAAACAGCGGCTGTCCGCATGCCGCCGAAAGTTCTTTCCACTGGACCAGGGAACGCTGCGACCAGCGCGTGTAAATTTCGTCTTTGCCGTAACTCATACGGATGATGCGCGTTTCTCCGCCGGAGCTGGCGCGCGCGTGGGCCGGGCCGTAGGCGTCCAGAACTAATACTTTCAGTTGGCGTTTCGCAAGGTGCCAGGCCGTCCAGGAGCCAAAGACGCCCGCTCCGACTACGACCACATCGTAATTGGAAGATTCCGGCATCGCCCCGATATTCTATCGTGCTTATTGATTTTCGTTGCGGACTACTTAAAAGCGAGCAGCGCGGCCCAGTGGCTCAAATGATTGAGCGATTCCGTGTGGGTGGGATCGAGATGCAGCGGCGTGACGGAAGCCTCGCCGGCGAAGACCGCGGCGTAATCCGTCTCGGCATCGAGTTCCATGCCGCTGTCGATGCGCTGCTCGCTCAGCCAGTAATAATCCTGGCCGCGCGGGTCTTTGCCCTCGCGGAGAACGGTACGGGTGATCTTCTTCGATTGCCGTGTGAACTTGACGCCGCCATTCCAGTTTTCGGGTACGTTGACGTTGAGCAGAACCTGCGGCGGCAATCCTTCTTTCAGGATTAGCTCTGTGGCACGCCGGGCGATTTTTGCGGAAGGCGCAAAATCTGATTTGCCGCGCTTCGAACAGAGAGACATTGCGATCCCCGGCACGTGGTGGATCACCGCTTCGCGCGCCGCGCCGACCGTGCCGCTGTAATACACGTTCTCGCCGAGGTTGGCGCCGTGATTGATCCCTGAAATCACCAGCTCGGGCGGCTCTTTCAGCAGTTTGTGTAGCGCCACGATGACGCAATCGGCCGGCGTTCCGTCGATGGCCCACTGGTTTTCCCCGGTCGCATGGCAGACAATCGGCTGCCGCAGCGTCAGGCTCTGCGCAGCCCCGCTGCGCTCCCAGCTGGGCGCCACGATGCTCACGTCCGCAATCGCGCGCAACTCTTCCGCCAGCGCCTTCAACCCGGCAGCCTGGTAGCCATCATCATTGGTCAGCAACACACGCGCCTTTTTCACGTCGGCAAGCACTCCATCTATACATTGTAGTCGCAATAGGTCGGAACTTCGGAAACGTCTGCTGTTCAGGATTCCCAGGGATTGAAAACGGGCACGCCCGTCAGCAGCACATCGCGTGTGTTACGCGTCACCAGCGTCAAGTTGTGTTCCATGGCAGTGGCCGCCAACAATCCGTCCACGGCGGGCAAGGGCCGATTTTCCGCTTTGGCCTTACCTACAAGGCGCCCCCAACGGTCGGCTACTTCTTGATCCACCTGCAAAATACGGCCAGCAAAACGCACAACCAGGTCGCGCACTAGCCAGGATTCCAGTGTTGCACGGCGGGCTGAAAGCGGCAGGGACTCGATTCCTTTACGAATCTCCCCGAGAGTTAAGACACTCACATGAACTAATTGCTCGTCGATAGAGTCTACCCATGTCTTGACTTTGAGGTCAGGCCGCAATTTGACGCCCTCGGAAAGGACATTGGTGTCCAGCAAATAGCCGCTCAAAGATCCACGTCCCGCCCATAATCCTCTTCGCGCTCAAGATTGATCCCGGAACCTACCAAAGGAGATTCTGCCAAGAACTGCATCAAGCTCTTGGGCTGCTTGGCCCGGGCGGTAAGGGCCTCAAAATCCTCTGCTGGCAGCATAACCACGGCCTCTTTATCTTGTTTTGTAATCCATTGGGGGCCCTCCGTCCGGGTTCGGCGGAACAGTTCGCTGAACCGTGCTTTGGCCGTCTGCAATTGCCATCGCGTTGCCGGGGCAACGCTGGCGGCCCGCCGCTGTTTTTTCCTCTTTGTCGAAGATAGCTTTTTCATTAGGCACCACTCTGACCAGTCTGACTAGTTACTAGTGTAGCGGAAATTGTTCACGTGCGCAAGCATCCGCAAACCAATTCTAACTGCTCCCTGGTTCGCTGGTTGTTTATTTACAGCTTCCCGTTTGCCTGGCAGCCTGAACTTGAGAGTTTCTCGCGAACCGCATCGAGATGCTTCTTGACCTCGACTTGAAGCGGCTTCAGCGAAAAGGTCTTACCCGACGCCGTGTAGGTCTCGCTTTGAATTAAAGGCGCTTGCTTCTCAAATAATTGGCGAGCCTCCTCATAGAACTTACATTTTTCGGCGACGGATAGGTCTCCCAGGTGTTCGTATCCGCTTCCGAGTTCGAAAAGTTCAGTGTCTAAGCCCGAAGACTGTTCCTTGTCATGAAGAATACGTGCATTGTCAAAATTTAATGCGGCCTGACGAACCGAATCCTCCCTAGTCTCCGGACTCTTGTAAGCCTTGATGACATAGACCATTGCGATTTGCTGATACAACAATCCATCCCGAGAAGCGTTCCGAGGGTTGTTTTGCAGCCAGGTTTGCACAGTCCTCGCGGCTTCATCGTAACGACCATCATCCTGCAGTGCGATCATCCGATTGACCGCTTCACCGGGAGATTGCGGAGCGGGCTTAGGGTAAAAAAACATCCGCGCAAGGAATAAAAGTGAGGCGGCCACCAGAGCGAGGAAAAAGGTTTTCCAGAGAAGGCCCATATGAGGAGAAAGAAAAATGGTCGGGACGGCGAGATTTGAACTCGCGACCTCACGCACCCCAAGCGTGCGCGCTACCAGGCTGCGCTACGTCCCGACCGGAGCGGTCACGCTAAACGGCCGCAAACTAACCAATTCCACGGTATCACTTGCCTTCGAGCAGCGTCAAGAAACTGCGGAGAGAATCGCGGAGGTCGAGAAGCATTTTGCGGTTGAGTTTCACTGCTTCGCCTTCGGTTACGGTGGAGGCGGTCAATTCTTCGACCGCGGCTTCGAGGCCTCCGCCGTTTTCGAGATCGCGGAGATGGCGGCGCGCACCGGCAATGGTGAAGCCTTCATCGTAAAGCAGACGCTTAATCTTCAGCACCAGGTCCACGTCCTGCTGGCGATAGAGGCGATAGCCCTGGTGGCCCTTCACCGGTTGCAACAAGGGAAACTCTTCTTCCCAGTAGCGCAGGACAAAGGGGCGGATTTCGGTGATGCGGCTGACTTCGCCGATGCGGTAATACCGCTCGTCCTGCTCCTCGGAGATCCCGACTTGGGCGGCGCTGCTCATTTTGGAGTTCGGTTCACCTTGAAAAGTGCGGGGAAGGGGACCTCCCGCGTTTACGGGGTGAGTTTATCAGAAGGTTTTACGGGCAGCCACAGTACTTGAACGGACGGCAGGGTATCCCCCAATGGAACGGCCGATGGACCTACTCTTCTGCGTCGCCACCGGCTGGGGAGCGATCTTCGCGCTTTTTCAAGCGCTGGATGAAGCGGACCGGGGTGCCGGTGAAATCCCATTTTGCGCGCAACTGGTTTTCAAGGAAGCGTTCGAAGTTGAAATGAAGCGGCTTTTTCTGGTTGGTGAAGAGCAAAAATACCGGCGGGGCCGTCTTTGCCTGGGTCATGTAATAGATGCGGACTGGCCTGGCTTTCGGGTTCGAGGCCCGCTGCAAGTCCACATCTTCCTTCAGCCAGCGGTTGAGCTCTCCGGTGGACACCTTGCGGTTGCGCGACTGCGCGACGTGATCGATCAGCGAGTAGAGCTTTTCGGTGCGTTCGCCCGTTTTTG